>NZ_JARBDC010000069.1:0-323970 GCF_036577625.1 Paenibacillus sp. GYB003 | reverse complement strand
GATCGCCGAGCTGAACGCCGACAACTTCGACCATTCCAACCTGCCGTTCATTCACGGGGCGGGCATCCGGCTGTTCCAGACCGGGCAGCGGCCGATCGCGAACAACTCGGTTCCGGCGGGTACGCCGCAGTGGGGCAAGGAGTTTAAGCAGGCTTCGCTCAAGTACGCGTACAGCACGCTGACCGTCGCCTCGCAAGGGTCGAACATGCCGTGGAGACACCATTACGTCGATCTGGACCCGACGTACAAGGACGCTTACGGCATTCCGCTCATCCGGATTACGTACGATTTCGAGGAGCAGGATCGTCAGCTCGTCAAATATATGGCGGCGAAGACGAAGGAAATTATGCAGGAGATGGGACCGACGACGGTCGGCTCGAACGACCAGCTCAACCCGTACAACATCGTGCCGTACCAATCGACCCACAATACGGGCGGAGCGGTCATGGGGGCCGATCCTTCGACGTCGGCGGTCAACTCGTATTTGCAAATGTGGGATGCGGAAAACTTGTTCGTCGTCGGCGCCTCCGCGTTCGCCCACAACAGCGGCAACAACCCGACGGCGACCGTGGGGGCCCTCGCCTATCGCGCGGCCGACGGCATCTCCAAATATTTGAAGCAGGGCAGCGGGCTCGTCGTCTGATCGCTTGCGGCCCTGCCGAGGAAAGCGAGCTGAACGCTCATGGATCAGGAAGAGTTGATCGTTCATTTGACCGAGGTGCGCAAACGGCTGCTCGTCGTATTCGGCTGGTTTTTCGCCATGCTGTGCGCCGGGCTGTACGTTTCGCCCCGGCTGCTGCTGATGCTGAAAAACCAGACGGCGACGGCGTCGGTCGAATGGAACGTGTTCGCGTTTACCGACGGGCTGTTCATTTACATGAAGTGCGCTCTGCTCGTGGCCGTCCTGTTCACGCTCCCCGTGCTGCTGTATCAGGTATGGGCGTTCGTTCGTCCGGGACTGACGGACGAGGAGGCGAAAGGGACGCTGGCGTACGTGCCGATCTCGTTCGCGCTGTTTCTCGGCGGCGCGTCGTTCAGCTACTTCGTCGTGTTCCCGATGATGCTCCGGTTTATGGAAAAGATGAACCGGACGATCGGCGCGGTCGAAACGTACGGCATCGACCGGTATTTCTCGTTTTTGTTCAGCGTCGTCTTTCCGATGGCGGTCGCCTTCGAGCTGCCGGTCGTCCTGCTGTTTCTGACGCGGCTCGGGCTGCTGACGCCGGGGAGGCTCAAGGCGGTGCGCAAATACGCTTACCTCGGTCTGGCGATCGTCGGCTCGTGCATTTCGCCTCCCGATTTCGTCTCGCACCTGTCGGTTACGATTCCGCTCATCGTGCTGTTCGAAATCAGCGTGCTCGTATCGGGCCGGCAATGGCGCTCGATGAAGGCGGCGGTTCCCGGGGAATGAATGCCAGGGGACCGGCCCCCCGATCGGGATCGGCACTCTAGGAAAGGAGGTCAAACGCATGCTCAACAATATCGGCGTTTCGGGCTTGATCATCATTTTGGCGATCGCGCTCGTCATTTTCGGTCCGGCGAAGCTGCCCCAGCTCGGACGGGCGTTCGGGGATACGCTTCGCGAATTCCGCAATTCGACCCGCGGCATCGTGGAAGACGGCGACCACGCGGAATCGAACGCGGCGCAAGAAGTGAAGCGGCTGCCGTAAGCGCGGGCGCAAGCAAAACAACCTCCCTGATGAGCCGACCGGCTCGGGAGGTTGTTTTTGATTTCGCCCTGAAAGCAGCATGCGAAGCGGAGGCCCCGGCATTACTGCTTGTCGGCCTCGCGCAAGGCGGCGGGCGAACGCGTCGCGCCGCCGTCCACCGGATCGTCCGATTCGACGAGCCGTTTGAGCGCGGCCATCTTGTTTTCCCAGTACCGCTCGAAATAGGCGAGCCAGCGTTTCAGCTCGAGCAGCGGCTCGGGCTCCATCCGGTATCGCGTTTCGCGGCCGACTTTTCGCTCCTTGACGAGCCCGGCGTCGGACAGGATGCGCAAATGCTTCGAGACGGCCGTCCGGCTCATCGGAAAATGGCTGCTGATGACGGTGACCGGCATTTCCCGCTCGTCCAGCAGAAGCAGCAGCTTGCGCCGGGTCGGATCGGCGATGGCCTGGAAGACGTCGTGCTTCGGAAGCGCGTCGCCGGACGCCGTTTTAGCCTTCGACATACGCCGCGAGCTTTTGATTCAGCCCGATCCAGCCTTGCGACATCCGCTCGCGTACGATCCGATGGGGATCGCCGAACTCGGTCAGCGTGTCCGCATCGCCCCATCCGCCGTGAATCAGCGTAAATTCCGTCTTGCCGCCGACCTCGGCCAGCTCGAACGTGAGCGTCCAATCTTTGCCCCACGTGAAGGAAAGACGGCGCGGCGGGTCGAGCTCCGTCACTTTGCAGGGCGAATCGCCGAACGGTCCGGCATGCAAAACGAATTCGTAGCCGAGCTCCGGTTGAAACGTATTGGGCATGAACCACGCGGCAATGCCTTCCGAAGTGGCGACGGCGTCCCACACTTTGCCGATCGGCGCGTTCAGCAGCTGCGTTTGGCGAATATCGGGCAGCGGATGCTTCGTTTGATTATCCATGGTCAACCTCCGATTTGTTTGTTTGGCCCGCCTTCACCCGATCCTCGCGGCGAAAGCGGATTGCCGACCATTTGTCGTCGATCGCGACGTTGCTGACGGCTCGGTACGAAGTCATGCTTTGCACCAATGCCCACAAACGATCCCGGTTCAAGTCGGAATTCATTTTCGAGCTCTGCTTCGGGTAGGCGATCCAGAATACCGCATCGTCGTTCAGCAGCGCGATCGCCCGGGGCAGCCATTCGTTCGCTTCCGCGGCATTATGAACGTACAGCAGCACAAAATCGTGCCCGTCGGTGCCCGCGGCGTCCGCGACGCCCAGACCGTAGCCGTCCGGCGCGTTCATGACGGCGGCCGATCCGCCTTTGTAGCGCAGCTTCTTCCGTATCGCTTCCTGATCCATTCGTTACCTCCGTTCGATATGAAACTGTTTGGTTTCGCATTTATGATACGACACCGTTTGGTTTCGTGTCAAGCGGGGGAGGGACCGGGAAACGATGGGTCCGGGCGCTTTCGTGCCGGACGAACCGCTCATCGCGCGAGCGGCGATGGCAAAACGCGGCCTGCGCACATTCGCCTCGGCGGTTTACAACCGTCCCGGTTTCCTTATATAATGAATTTAATTAATGATTAAGTAAAATCGGCGGCCTCAGACGGAGCCATGCCCGCAGCAAGGAAAGGAGACATTGCATGAAAGCGGTAGTCATCCAAAACGGCGCGGACCGCCAATTCGTCGCCGTCGCCGATTTGCCGGAGCCGACGCTCGCCGCGCCGGACGACGTGCTCATCCGGGTGCTGAGCGTCGGGCTGGACGGGACCGACCGGGAAATCGTCCGGGACCGGTACGGCGTATTGCCGGACGGTGCGGAGCGGATGGTGATCGGTCACGAGCTGTTCGGCGTCGTCGAGCGTGCGGGGGAGGCGGCCGGATTTTCGCCCGGCGAGCTCGTTACGGCGCTTGTCCGGCGGCCTTGCGGCAGCGACTCCTGCGTCCCGTGCGGCTCGGGGCAGCAGGATTATTGCGTCAGCGGCGCGTATACCGAACGCGGAATTCGCGGCGCCGACGGTTTTTTGTGCGAATATGTGGTCGAAAAAGCCCGTTACGTCGTGCCGGTCCCCGAAGCTTGCGCTTCTTACGGCGTACTCGTCGAGCCGCAAAGCATCGTCGAAAAAGTGTGGAACGAGATCGGCCATATCCAAAAGCGCGTCCGCTGGGAGCCGAAAACGGCGCTCGTAACGGGCTCGGGGCCGCTCGGCATTTTGGCGGCGGTTACATGCCGGAGCCTCGGCCTGGAGACGCACGTTTGGTCGATGTCGGGACGCGCCAGCGCAAACGCCGATCTGGTCCGCCGGTGCGGTGCGCATTACCATGACGCGGTCGATCGCAAGCCGGCCGACGCCGGATCGTCCGGGCGGCCGAATGACCCGTCCGGTTCCGGTCTGGACGAATATGCGGCCGTCCATCGGATCGAGCCGGACGTCATTTGGGAATGCAGCGGCCATCCGCCGCTCGCCTTCGAATCGATGAAGCTGCTCCGGCCGAACGGCGTGCTGGCGATACTGGGCGTCACGTCCGGAAACGGCCGCGCGGAAATACCGATCGCCGCGCTCAACCAGGAAATCGTGCTGAAAAACAAATGCATCGTCGGGTCGGTCAACGCCTCGCGAGCCGATTTCGAAACGGGCATTCGCCGTCTCCAAGAAATCGAGCGGCAATTTCCCGGACTGCTCGCCGGAATCGTTACCGATCGGCTTGCGATGGAGCAAGTGCCCGACCTCGATTTTTCCGCCATTGCGGTGAAAGCGGTCGTCGACGTGGCCGCTCGGGCATAGGGCAAAACGATCCCCGACACGTTAAACGGACGGAGGACGCCGCCGGCGGAATGACGTTTACAAGGCGCCGGTCGATTGATTATAATCGTATTAATTAAATTATTAAGGAAACTTGCGTTCGCATTAGGAGGAGACCCGGCATTCAGCCCAATAAAATCGCCTATTTGAAACAGGTGAAGCAAAGCAACATGTCCGAGGTGCTGGAGAAAATATGGCAGCACCAGCAAATATCGAGAGTGGAGCTGGTCGAGCATACCGGGCTTACGTCGGGCACGATTACGAACTTGACCCACGAGCTGATCGAGCGGAACGTGATCCGCGAGTTCGAAGCGATTTCCGGAAACGTCGGGCGGCGGCGAGTGATGCTCGGCTTCGATCCGGGCCAATACCGGATCATCGGACTTGACATCGGACGGGCTACGGTCGAAATCGTCGTCGTCGATCTGCACGGCAACGTGCTCCGCACGATCGAGCGCGACATGAGCGACAAGGCAGGACCGGACGACTATTTCGCCGTCATCGACCCGCTTTTGTCCGAACTGAAAAACGATATCGAGAAGGCGGGATATACGATACTCGGATTGGGCGCGGGCGTCCCCGGTCCGATGGATTACGGCGCCGGCAAGCTTCTCGATCCGCCCAATTTTCCCGGCTGGCAAGGCTATCCGCTGCGCAGCGTGCTCGAAGAAAAGTTCAGCCTCGTCACGATGATCGAGGACGACGCGCGCACGTCGGCCATGGCCGAACGCTGGTACGGCCTGGGGCGCACGATCCAGGATCTCGTCTTCATCACGATGGGCATCGGGATCGGCGGCGGCGTCGTGTCCGGCGGCAAAATCGTGCGCGGCACAAACGGGCTGTGCGGTCAAGTCGGCCATATGACGATCGTCATCGACGGGAACATGTGCGATTGCGGCAACCGCGGCTGCTGGGAAACGGTCGGTTCGATTCCCGGCATATTGAGCCGATGGCCGGGCGGCGGCTCGATGGACCGGTTCGCGGAGGCCGTCCGGGCCGGCGATCCCGATGCGGTGCGCTGCATGGAGGATACGCTCGGCTACCTGGAAACGGCGCTCATCAACGTTTTCAACTTGTACGATCCGGAACTGGTCGTGCTCGGCGGGCGGCTGTACCCGTATTTGGCGGACTATATGGCTCCGGTGCAGCGCCATTTGCGCTCGCGGCTGTACGCCTTTGCGAAGGACCGGCTGCGCATCGAGCCGTCGACGTTCGGCACGTCCCAAAGCGCGGTCGGGGCGGCGGCGCTCGTATTCGGTTTTTTGCTGTCCGAGCCGGTCCGGTTGTTATCGCTCGCCGAAGCGTAACGCAAGCGGCCCGGAGCGGCACGCAGCTCGTTCTCGCGGCGATTCGAAAAAGACGGCGCTTCGAACGCCCGCTTTTTTCGACAACTAAACTTAAAGAATAAGCAAATGCGTGCGAAAAAACGGCCGATAGTCCGGCCGGGGCGCATCGTTCGGGATTCGTCCACCACTATAGCGAAGGATGGGATGAGGATGCCAATCCGGTTGGCCCGCAAGGAATTCATTTTCAAAGACGAGCGTCCGTTCAAGTCTTGCCATGCCTCGACTTTGATCCGAAGCGACGACGGGGACGTGCTTGCCGCCTGGTTCGGCGGTACCGCCGAAGGGGCCCGGGACGTCGACATTTGGGCTTCGCTGCGCAGCGGCGGCGAAGACGGCAGCTGGAGCGAGCCCCGGCGCATCGCGGCAAGCGACGAGGAGCCGCTGTGGAATCCGGTGCTGTATCGGCGCGTCGACGGGCGCGTCGACCTGTACTACAAAGCCGGGCACAAAATCCCGTCATGGCGCACGCTCGTTTCGACCTCCTCCGATTTCGGCGGCGTCTGGTCTCCGCCGAAAGAGCTGGTCGAAGGGGACGTCGGCGGCCGCGGCCCGGTCAAAAACAAGCCGATCCGTTTGGCCGGCGGCTTGCTCGCCGCGCCGGCCTCCGTCGAAACGAAGGAGCGCTGGGACGCCTTCGTCGATTTATCGTCCGACGAGGGGGCGACCTGGAGCCGGACCGGCTTCGTTCCGCTTCGCCGCGCCGAACGTTCGTCCGGCGACGCCGTTCCGAAGCCCGGCGTCGTCGTCAACAAAGGCGTCATTCAGCCGACGCTGTGGGAGTCCGAGCCGGGCATCGTGCATATGCTGCTGCGCAGCACCGACCGCTTCATCTTCCGCAGCGACTCCGCCGACGGGGGCCGCACGTGGTGCGAAGCGTACGCGACCGGCGTGCCGAACAACAACAGCGGGATCGATTTGACGAAAATGGACAACGGGCTGCTGGCGCTCGTTTGCAACCCCGTGGAAAAAGGAAGGACCCCTCTCGTCGTCCGCTTTTCCGCCGATAACGGCAGCAGCTGGAACGACGAATTCGTCCTGGAGCGGGAGCCGGGCGAATATTCGTATCCGGCCGTGATCGGCTGCGGCAACGAGCTGCATTTGACGTATACGTGGAGAAGAGAACGGATCGCGTACTGGAAGCTGACGGTCGAATAGGCCCGGAACATGTATGGCCCGCAGCCGCGGCCGCAACCGGCCCGGGCGCCGCGCTGGCTTGATTGGCGCAAGCCTCGCTCGGCCTCTATTCCGTCTTGACCGTGCGCCCGAAGCGGCATATAGTTAGAGTGATCTGCACCGATATTTTCCAATTGGGGAGTGGGCGAGATGGGAAAATTGCGCTTCGGGTTCATCGGCACGGGCGGAATATCGCAATGGCACGGCAGACAGCTGCTGGAGCTTTCCGGGGAAGCGGAAATCGCGGCGCTGGCCGATCCGAATGCGGACAGCCGGGACAAGTTTATCCATAAGTTCGGTTTGGACGGGGTCGCCGTCCATGACGACTATCGCGATATGTTGAACGAATGCGCGCTGGACGCCGTCGTCATCTGCTCGCCCCATACGCTCCATTTCGAACAGGCGACCGACGCGCTGAAAGCCGGTTGCCACGTGCTCGTCGAAAAGCCGATGACATGCTCGTCGGCCGAAGCCGAGCGGCTGATCGCATCCGCGCGGGAGGCGGGCAAGCTGCTGCAGGTATCGTATCAGCGCCATTTTCAGCCGGAATTTTTATATATTCGCAAGGCGCTGCAGGACGGGGCGATCGGCAAGCTAACGTCGGTGACCGCTTCGCTGTATCAGGAATGGAAGCAGCTGACGGCCGGAAGCTGGAGAGCGGTCCCTTCGCTTTCCGGCGGCGGGATGCTGATGGATTCGGGCAGCCATATCGTGGACGTGCTGCTTTGGACGACGAACATGACGCCCGTCGAGGTCAAGCCGATGCTGCACCGTCACGGCGCCCCGGTCGAGATCGACTCGTTTACCGCCGTCCGCTTCGCCGAAGGTCCGATCGCGAGCTTGAACGTTGTCGGCTTCGCGCAAGGCTGGCACGAAACGTATATGTTTTGCGGCGAAGAAGGGGCGATCCGTTACGACAACGGCCGCATCGCGCTGCTCCGGCTCGGCAAGGAGCCCGAATACCCCGAGCTGCCGGCGCGGGAAACAAACCAGGACAAAAGCTTCGTCGACGCGATTCTCGGACGTCACGAGGTGCTCGTTCCGGGCGAATTCGCCCTGAAGGTCGTCCGTTTGACGGAGGACATCTATAAAGCGGCCGGTTACGACCCGCTCGCCGAAATCGATTGATAGAGGAACATATGTTTGGTAAACTGAAGCTGCAGCGTGCCGGCCGGTCGAATGCGTTTACGCGTTATTCGGCGAGCGGCGCATGCAGCTTTTTGATATATCCGCGATTCGGGGCCGGCTTGCGTGCAAGAAAAGGGCGCCGAGCCCGAAATCGCCGAAAGGAGTCGGAGCGGGATGGAAGTCGCCTTGCGCCGGGAGGCCAAATTTATTTGCGAAGATTTCGATTCCGTCCGGGACGCGCTGGCGGAGCTCGGGGCGCAGCCGGGCGGCGTCAAGCTTCAGACGGACTATATCTTTACACGCGGCGACGTACCCGGGGGAAAGATCAAAGCGCGGGACGAAGGCGGCGGGGTTTTGCTCGTTTACGTGTACGCCAGGGCGGACGACGAACGCGAGGTCCGTTTCGATTATTTCGAGATCCGGGACGGCGGGCTCGTCGATTTGCTGCGCTCGCTGTACGGCGAGCCGACGATCGTGCGGAAGCGAAGAGAACGATGGGCCGACCGCCGGTTCCTGTTTCATCTGGATGAGGTGGAAGGCGTCGGAAACGTGTTCGAAATCGAAACGGTCGGGAACGCCGAGCCGGCCGACCTTGCGGTGTACGGGGAGAAGCTGCGCCCTTATATGCGAAACAAGCTCGATTGTTCCAACGAAGATTTGATCGTAAAAAGGGGGCGGCTCCCCTGAACGCGTCCCTTAACGCGGCCGGCGAGGGCGGTTACGGCAGCGCGCAAATCGGCCGGCTGATCGACATCGTCCTGTCCAGTCCGACGATGGAGAAGCTGCTGCGAAGCGCCCCGCGGCTCGGGCTGGGCGACTATTATATCGGCGCGGGCTGCGTTGCGCAAACGGTATGGAACCGTTTATCCGGCTTGCCGCCGGAATACGGCATCCAAGACATCGACCTCGTTTATTTCGACGACGCGGACTTGTCCGAAGACGGCGAACGACGAACGGCCCTTGAGGCGGAACGGCTGTTTGCCGAGCTGCCGATCCGGCTCGACGTGAAAAACGAGGCGCGCGTCCACCTGTGGTACGAACGGCGTTTCGGCTATCCGATCGAGCCGTACGGCTCGCTGGAGGAGGCGATCGATACATGGCCGACGACGGCGACCGCTATCGGCGTTCGCGCGGACGGTCAAGGCGGATGGCGCGTATACGCCCCCTACGGGCTGGACGATTTGCTCGGCCTGATCGTTCGCCCGAACAAAGTGCAAATTACGCGGCACATTTACGAAGCGAAGACGGCGCGATGGACGTCGAGATGGCCCGGATTGAACGTCGTCCCCTGGGACGGCGAATAGCGATCCCGATTTTTATGGAAAGGCTCGATCATCCGCGGATGGCCGCACGTTAGCCAAGCCGCCCCTCATATACATACAGTACGACACCAGGATGAGGGGACGATGCAGGATGGCCGTATGTCCGACGATGAGATACCGAAACGTTACGCCGACCGTGTTCCGCACGCTGCAGACGCTCGGCAAGAAGAAAGGAATTTCGATTCCGAACGCGCCGACGGGCAGCTTCTCGATTCAGGTCGCCGGTCTGAAGGTCGGCTTCCAATACGCATGGGACGCGCGAAGCGGCAGCCTGTCGCTGAACTGCGTCTCGAAGCCGCCGCTGCTCGGCTGCTCGACGATCAGAAGCTTTGCCGACAAAATCGTCGCCGAAAGCGGCGGCAAATCGGCTTGACGCTCCGGCCGACCGCGCGCACGATCCGGCGATCGTCCCGATCCCGGATCTTTGGCGGTCCGGTCGGTCGCCTCCGGTTTGCGCGGTTTCTCGGCGCGGCGAAAAGGATAATCGCATCGCGGCATCGAATACGTATGCGCTTCGTTCTTTTCGTGGGGAGGGAACTCGGGTGAAAATCCGCAGCAACGGATGGGTTCACCGGTTGATTCGGGAACGCGCGGCCGGAGGACGGCAAATCGAACGAGATTTGGCGCTGTACAAATTCGCGCTTGAAAACGCATACGAGGGCATCGTCGTCGCGGACGCGAAAGGCTACGTGCTGTCGGCGAGCCGGACGTACGCTTCGTTTCTTCAGCTGGACGCGGCGGATATGATCGGCAAGCATGTGACGGACGTCATCCCGAACACCCGGCTGCACATCGTCGCCGAAACGGGCAAGGCGGAAATCGCCGACCTGCAGCAAATTCGCGGTCATTGGATGATCGCGAGCCGCATCCCGATCCGCAGCGGCGGCGAATTGGTCGCCGTCGTCGGCAAAATTATGTTCCAGGACATCGACAACCTGTTCGAAATGAACGCCAAATATAAGGAAATCAAGGCGCACCTGCATTACGGCGAGGCGAAAAGCCGGGACGCGTCCGGAGCGAAGTACGGCTTCGAGCATATCGTCGGGAACAGCGAGCCGATCCGCAAGCTGAAGACGATGGCGTCGAAAATCGCGAAAAGCGACAGCACCGTATTGATCAGCGGGGAAAGCGGGACCGGCAAGGAACTGCTCGCCCATGCGATTCATCGCGAAAGCATGCGCCGGTTCGGCCCGTTCGTCGCGGTCAACTGCTCCGCCATCCCGGAGGCGCTGTTCGAATCCGAGCTGTTCGGCTACAAGGAAGGCTCGTTCACCGGGGCGAGGCGAAGCGGGAAAAAAGGCAAGTTCGCGCAGGCGAACAAAGGGACGATTTTCCTCGACGAAGTCGGCGAGCTGCTGCCGTCCCAGCAGGCGAAGCTGCTGCGGGTGCTGCAGGAGAAGGAAATCGAGCCGGTCGGCGCGGACAAGCCCGAGCCGGTCGACGCGCGCGTCATTGCGGCGACGAATCGGGATTTGGCGAAGCTCGTCCGGGAAGGGGCGTTTCGCGAAGATTTGTTTTACCGGCTCCATGTCGTCCCGCTCCGCCTTCCTCCGCTGCGCGAGCGGGCGGAGGATATTCCGGCGATATTGGGCGCATTGCTGCCGCAGCTTTCCAAGGAAACCGGCATTCCGGCCGAAGGCGTCGACGCGGAATGCGAGCGGCTGCTGATGCGGTACGGCTGGCCCGGCAACGTGCGCGAGCTGCGCAACGTCGCGGAGCGGGCGCTGTACGCGATGGAGGGCGCCGTGCTGAACCGCGCCGCTTTGCCGGCGGAGATCGTTGCCGCCGCTTCGGCGGACGAGCGATCGGGCCGCGGCGGATCGGCGCCTCTGACGCCCGGGGATTCGGCCGCGGAGGCAGAAGGGACGTGGAAGGCGAAAATGGCCGAATTCGAGAAACGGCTGCTGCAGGATGCGATCGACCGGGCCGAGGGCGACAGGCGGAAAGCGGCGGCGCTGCTCGGCATGAGCAAGTCGAGCCTGTATCAGAAGGCGGAGCAGTACGGCATTGTCGCGCGGACGATGCCGAACGGCCGAGCGGGAGACGGCGCGGTGAACGACAGGCGATAACGGCCGCGACGTTTTTTTATTGAACGATCGCGATAGGCCAACAGTAAGCCGGGTCGCCGGAACCGTACCGCACGCACGGCGGGCGGCCCGAGATCGACGCTCGAGCGGCCGAAGCCGCACGCTCTCCTCGATAACGCGGCAGCCTTTACGCAAAACAGGATTTCTCGACAACCGGAAAACCTCACGTTATTTTGTCGATTTCCACGCTGTCGGCCTTGATTTGCGGGAAAACCTCCCGTACCCTTTTCCAAAATCGCGCTTTTTACCGATGCGGCGTCGGTTTAACGGGAGTTTTTCCGGGTACATCGAGCCGAGGCGCGACAAAGGACAGATTAGAAGGAGAAATTCCGGTTATATGGGCTGTACGACCGGGCGGCAGGGGAGACAACGGACGCGAAAACGTAGGGGATTGCTAGCGATCCTCGGCCGCTTGTGCGGCGGTTGTCCCTTTGCATTCGGCTCGGTCCGGAAAGATCGATCGTGCAACCTGTGAGCGTTAAGAAGCAAGCTGAACGACGATAGGCGAAAAATGACCGGCGGCGATGATCGCGGACATGCCGGGTTAGTCGGATTGTTCGGATGCAATGCCGGATTACAGGAGAATAAGCCGGAAGGGGTGCCGCAGCTATCATGAATACCCGATACGAAACGCTTGCGAAACGCGCCGCCGCTTTCGGGCAGGAGCATGTGCTCCGCTTTTACGATTCGCTGTCCGACGATTCGAAGCGCCGGCTGTTGGATCAAATCGAAGCGATCGATTTCCCGGCGTTCGCCGCGCTCGCGGACGGAGCGAAACGGAACGCCGCCGTTGCCGGCCGGATCGCGCCGATCGAAGCGATCGATGCGACGGCGTATGATGCGCGAGAAAAGGAAAGGCTTACGGAAAAAGGCTGGGAGCTGCTCCGCCAAGGCAAAGTCGCCGCTTTCGTCGTCGCCGGCGGGCAAGGAAGCCGCCTGGGGCACGAGGGGCCGAAAGGAACGTTCCGCATCGGGCTGCCTTCGGGCAAGTCCTTGTTCCAGCTGCAGGCGGAGCGGCTGCTGAACTTATCCGGCCGGGCCGGCCGGACGATTCCTTGGTACGTGATGACGAGCGCGGACAACGACGCCGAAACGTCGCGCTTTTTCCAATCGTCCGGGTATTTCGGGTATGCGCCCGACGATATTCGCATGGTCAAGCAGCAAAGCTTGCCGGCGATCGACGAGGCCGGCCGCATGCTGCTGGCGGCCCGGGACGAGATCGGCTTCGCCCCGAGCGGAAACGGCGATGCGTTCGCCTCGTTGAAGCGGTCCGGCGCGTTGGCCGATATGAAGCGGAGAGGGATCGAGTGGGTGTTTTACTACAACGTGGACAACGCCTTGATCCGGATCGCCGATCCTTTGTTCGTCGGCGCCGCCGCCCATTACGGCAACCCGATCGCGACGAAGGCGGCGTACAAAACGCATCCGGAGGAAAAAGTCGGCGTGCTGTGTCTGAAGGACGGCCGCCCCGCCGTCTTGGAATATTCCGAAGTGCCCGAACGGCTGTTATACGAGAAAGACGCCGCCGGACGACTTGTTTACGGCTTGGGCAATCTTTCGATCCACCTGTTCCGGCTCGATTTCATCGAGCGCCATGCGGAACGGGACATCGCGTACCATGCGGCGCACAAAAAAATAAAGACGGTCGACGGCAGAGGCGAGCCTTTCACGCCCGATGCGCCGAACGGCTGCAAGCTCGAGACGTTCATTTTTGACTATTTCCCGCTTGCCGAGCGGATGACCGTATTGAGCTTTCGTCGGGAGGAAGAGTTCGCGCCGGTCAAAAACAAAGAAGGCGAAGACAGCCCGCGGACGGCCTGCCGCCTCGTGCTCGACTTGCACCGGAAATGGCTGGCCGAGGCGGGGGCGGGGCCGCAGCCGCCGGACGGACGCGACATCGAAATATCGCCGCTCGTTTCGTATGCCGGCGAAGGGCTGACGCCCGATGTCGTAAAGTCGCTGCTGGAGCGGGTCCCGTCATGCGACGGAGAGGGGGAGTCCGGATGAAGCTGCTGATCGTCCAGCCGAAGCTGGAACCGCGCACGGATCGGCTCGAGCTGGAGCTCAATCGCCGCCCGGACGCCGATATGGCGATTTTTCCGGAAGGCTATTTGAATCAAAACGTGGAGGAAGCCCGCCGTCTTGCCCGCAGCAGCGATACGATCTTGGCGACCGGGCACCGCCGGACGGACGAGAAGCCGAAGGACCGGGCGATCGTCATCGACCGGTCGGGCGACATCGTACTGGAGCGCGCCAAATACGGCGCGCCCGAAATCGCGATCGCGGGAGGGCGGAGGATCGGGTTCGTCCTGTGCGACGAGCTCGTGCTGCGAGGACTCGGCGGGGCGGAGGAGGCCGGCGTCGACTTGATCGTGCATCCGATCGGGGTAGGCATGTTCAGCGACGAACAGTTCGACGAGTGGATTCGGGCGGCCCGGCGGCTGGCCGCCGCGTGCCGGGCGACGATCGTCGGGACGAGCCATGCCGACGGGGCTTATCGGGACAGCCCCGTATCGATTCCGATCGCCTATTGCATCGATTCGTCCGGCGAACCGTTGTTTATCGCCAAAGACGACGTCCGCACCCGCATCGTCGATTTGGAGGCGAAAACCGTCGTCGTCGTCGAGCCGTCGCAATAGGCGGCCGCCTGGTATCGCGATCATCTCGGCTTTACGATCGGTCCGCACGATTACGGCTTCCTTCGCGGAGCTTCATCTGCAAGGCCAGCATGTCATGCACCTGCTCAAGGGTGAACGCGCGGCGCCGCTCGAGCGGCCAAGCTTTTATCTCGATACGGCCGACATCGAGGCGGCGTACGAATCGCTCCGCGTGAAGGGCGTCCGGCTTTTGAGCGGCGCCGGTTGTCCTTTCCATCTTCGGCCCTTCAGCTGGTGGAATCGTTCCGGCCGATCGCAGACGTTATGACCGATATGACCTGTTCGGCCGTCAGTGCCCTTGCCTCCGGAGCCGGCAGCCGAATATCCTTGATGGTCGGATCTTCCGGCAGCAGGTCGGGCACCTTCTGACTTAACTAGCTCATGAATAAAGAGAGGTGCACCTTGTGGTTGTTGACCGTTGCCGGCGCAAAATGCGCTTTTTGGTCCGGATCATCCGGAAACAGATAATTGAGCCAAGCCTCCACTTCCCGACGCGTTACTGCGGAGACACGCACGCGGCCGAACCGAGCTTCAAAAAAATCGATAAAACGCTGCAGCTGTAGATCGATCTTTTTTTCAACCTCCCCGGATCGAGCACCGCGGATCTCCTCTTCCATAAATCGTTCCTTCCACAACGGAAGGCTGTCTTCGGACGCGCCGGGAAGTCGAAATAACAAAGTATCAACACCCGGCTCAGCGGACGTACTTATCGATGATGTCCAATTGTTAAAAGTAACCGGCGCCACCGGCGCTACGGGCGACACCGGCTCTACTGGTGCTACCGGCGCTACCGGCGTTACCGGCGTTACCGGCGCTACTGGTGCTACGGGCGACACCGGCGCTAATAGCGAACCTGACTATGGCTTTCTAACCACCCGGTTCAATATGAATATGGACATGCCAACCCTATGGTCTTCTTTCATACGCCGTTCTATTTCTTCTGTAATCGTATGACTTTCTGCAACGCTCATTTTCTCATCGACCATTATCGTGACATCGAGCAATACGTAGTTACCGTGTGCTCTGGCTTTAATGTCTTTCAGATTTTGCACACCAGGTGTTGTTCGTATTGTTGTTTTAAATTGAAACAATTCATTTTTATGAAACCCGTCGGATAAAGAATGAATCGCATCGCGGAATATTTCATACGCAGTCTTACAGATTATGACTCCGACAGCCGTGGCCGCGAACGGATCGAGCCAGTTCAAACCGAATTGGGCACCAAGTATTCCTACAAATGCCTCTAAACTAACGAATGCATCAGAACGATTATCCTGTGCAGCTGCCATCACTGCACTACTATTCGTCCGTTTTGCCAGTTTTAGGTTATATCTATAAACCACAAACATTACAATCCCACAAACAAGCGCCGTCCACGCTGTTACCATGCCCGGTATACGAATCGTGTCTTCGAAAAAGGTCATTACGGCTTGAACCAAAACTTGAATTCCTGCAGCCGCCATAATAAGCGATGCAATTAAAGTAGCAGTCGTCTCTGCCCGAAAGCGGCCGTATTTATGATTTTGATCCGGCGGTCTCCTTGAGATTCGAAGGCCAATCAATACAGCTACGGAAGCAATAATGTCGGTCGTATTATTTAATCCATCTGCCTGTAGCGCTTCGGAAAAAAACAAGTATCCTATCGTTAATTTTAATACGGATAATCAAATATAAGCGATTATGCTTACCCAAGCGCCTCTTTCCCCTTGCTGCAAGTTGTTATACACAACCGACTTTTTCTCTCGACTAACTTTACGCTACTATAGAAAAGGTTCAAACTCTGTTTTTGGCGATAGCCGTTCCGTGACAAACCTGATCCGCCATAGGATGATCCTGAATACCTTAATACGAAAGGGCAGTTTGGCCATCATCCTCTATGATTATTCAAATATGAGTTCTTGCATCGATTTCACTGGCTTTCCACACAAACTATTTTCAAATAGGTCAATAATGAATAGGAAACGTTCAGCTTCACGAAACACATGATCGGCCAAAAGGGGATGAATGATGCTCTTTATACGGCATGCCTCAATTAAATCACGTGCTGTCCTTTTGAAGTCACGAAGAGATGTAACCGAAACTCTGTTTTGGTCGAGGAATTGATCAAGAAGTGGTACGGTCTGCGATTGGGGTCGCATGGATTCTAAATCTCTTGCTTGAAACAACAATTGATCGAAATCGTGGCTGAAATCGTTTGCTTGCTCGACAAGCTTCCGTTCGGAAGGATCAAGCAAATGACTGATGAATTTGGCATGATCGGCCATAATTCTCAGAAAAAAAACGTTTTCGTCAATAATGGCGTCGGGCAACGGCTCCAACCTACCCGAATTAAGCTCAGCCAACCGATTTCTGAAATAGTTCGCCTCCCTGCTTACATGATCGACCAGCAAAGGGAAATTATTTGCCCCTGGCAGCTGACACGTCAAAATCAATCCAAGCACTTTTCGTTTAAAAGCCCAAATGTGTGAAACGGCATTATAAATTTCTTCATTAAATTTTCGGATCGTTTGAGGGTCCGTTCCGATCGTAAATGCATTGGCCCTGTTCTCGATTGATTCGAAAACACCATAAAAGTAATTGGCTTCATAGATCAGTTGCGTGTCTTCACATCGAAATCCCAATTTTAAAAAAAGAGAATGCTCCTTCATGATTCGAGACCAAAATCGAACTTCATCCAATGAGCGCTCCACAAAAGCGTCTGTCATCCAAATTCCCTCCCGCGTTTTTTAATTCTTCTGAATTATATGTGCAGATGTCCGGATATTGAATTGTCCCAATCGATCAACGATGATCTTTTTCGTATCCACGTCGGTACACAATAAATCAAAAAAAGCGTAGCGCGGACAATTCGCAATACGCTTAAGCTTGAAGCAGACGATAATTGACGGCGAGGTAGCTCGTCGAATCGATCAGGAGGATCTGTACGCGGTCAAGACAGCCAATGCTACAATTCTGATTGAAAAGCAACGCTGGGTGTATCAACGGTATCGGTTCTACGCGCATCAGCTCTGGAGGGCATTCACTTTAATTCGGGATCCAGACGCAAAGAAGGCTGTCGATTACAGGTTCATGCAGGGATACTCTTACAAGGAGACGTTGTTGTTCTTCCGCTATGGCTTGATCCGCAGGAAGATACTTGAGGGAACCGAAAGTATGGCCAATACATTGAAGCTAATGGGATTCTTTGAGCAGGATCATGAGGAGTTTTAAAGAATAGGCGGGTAAGACAAGCTGTCCTCATCGGGCAGCTCTCTTGTTTTTATAACAAAACAAAGGTTTTAATAAAATAGGTTGACCGGCGCTCTTTTATCATCATATTTTTCCTAAAAACAACAAATAGAAAGAAATAACTACAAAAAATGAGTCTGAAGTACCTAATTTATAATTATTTTATATTATACTTTTAAGTTATGTTAAAATTTTCAACTATTTAACTGCTCGTACGACATGGCAAACCCATTGAAAAGTGGGGACGCAAAGCTATAGGGGCTAACGGATTTGCTGAGCAATGCAAATGCTACCGCCAGCCAGCTGCCGAATACGACGGAGGCCTCCGTCTGTTTTTGGACACAGGCCTACTTTTTTTTAAGATGCTTAAAATTTTGAGCAAATGATAGCCGGAGCTCTTAGCTTTGTCTATAGGTAAAAATTAAACATCATGGAGGGAAGAGGTTATAGAGGAAATTATAACAGTTGGTGCAGTTGAGGCGAATGAAGGATACATAATGCCTCCCTTTACAATGGCAAGCCGATAGAGTCACTTATGAAAAAAATCTCGAATGTGTAATACTATCGGCTAACTTTAATGCTGGCAGGTTTAGAAAAAAGACACCGAAAGTGAATTGAACTGGAGGTCGAAAAAATGAACTTGCGGTTAATGAAACGGGCCGCCATCACAGCAGCTACAGCTTTAATCGTCAGCAATTGGCTGCCACTAGCGCCGCTTGGGAACCAAACAGCACATGCAGATCCATCTCAGTTTCCTTGCGGGAATAGAGTTGCATTAATTAACGGTAGTTTTGAAGACCCTGACTTGTTGAATCCCCCTAGTAATTCTGTCCGTCATGATGGTGTTCAATGGAAGACGATTTATGATGACTTTGTACCTGGCTGGGAAACTACTGATAGTTCAGGAAGTATTGAATTTGCGTCACCAACTAAACTTGGCATACATCCTAATATTAATAACAAATATCATATAACTGATGTTCCAGATGGAGAACAGTTTGTGGAATTGAACGCTTATGAATTTGGTCAATTGTATCAGGATGTCCAAACAATACCGGGACAAACCATTAGTTGGCGACTATCACACAGAGCTGTATATCTAAACCAGGTGCATGGGTTCGATACCATGGCTGTCAGAATAGGCTCAAGTACAACTGATCCAAGTAAACTACCTGTTGTTGAAACAATAAAAACTCACACTTCCCAAGGATGGGTGGAGTATCGTGGGACTTATAAAGTTCCTGAGAGTCAAACCGTAACGCGATTTGGTTTCGAATCAGTTGGAAGTGTCGCTGGAGCTCCGAATACTGGTAATTTCTTGGATGACATATTCCTAGGCACAGAGCCGTGTGGTGTTGTAACAAAGTCCGTAGACCCCGCTGATAATGTACAGGAAGCAGATGTTTTAACCTATACGGTCAACTTTATAAATGATGGAGGGGACGAGACAAGCAACACATTATTTACGGACCTTATCCCCGACGGAACAGAATACATCCCCGGCTCCCTAGAAATCGTATCCGGACCTAACAGCGGGAAACTTACGGATGCAGCGGGAGATGACCAGGGTGAGTTTCTGGCAAGTGAAAATCGGGTAGTCGTTCGCTTAGGCAACGGAGCGAATGGAAGCCAAGCAGGCAGAATCCCGAACGTCGACGTCTTACCTGACGGGACAACGGTCCAATTTAAAGTAAAAATCCTCTCGAAATACAAAACGACTGCCGTCTCCAACCAAGCAACTGTGGAGTACGACAATTTGTTGTCAGGGGATCATGAAACCCGGAAATCCAACGGCGTTACGGTCGAAGTGAATCGTCCGCCGATCGCACCGAATTTCGAAGAAACAACATGGAAAGGCACAACCGCAACCGGAAGCGTGTACGGCGTGGACGCAAACGGCGATACGCTAACGTTCGCCCAAGGAACCGCTCCTAAAAATGGTACGGTAACCGTCAATCCGGATGGAACGTGGAGGTATACTCCTGATCCAAATTTTGTCGGTGAAGATACCTTCACGGTCATAGTCGAAGATGGCAAAGGTGGAACCTCCACCTCAACGGTGACGGTCAACGTAAAGGAGCCGCCGAATAACCCGCCGGTGACCAAAAATTACGACGTAACGACGCAGAAGGATACATCGGTAACGGGCAGTGTCTATGGAAGCGATCCGGATGGAGATACGCTTGCGTACGCCATCGAAAGTGATCCGAAGCACGGTACGGTAGTCGTCAATTCCGACGGAACGTGGGAGTACGTGCCGGATCCGGGCTATGTCGGTCCGGATATTTTCACGGTCATAGTAAGTGACAGAAATGGCGGATACACCACATCGACGATAACGGTGGACGTAAAGGATAAGCCGAATAACCCTCCAGTATCTTCTGGTAAAGAAGTAACGACAGAAAAAGGCACTTCCGTGACAGGTGATGTGTATGGCACCGACCCGGATGGTGATCCATTGACGTATACCCCTGGCAAGCAACCGGGGAACGGAACCGTCATTGTGAATCCGGACGGAAGCTGGAAGTATACTCCTGATCCAAATTTTGTCGGTGAAGATAGCTTCACGGTTATCGTTGACGATGGCAAGGGAGGTAAAACTGAGGTTGAAATTATCGTTGTAGTAACGGAACCAACGACTCCACCACCAACAAATCAACCTCCAGTATCTCCTGATAAAGAAGTGACGACGGACAAAGGTACATCCGTAACGGGCGATGTTTACGGAACGGATCCGGATGGAGATCCATTAACGTATACTCCGGGCAAGCAACCGGGGAACGGAACTGTCATTGTGAATCCAGATGGAAGCTGGAAGTATACTCCTAATCCTGACTTTGTCGGCGAAGACAGCTTCACTGTCATTGTGGATGACGGAAAGGGTAACAAGACCGAGGTTACGGTTACTGTTCGAGTAACAGAGCCGAGTACACCTCCAACAAATCCTGGGGATGGCACGAATCCGACAGACCCAGGGAACGGTACGAACCCTACTGATCCGGGCAACAGTACCAACCCAACAAATCCAGGGAATGGAACGAATCCAACGGATCCGGGCAACGGAACGAACCCGACGGATCTAGGGAACGGCACCAACCCAACAAATCCAGGTAATGGCACGAACCCTACTGATCCGGGTGACGATACGGATACGGGAGGACCGGGAGACAACTCGACATCTCCGCCTCAATCTGGAGGTGACTCCTCGTCCGGAGAGAACGATGGAGCGCAATCTCCAAGCGATGAAAACGTCGGAGGAGATTCCAATGTACCAGTCGGGGCAAAGGGTGGCAACCAACTGCCGAATACTTCAACAAATCTCTTCAACTTGGGACTTGCAGGACTCATCGCCTTGTGCGCTGGCTTGGTCCTCATGTTCAGAAAAAGAAAAGCTTGATTGACGAAAGAAAGCAAACACAATTTCCTTTGGGAAGGTGTTTGCTTTCTTCTTTTTCGTGATTTGTCGATAGGTTCTTACGAGCCAGCATCTTAATAAGAGATGCTTGGTTAAAAACGGCTTGAGAATTTAAATAGCATCCATCGATTCATGCGCACGCTTCCGAAAAAGGAAGGTGGCTCACCTGCAGAAGAGCCTGGACTAGTAGACTACTGGACGGGATTCTTTGAGTACAGTATTCAACATGCACAGGCATTCATCCATAACGTGAACGATGAGGGTAAACATGAAGAACAAGATCGTTATTGAAGGCGCGAGGGAAAATAATCTCAAAAACATTTCCATCACGATTCCAAAGCATTCCATTGTGGAAAATCTTCACTTATATTCGATACAATTGCAGCTGAGGCGAAACGGCAGCTCAACGAAACATGTACCGACTTGGCCCGCAATCGACTGCCAAAATACGGCCAACCCGATGTGGACCGTAAGCCAACTTATCTGAGCCAATTATTATCAATCAGAAACGTCTGGGTGGCAACTCACGTTCAACGGTAGGTACCATTACCGATATCTACGCGTTGCTCAGACTTCTCTTTGCTCGGGCCGGTGAACCATACGTCGGGTATTCCAACGCTTATTCATTCAATGACCCTGAGGGCTTGTGTCCGCAATGCGAGGGCTTGGGGACAATGGTATCGCTTGGCACCAGGCTCGGAAGGTGTTAAAGATACCATGAGACAGTTTCGACGGTCCGGTCGGACCATTCCGATTTTCGCTTCACCGATTTGGAAGGAAACGTCGTCGGCGTGTCGCAGTTCCGGCAATAACGAATGAAGCGGCGACGAGGGTTGCCGGACAATGGCGGGGTCGGCGCGCCGGCCGCTTGGACACGATTCGGCGAATGAGGCGGGGGCAAGTCTTCCGCCTCTTTTTATTTGCTGCCGTTGCCGCGGCGGGTGCATGCAAACAAGCGAATCGAGCGCAGCCGCTTCCGGCCGGCGGCATTTGCGGGAAGCCGCATTCGGATGCTTCATCGTTCCGAAATGTTGTACGCCGCGTTCCGGGTTTGCGGAAAACGCATGCGCCGCCCGCCGCCGCCGTCGCGCAAAAGTCCGTTTTGTCGCGCTTCCTTCGGTTGGCACGATTATTGCTTAGCAATAAGTCGCAGTCAGCTAGTAAAGGAGTGATTCCATGCGCAAGCCGGTATACGCCGCCTATGGGGAAGCGGTTTCCGACATACGCGACGGCGCGACCGTCATGGTCGGGGGGTTCGGATTGGTCGGCATTCCGGAACATTTGATTTTGGCGCTCGCCGAATCGGACGTGAAGCGGTTGACGGTCATTTCGAACAATTGCGGCATCGACGATTGGGGGCTCGGCCTGCTGCTTCGGCGCAAGCAAATCGGCAAAATCATCGGGTCGTACGTCGGCGAAAACAAAGAATTCGAGCGGCAAATGCTGTCCGGGGAGCTGGAGGTGGAGCTCGTGCCGCAGGGCACGCTCGCCGAACGCATTCGGGCCGGCGGCGCCGGAATCCCGGCGTTTTACACGCCTGCGGGCGTCGGCACGCCGATCGCCGAAGGCCGGGAGGTGCGGCAGTTCGGCGGCCGCACTTATTTGCTCGAGCACGCGCTGAAAGCGGACTTCAGCCTCATTCGCGGCTGGAAGGCGGACCGCGGCGGCAACGTCGTTTACCGGAAGACGGCCCGCAATTTCAATCCGCTCATGGCCGCGGCGGGGGGCGTGACGATCGCCGAGGTCGAGCAGCTGGTCGAGATCGGGGAGCTGGACCCGGACGCGATCCATACGCCGGGCATTTACGTGCAGCGTCTCGTCGTCGGAGCGCAGCAGAAACGAATCGAGAAACGGACGACGCGGGGAGGGACGGCGCCATGAACGGCAGCGGGAAGGATTCGGCGCGGACGATGCGGGAAACGATCGCGAGGCGCGCCGCGAGGGAGCTCGGCGACGGCTTTTACGTCAATTTGGGCATCGGCATTCCGACGCTTGTGGCGAATTACATTCCGTCCGGAATGAACGTCATGCTGCACTCGGAAAACGGGCTGCTCGGCATCGGACCTTATCCGGCCGAAGAGGAGGTCGACCCGGACTTGATCAACGCCGGCAAAGAAACGGTCACCGCGCTGGCCGGCGCGGCGTTTTTCGACAGCGGCGAGTCGTTCGCGATGATTCGCGGCGGTCATATCGACCTGGCGATTCTCGGCGCGATGGAGGTGTCGGGCCGCGGCGATTTGGCCAACTGGCTCGTGCCCGGCAAAATGGTGAAAGGAATGGGCGGGGCGATGGATCTCGTGCACGGCGCCAAAAAGGTCGTCGTCGTCATGGAGCACACGGCCAAAGACGGCAGGCCGAAAATCGTCGACCGCTGCAGCTTGCCGCTGACCGGCGAGCGCGTCGTGCACCGGATCATTACGGACAAAGCCGTCATCGACGTCACCGGCGAAGGGCTCAGGCTGCGCGAGGTGGCCGCCGGCTGCACCGTACGGGACGTCCGGGAGACCGTCGGGCCCGAGCTGCTCACAGACGGGCGGGTGAAGCTGGATGCTTATTAGAGGAGAGGGCCCGTATGCTGAACGGTAAAATCGTATTCGTTACGGGCGCGGCCGGCGGCATCGGCTTCCGCATCGGCGAAGCTTGCGCCGAGCAGGGCGCCGCCGTCGTCATGAGCGATCTCGACGGGGAAAAGGCGGAGGAGGCGGCCGCCCGGCTGAGAAGCCGCGGGCTTGCCGGCGTCGGCCTGCGCTGCGACGTCGCCGACGAGCCGGATTTGACCCGGGCGCTCGATGCCGCGATCGCCGCCTACGGGCGCATCGACGTGCTCGTCAACAACGCCGGCATGCAGCACGTCGCCTTGCTCGAGCAGTTTCCGGTCGACAAGTTCGAGCGGATGGTGCGCATTATGCTGACCGCCCCGTTTATCGCGATCCGGCACCTGTTTCCGACGATGAAGCGGCAGCGGTACGGGCGCATCCTCAATATCGCCTCGATCAACGGCCTCGTCGGCTTCGCCGGAAAAGCGGCCTACAACAGCGCCAAGCACGGCTTGATCGGCTTGACCAAGGTAGCGGCGCTCGAAGGGGCGGAGCACGGCATTACGGTAAACGCGATATGTCCGGGCTATGTGGATACGCCGCTCGTCCGCAACCAGCTGGACGACGTGGCGCGCAGCCGCCAAATCGGTCGGGAGCGCGTGCTGGAAGAAGTCATTTACCCGCTCGTGCCGCAGCGAAGGCTGCTGTCGGTCGACGAAGTCGCCGATTACGCCGTCTTTTTGGCGAGCGACAAGGCGGGCGGCGTGACCGGGCAGGCGATCGTCATCGACGGCGGCTATACGGCCCAATAGCCGTTCCGTTTACGGAAGCGAAGCGCTATCTGTAAAGGGCCGTCGGCTTCAAGCTGACGCGAAAGGAAGGGGATTTCCATGGAGGCGCATATCGCCGTGCTGGGCGCCGGCACGATGGGAGGCGGCATCGCCGAGCTGTTCGCCGGCCGCGGCATGTCCGTCGCGCTGTACGACCCGCACGAAAGCGCGCTCGAACGGGCGGGGCGGCGGCTCGTCGGCGGCGGACGCATCGCGATCGCGGCGGACGATGGAGCGACGCCGTCTCGCGACGCCGAAGCCGCGCGGCCGGGCGGCGCGGAGCGGGGGAGGTTGCGGCTGACGGCGTCGCTTGCGGAGGCGGCGCGGGGAGCCTGCTTCGTGTTCGAGGCCGGCCCCGAGCGGCTGGAGACGAAGCGCGAGCTGTTTCGCGATTTGGCGCCGCTGCTCGGCGAGGACGCCGTCGTCGCGTCCAACACGTCGACGCTGTCGCTCGTCGGGCTTGCGGAGCGGCAGCCGTTCGCCGACCGGCTCGTCGTCGCGCATTTTTTCAATCCGGCGGCCGTCGTACCGCTCGTCGAGCTCGTCGGCCTGCCGGTCACCCGGCCGGGCGTCCTGGAGCGGATTGCGGCATTGCTCGCGGACTGCGGCAAGACGCCGGTCGTGCTGAAAAAAGATTGTCCCGGCTTTATCGCCAACCGGCTGCAGGCGGCGGTGCTGCGCGAGGCGTGCCACCTGCTGCGCAGCGGCGTGGCGGACGCGGAGCAGATCGATCTGGCGATGACCGAAGGGCCGGGCTTGCGCTGGGCGCTGAACGGGCCGCTTGCGATCGCCGATTACGGCGGGCTCGATATATGGGAGAGCGTCGCCGGCAATTTGTTTCCGCTGCTCGACAACGGGCCGGACGCGCCGGAGTCGATACGGGACATGGTGCGGCAAGGACGGCTCGGCTTCAAGAGCGGCGCCGGGTTTTACGAATATGGCGAAGCGGCCGAACGGGAGCGTATCGCGCTCGGACGGGAGCGGGCGCTGCGCGAGCTCGTTCGGACGCGGGACAAGGAGAGAAGCGAATCGTGAACGATCGGGAGCAAGTCTATATCGTCGATGGAGCCCGGACGCCGTTCGGCGCGTTCGGGCAATCGCTCGGCCGGGTAAGCGCGACCGAGCTCGGCCGAATCAGCGCGGCGGAGGCGCTGCGACGGTCCGGCATCGCGCCGGAGCGCGTCGGCCACGTCGTCTACGGCCACGTCATTCATTCCGCCGTCGACGCCGCGTATTTGGCCAGACATATCGCGCTGAAAGCGGGCGTGAAGGTCGAGACGCCGGCGCTGTCCGTCAACCGGCTGTGCGGGTCCGGCATGCAGGCGGTCATTACCGCGGCGCAGACGATCCGGCTCGGCGAAGCCGACGTCTGCCTCGCCGGCGGTGCGGAAAACATGTCGCAGGCGCCGCACGCCGATTTTACGAGCCGGTTCGGCGGCGCGAAGCTGGGCCATCTCCGGCTGGAAGACATGCTGCTGCATACGCTGACCGACGCCTATATCGGCTGCGGCATGGGGGTGACGGCGGAGCGTCTCGCCTCCCGCTACGCCATTTCCCGCGACGAGCAGGACGAATACGCCGCCGCGAGCCACAGCCGGGCCGCGAGAGCGACGGACGACGGCACGCTCGCCGAAGAAATCGTCGTCGTCGAAGTGGCGGCCCGCGGCGGCGCGGCGCTCGTCGGCCGGGACGAGCATATCCGGCGCGATACGACGGCCGCGCGGCTGGCGACGCTGAAGCCGGCGTTCGTGCCGGACGGCGGGACCGTCACGGCGGGCAACGCCAGCGGCATCAACGACGGCGCCGCTTCGCTCGTGCTCGCCGGCGAGCGGGGACTGGACGGGCGCAAGCCGCTGGCGCGGATCGCGGCGTGGGGAATCGCCGGCGTCGAGCCGGACGTGATGGGCATCGGCCCCGTCCCGGCCGCCCGGATCGCGCTCGCCCGCTGCGGATTGACGATCGCCGACATCGATCTCGTCGAGATCAACGAGGCGTTCGCCGTGCAGGCGATCGCGGTGGAGCGGGAGCTCGGATTGGATCGGGCCCGCACGAACGTGAACGGCGGCGCGATCGCCATCGGCCATCCGGTCGGCGCAAGCGGGGCCCGCATCGTGCTGACGCTCGCGTACGAGCTGCGAAGGCGGAACAAGCGCTACGGCCTCGCCGCGCTTTGCGTCGGCGGCGGCCAAGGCGTCGCCGTCGTTATCGAAAACGTCGCCGGCTGACGCGGCGCGGATGCGGACCCGCCGACGCAGGCGCAGCCGCAGTCGCAGCCGCAGTCGCAGGCGCCCCTCTTTTCATGGAGGGGCGTTTTTCGTTATCGTTTCGCGCGCTCGTATTTGCCGCTTCATCCTCTAGCCGAACGGCGCGATCGATCGTATACTAGCGTTGGGCTTTCGCGGGGCGAATCGTGTCGTCCCGTGTCGGGAGCGGGCTTTAAATCGTGCGGAAAGAGGAGCGAGCATGTCGGACGCGCTGAGACGATGGTTGATCATGAACATGATGAGCTACACCATCTTCGTTTATGTCGGAATTTTCATCAATTTGTTTATCTGGGAAAAAAATCGGTTGATTTCCGAAGTCGCCTGGTACAATTTGATTTTGTACGTGTCGTGGGCGTTCGCGTTCGCCGCGGCGGCCTATTTGCTCACGAAGGCGACCGTGCGCCTGCTGCTGGCCGTTTCGGCGTTCGCGGGAGGGAGCGCCTTCGTGCTGCTGTCGACGCTCGAGCTGGACAACCGGCTGCTGTGGATCGCCTTGATCGGCATGCCGGTCGGCGTCATGTACGGCTTCTTTTCCGCCGCGCAAAATTTGAGCGTCTCGTCGAGCGGCACGAGCGCCGAGCTGGGCCGTTATTTTTCGACGGCAGGGAGCATTCAGCAGGGCGTGACGCTTGTCGTGCCGCTCCTTACGGCCGTCATCATTTCGCTCGCGGGCTACTCCGGAACGTTCGGGCTCATGCTCGTTTTTTTGCTCGGCATGCTCGTCTTCTCGTTTGCGATGCCGAAGCTGTCGTTTCGCGGGCAAAGCGGGGAGCCGGGGGACGGGCGCGATTTGCGGGCGTCCTGGAGTCGAAAGCCGGGGCTATTCTGGTTTACCGCCTCGAATTTGGCGGCCGGCGTCTTTTTGCAGTTCCAGCAGTTTTTTTTGCTCGTGTTTACGTTCAACGTGACCGAAAACAAGTTTTGGATCGCGGCGCTGAACGCTTTGTATACGCTTGCGACGTTGGCCGGGCTGTTCGCGTACCGCAGGTTCGGGCTGAAAGATTTCACGCTACTGTTCGTCGGCTGCGTTCTCGTGTCCGGCGGATTTTTGATCGTGCTCGTCCCGGCGAAGCCGGTTTTGATCGCATCCAACCTGCTGACGGCGGTCGGCATGTTTTGCGTCGTCGCGGCATGGAACACGCTTCAGTTCAAATGGATCAAGCCGCTCGCGGCTCCTCAGCAGGCGAGGGCGCTCGTCTGGCGGGAAACGATGATCTGCGTGACCCGCATCGGCACGCTCGTTCTCGTCCTGTCCGTCGACGACATCCGGGGACGTCTGTTTGCCGCGCTCATCGGCGTCGCGCTGCTCAGCTTGCTGGCATTGCCGTACTTCGAATATCGCGCCCGGAAGGCCGGAGAGCGGCGGGAGGCGGGGCAGGCGCCGTCGGGAGAAATCGAACAAGCAGGAAATATGTAGAAAGGCGGCGAATCAAGTAGTGCGCATAGCCGAACCTGTTCGGACATAGGCTGTTACGATGGACGAAGCAGGAAATCGAAAGGGGGAATGCAGGATGGAAATCTGGGCCATTTGGCTGATCGTGGCCGGCGTGCTGCTCGTGATCGAAATGTTGACGCTGACGTTTTATTTGCTGTGGATTGCGATCGGCGCCGTCGTGGCGGCCGCCGTCGCTTTGTTCGTCTCCGAATCGTTCGTCTGGCAGGCGCTGATCGGCTGCGTCGTCGTCCTCGTCTTGACCGCGTTCACGAAACCGATTACCCGCTATTTCCGGTCGTCGAAAGGCTACAAGGATACGGTGGACGAACTGGAAGGCAAGCAGGGCGTCGTCGTCGAGGCGATCCGCGAAGACAAGCCGGGCATCGTCAAGGTGGGCAGCGAAACGTGGAGCGCGGTTTCCGTTCTGAACGAACCGCTCGAACCGGGCGATCCGATCGTCGTCATCGAGAGGGGCAGCGCCGTACTCAAAGTGAACAAGTGGAGAGGAGACGTGTAAAATGGGTACCGTGGTAGCGATCATCATCGTCATTCTCGTCGTCGCCGTCGCCGCGCTTTCGATCAAAATCGTGCCGCAGCAGCGGGTCGGCGTCGTGGAGCGTCTGGGCAAGTTCAACCGGCTGCTGACGCCGGGCGTCAATATACTGGTGCCGATTATCGACCAAGTGCGCACGTATCACGATTTGCGCATCCAGCAGGCGAACGTGCCGCCGCAGACCGTCATCACGAGGGACAACGTTCAGGTGCAGATCGATACGATCATCTTTTACCAGGTGACCGGTCCGGAGCAGGCGACGTACGGCATTTCCGACTACGTGTACGGGGTGCGCAACATTACGACGGCGACGATGCGGCAAATTATCGGCAAAATGGAGCTGGACGAAACGCTGTCCGGCCGCGAAAAAATTTCGACCGACATCCGCGTCGCCCTCGACGAAGCGACGGAAAAATGGGGCGTCCGCATCGAGCGCGTCGAAGTGATCGATATTCAGCCGCCGAGCGACATTCAGGAAGCGATGGACAAACAGATGAAAGCCGAGCGCAGCAAGCGGGCGATCGTGCTGGAGGCGGAGGCGGCCAAGCAGGATATGATCCTGCGCGCGGAAGGCGACAAGCAGAGCAAAATATTGAAGGCCGAGGGCGACAAGGAAGCGCGCATCCGCGAGGCCGAAGGGCTGCGGCAGGCCCAGGAGCTGGAAGCGCTCGGCCAGGCGAAGGCGATCCAGGCGGTCGCCGAAGCCGAGAAGCGGCGCATCGAGCTGCTGCGCGAAGCCGGGCTCGACGAGCATGTGCTGACGTACCGCTCGCTCGAGGCGCTGACCGACATTTCGAACGGGTCGGCGAACAAAGTGTTCATCCCGACGAAGGCGGTCGAGACGCTCGGCACGATCGGGGCGATCGGCGATATGCTGAAGTCGGGCGACAACAAAGGATCGAACTGACCGGAACGAAATAAAAACTCTCCGACGATCGACGTCGGAGAGTTTTTTTCCCTCGCCTAAAACTGCAGCACGACCATCTGATGGCATTCCAGCTTCGGAACCGTATACGAAACGGCGCCGTCGCGCTGCTCGAAAGGAAGGTCGGCCATTTGCGGCGCCAAGTAGACGCGGCTCACCGGGCGATTCGTCCGCACCGTCGCCTTCACGTCGTACAGCGGCAGGACGTCCTCGATGATCTCGATCGACTGGCCGCGGCGCACCGGCGAAGCGTACAGCAGGTGATGCACCCAGCGGTTCTCGCTCTTCTGCTCCTGCAGCGTCGTGATACCCTGCGCGGGCAGCGACGTCGCGACCGTACGCGCGTCACCGAGCAGGCGTCCGAGCGCGTACGCCACCGTTTCGCGCAAAAACAGGCTGCCTTTCTCGGCGTAATCCTCGAAAATGTTCCAGGCGATGTAAATGCCCGCCGCGCCTTCGATCATGCCCGGCCCGCCGTGTTTTTTGCCGTTCGGCGTATGCCGGTGCGAGCAGAACGTAAAGGCGTCGCGGTTGAAATACGGATTTTCGCGATGTCCGAGCACCGTTCCCCCGGCCGCCTCGATTTGCTGCCCGGCGGCGTAAACGACGTAGGCGGTGCCGGGCGACAGGAAGGAGCCGGCGCCCGCATCGACGTCCGGGACCCAGTAGTCCGGCCGGTACGGATTCGCGCCGGCCCAGCGCGCGCCGAAATCGACGGCGAAGCCGGAGTCGTCCGGCTTCAGGCCGGAATCGCCGGTCGCGAGCAGACGGCCGCCCCGGCGGACGAACGCCGCCAGCTTGCTTTCCAGCGCGGCGTCGACGCGGATGCGGTCGGGCAAGATCAGCACTTTGTACGGGCTAATATCCGACTCCAGATCGACGATGTCGAACAGCCAGTTGCCCTCGAGCAGCATGCGCACCGCGCCTTGGTCCGGCTTCGGGCACCGGTGCTCGTCGTCCTTCGCGAAGCCGGCCGCCTCGACGGTCAGCAGCGCGATGTCGGCCACGTTCGCCGTCCCCTCGCACCAGCGTTCCTTCGCCTCCACTTCGCGATACGCTTCGCCGATCAGACGGTACGTCGCCTCGTCCATCAGGCCGCCCGGATGGAGCTGGTCGCCGATCGAGCAGCGCGCGCCGTTCGCCAGGCTGAGCGCCGTCTCGTAGCGCAGCGCGTTCGGATGCTTGAAGCCGCCGAATTCGCCCCACGACGTATGAAATTTCCCCGTCATGCCGAGATACTCCATGCCGAGCTGCTGCACGTAGCGGGCGGACAGCGGAAAATGGTCGTAGCCCCAGCCGCCGGTCGGCAGCGATTCCAGCTCGAGATGCGTATTGAGCCGGGCGAGGTCCCGTCTCCCCTGCGGGATATGTCCGCCGTTATGGAAGACCGGCAAACCCGGCTTATGCTTGTGCACCGCTTCGTTCGTCCGTTCGGCGTAGCGGGCGTACGTTTCTTCCCAAATCGGCCTCATCGCTTCCCTGGACCGCGGATCGACGCCCCGCTCGAGCGCGGTGCGGATGCAGGACGTGCAGTAGCATTCCTTTACCCCGACGATATCGAGAAAAATGCCGTCGGCGTCGTAATTCGTCACGACCTCTTCGATTTGGCTCACGAGCACGTCCAAATACGGCGTGTTCATGCACAAGCCGTGATAGCCCGGCGTCATGAAGTCCGGCGCCCAGCTCGTCTGCTCGTTTCGCCGGCGGAGCAGCCACTCCGGATGCTCCCAGGCGCACTTTTCGTCGAGGCCGGCCGACAGGTAGACCGGCGTTTTGACGCCGATTTCGTGCGCCGCCTCGATCTGCGCGCCGAGCAGGTCGAACGATAAATGCGGATGCGTCCGGTTCGCCTTCGACGGATGGTACGCCCAGCCGTGGTGGCATTTCGAGAACACGGTGATCGAGTCGACATGGCCGAGCTTCAGCATGTCCTGAAACTGCTTTTTGGAAAATTCGGCGCCGATGGCGGGAATCGCCTCGGACGTATGAAAATCGAGATGGACTTGACGGAATCGCATTCGGTTTCCCCCTGTGCCAAAATGTGGACTTTCCTCCGATAATTCAAGTGTACCGCTTCGAGGCGGCGGGACAAAGAGACGCTGCCGACCCGGACTAGCACATTTTCGACTTTCGCAAACGATCGGTATCGGATACGATAGAAGCATAAGCATGCGGCGCCTCGCGCGCCGTTTCGAGCGGGGAGAGTGCCGGGAGTGGAATGTTTGGAATGGTTCGTGCCGCCGCTGCCGCAGCTGGTGACGGTCGGCTACACCGTCTGGAAGCCGGGTATGCGCCATTTTTCCCGAAACTTCGGCTTGTACGACGTCATTCTCGTCAGAAGCGGCTGCATCTTCATGGCCGAGAACGGCCGGGAATACGAGGTTCGCGCCGGCCATATATTGACGCTCGAGCCGGGCAAAACGCACGTCGGCTATCGCGAATCCGAAGAGGACACGGAGCTGTTCTGGATTCATATCAAGCACGAATCCGCACGCTCCCGCATTCCGGTCGAGCAGATCCCGTGGTCGCTCGTGCTCCGCAAAGGAACCGATTCCGACCCGGATCCGGCGATGCGGCCGATGTATATGCCGAAATTCGGCTATCTCGGACTGGACGCCGCGTGGCCCGTGCTGGAGGAAATGATGCGGCTTCACGACAGCCTTTCCGTCGGTTCGGTATTGAAGCTGCAGGCGGAGTTCGCCCGGCTGCTGGCCGGCTTGCAGGAATCGGTCGGCCGCGCCAACCCGGAAAGCCCTTCGAGCCGGCTCGCCTCCGCCGTCGCCGCCTACTTGCGGCGGTTCGAGCGCGCGCCGTTCGGGGCGGAGATGCTGGAGCGGGAATTTCATTACAATCCCGATTACATTTCGCGCTGCTTGAAGCGGCATACGGGCATGAGCCCGCTCGAATACGTGCGCCATATCCGGATGGAGCGGGCGAAGCGGCTGCTGGCGCAATCGCCGGAGCTGACCGTGAAGCAAATCGCCGAGCTCGTGTGCATGCCGGACCCGAACTATTTTTCGCGCATGTTTCGCAAGGAAACGGGCGTGTCTCCGGCCGAATATCGAAAAAGACGGATCGGCTACAGTTGAGCGCCGATTTCGAAAGGAGTCCGGTTGATCATGGAGAATATGTAATATAAACCCGTTGCTTCAACCGAAAAAGGGGGCTTGGAATTGGAAAACGGACGGGAACGCGTCGCGCTCGTCACCGGCACGTCGAGCGGCTTCGGCCTGCTGACGGCGGTCGAGCTGGCCGGCCTCGGCTGCCGCGTCGTCGCGACGATGCGCAAGGCGGCCGACAAAAACGCGCTGCTCGAAATGGCGAAACGAGCGGGAGTCGAGTCGAATATCGACGTCGCGCAGCTCGACGTAACCGATGAGAGCGCCGTCGAAACGGTCGTGGCGGAAACGCTGGCGCGCTACGGAGCGATCGACGTGCTCGTGAACAACGCGGGCATTTCCGTCGGCGGCTTTGTCGAAGAAGTGCCGATGGAACAATGGCGCCGGCAGATGGAGACGAATTTTTTCGGACTCGTCGCCGTCACGAAAGCGGTGCTGCCCGCCATGCGCCGCCAAGGCGGCGGAACGATCGTAAACATCGGAAGCGTAAGCGGCAAAATCGGCTTTCCCGGATACGGCCCGTACGCGGCTTCCAAATTCGCGGTCGAAGGCTTCAGCGAAAGTCTCCGGCACGAAATGTCGCCGTTCGGCGTAAAGGTCGTCGTCGTCGAGCCGGGCGCGTTCCGGACGCCGATCTGGCAAAAAGGGCTGGCGAGCATTAGCGCTTCTCCCGATTCCCCGTACGACGCCATGCTGCGATCGGTCACGGCTTATTCGCGGCGCGCGGGAGAAACGGCTCCGGACCCGCTGCACGTCGCGAAGCTCGTCGGAAAGATCGTCCGAGCTTCGTCGCCGCGGCTGCGCTATGCGCTGGGCAAAGGATCCCGCCTTACGCTGTGGACGAAAGCGCTGCTGCCTTGGGCATGGTTCGAGCGGCTGATCCGGTTTGCGCTGTCGCGAAGCTGACCGCTTTGCGGGAAACGCCGACAAGTTTCACTGCGTCGACATTCCCATTTTAACGCGGCGGCCTGCATATTATAATCAAAATGAACTGCGGGGCCAAAGTCCGTTAAAAAGACAGTGTAAGGAGGAGATCATTACGTAACCTGCCTGCAAACCGAAGTACGAACGATCGTCTTCGCGGCTTGTCAATTTAGCAAAGCGTACTGGAGGGATATAATGGAACATGCAGGTGGAAGCTATCATATTTCACTCGTGATGCTATCGGTTGCCGTAGCCGCAGTAGCGTCTTATACGTCGCTGGATATGACGAGCCGGGCGCGCAATTCGTACGGCCGGGGGCGGTATTTGTGGCTCTCCTCCAGCGCCGTCACGATGGGACTCGGAATATGGTCGATGCATTTTATCGGGATGCTTGCGTACCGGCTGCCGTTTCCGGCTTCCTATCACCTGCTGCTTACGTTCGTTTCGCTGCTTATCGCGATAGGTTCCTCGTATATCGCCATCTTTCTCGTCAGCCGCAACGAGCTCAGCTCCGGCCGCTTTTTTACCGCCGGGGTTTTTATGGGCGGCGGAATATCCGCCATGCATTACACGGGCATGGCCGCGATTCAAAGCGATTTTGCGATCCGGTACAAGCTGTTTCCGTTCGCCTTGTCGATCGCGATCGCGATATTCGTTTCGTGCTGGGCGCTCTTTTTGACGTTCCGGCTGCAAAAAAAATCGATCGTCGACCGGGCGCAGCCGGACAAATTGACCGGGTCGATCTTGCTCGGCCTGGCCGTATCGGGCATGCATTACGTCGGAATGATGGCCACGCACTTCGTTCCCGCGCCGGTCGAGCATTCCCGCTTCCGGCTGCTGGACAGCTTGTCGCTGATCGACACGACGGTCGCGCCGAACGTGCTGTCGTATTGCGTCGGCGTCTCGATGTTCGTGCTGATCGGCTGCCTCGTCGCGGGGGCGCATATCGACCGCAAGCTGGCGCACGAATCGGCGCAGCTGAGAAGGCTGCAATTCGAGGCGCTGTACAACGGCACCCCGGATCTTATCTGCACGCTGGATTTGGAGGGGCGCATCATTCAGGCGAACGACGCCTCCGAGCGGATTACGGGATACGCGAAAGACGAGCTGCTTCACCGGTTCGGCCATCCGCTGCTGCCGCACGGGCGGGTAGGGGAGCCGGGCTCGTGGTTCGAGCAGGCGAAACGGGGGCTTCCGCAAAACGTGGAGCAGCTGCTCGTGCACAAGCACGGGCATCCGGTCAACGTAAGCGTTACCGCGATTCCGGTCGTCCACGGCAAGCGGGTCGCGGCGGTGATGGCGATCATCAAAAATATTACCGCACAGAAGCAGCACGAGGACATGGCCCGCAAAACGGACAAGCTGACGATCGCAGGCCAGCTGGCGGCGGGAGTGGCGCACGAAATCCGCAATCCGCTGACGACGATCAAAGGATTTTTGCATCTGCTGCGCCGCGGAATCGGCCGGGACGACATTTACGAGGTGATCGATCAGGAAATCGCCCAGATCGATACGATCATTACGGAATTTTTGCTGCTCGCGAAGCATCAGCCCGAGCAATACAGGCGGATCGACCTGAACGAGCTGATCCGGCACGTGCTGACGCTCGTCCATCCCCAGGCGAACATGAACAACATCGTCATCGAAACGCGATTCGACCCGCACATACCGGAAATCGTTTGCGACGAAAACAAAATCAAGCAGGTGTTCGTCAATTTGCTCAAAAACGCGATCGAATCGATGGCCGCTCCGGGAACGGTGAGACTGGACATCGGGAAGCGCGGCGAGAGCGAGGTCGTCGTCCGCGTCGAAGACGAAGGGGGCGGCTTGTCCGACGAGCGGATGTCGCGGCTGGGCGAGCCGTTTTACAGCACGAAGGAGAAAGGGACCGGCATCGGCCTCATGGTCAGCTTTAAAATTATTAACGAGCACAAAGGCACGATCCGCTACAAAAATATCGAAGGTGCAGGCACCGCCGTCGAAGTGACGCTGCCTGTCCGGTAAACGGTTAAGGCGGGGCGGCGCGGCGAAGCGGGGCCGCGGAACGGGATTTCGGCGCGGCGGCGGGACTGGGACGAAGAGGCGGAATAGTTCGGCGGGGCGGGGCAAAGCGTTGCGGCGGTGGGAGCAACCCGGGGCAATTGCATGAAAAGGGCTCGATGCCCGCATGAACGGTTGCGCGTTCGGATGTTTCCCGACCTTGCTTGGAAATCGGCGTAAACCGGATTTTCTCCCGCTATTTTGCTCCCGAGCAGGTGTCGGTTCGTATGAACGGGAAAAGCTCCCGGTAAATCGGCGCCGCTTCGGCAAAAAGCGCAATTCGGGCGAGATTATCGGGAGGTTTTCCTGATGATGTGGCCGGCAAAGGGGAATTCAGCAAAATAGCGGGAGGTTATACCGGCAGGTCGATTTCCCGGTGCGACGGGGAGATGGGCATCGATACGATTAGACAGATCAGGCCGACGCCGGCCGAATTGTTACCGCTAACTCACCGTCACTCCCACGTTCGCGAGTCGGGGACATCGAGCCATTCGCCGCCGCGCTCGATCGACCGCTGGCTGATCAGTCCCGGCAGCGTCATGTCCAGCGCCCGGTGGATCGGGATCGGCGACGGCTTATGCTCGGTCAAGGCGTTCAAAAAGTCGGTCACCATGACGTAATCGCTGCCGCCGTGCCCGCTTTCCCCGACGACCGCCTCGGGGAGGCCGCGCCAAATGTCGGGAACGTACGCCTCTCCGACTTCGGCCAGATCGGCCCACTCGCGCTTCGGCTCGCCGTCTCGTTTCACATACACTTTCCCCGAGCCGAGCAGCTCGTACCGGACGCTTTCGTAGCAGCCGCGCGTGCCCTGCAGCTCGTAGTTGAGCGCTCCGGGCCTTTCGGACAGCATGTCCAGACGAATTTGGATCAGCCGCCCCGCTTCCGTCTTGGCCGTCATGACGCAGCTGTCTTCGATCGCGTAAGGCCGTCCCGCGCTGTCCGCATAATGGCGGCCGCTGCCGACGCAGCTCACCTTGGCGATCCGGTCTCCGTCCATCCAGTCCAAAATCGGGCCGAGGCTGTGCGTCCCGTACGTAATGCCGTTCACCCCGGTTTGCCATACGCGCCGCCACGGCGTCGATTCGTTCAGCGCCTTCACCTCGTGCAAATATTCGCCTTCGGCGTAATACAGCTCCCCGAACAGCCCGTCCCGCACCATATTCGCGATCGTCATGTGCGGCTTCATATAATTGCAATTTTCCGCCATGACGTATTGCCCCTTGGAGCGCGACGCCGCCCGAACGAGCCGCCGGCATTCCTCCACCGATACGCCGGCCGGCACTTCGCTGATAACGTGCAGGCCGCGCTTCAGCGCAAGCAGCGTCTGCTCGACGTGAACCTGCATCGGCGTTCCGACGATGACCGCGTCCAGCTCCGCTTCCTCCAGCATCGTTTCGTAGGAAAGGTAGGCGGGATACGCCCCGAAATGGGCGGACGCCTGCCGGAGCCGCTCCTCCGTTACGTCGCACAAGGCGGCGACGGTCGCCCGCGGGTGATCGGCGATCGCCTGTTTGAATGCTCTCGGCCTGCCCGCGGCGCCGACGATGCCGATCCGCAGCTGCTGTTTTCCGTTCATTCCGATTCCCCCCGGCTTTCGCATAAGTTTCGATCGCTTCTACATGCATTATAAAGCGGCGTTCGGGCCGTTGCTTTGTCCGAAATCGCATTTTTTTTGTCGTTTATCGCCAAAAGCGGGACAGCAGGGGGGAGGCGGGTTGTATAATGGGGGAAAGCGGGCCGGACGCGACGGCGAAGCGTCCCCGGCCGGAAAGGAGGAGGCGATGGGCTACACGGGCGTTCGGCTGCGCGGCTACATTCATGTCGACCGGCTGTATGCGTTCCATTACTTCGAATTCGCGAAAGATTACGTGTTCCACGGGGAAAAGCACGATTTTTGGGAGCTGTTTTACGTCGACAAGGGCGAAGTGATCGTCCATGTCGAGGAAGTCCCTCACGAGCTGAAGCAGGGCGACGCCATGCTGTACAAACCGAACGCCTATCATCGCTTGTCCGCCAATCGGGTAACCGCTTCCAATCTGTTCGGCGTCGCCTTCGAATGCGGCTCGTCCGCGCTGGACGCGCTCGCGAACCGGCCTGTCCGCCTGGGCGACCGGGAGCGGGACTTGCTCGCGCAAATCGTCAAGGAGGGCTTTCAAGCGTTCGCGCCGCCGTACCATCACCCCGATCAGCATACGATCGAACGCCGCGCGGATGCGCCGGAAGGCAGCGAGCAGCTGCTGCAAAACTTTTTGGAAATATTGCTCATCCGGCTCATCCGGCGCGCGCACGGCGGCCAGGAGCCGGTCGGGAAGCCGCCGTTCGTGCCGAAGGAGAAGCGGGAGCGCGATCTCGTCCGCAGCGTGACGGCCTTTTTGCGCGAACGGCTTCACCGGGACTTGTCGCTCGATGCGGTTTGCGAGTCGTTCGGCGTCGGCAAGTCGCACATGACCCGGCTGTTCAAACGAAAAACCGGCTACCCGCTCATGGACTATTTCAAAAGGCTGAAGGTCGAGCAGGCGAAGCTGCTCGTGCGCGAGGAGCGGCACAACTTTACGGAAATATCGCGGCTGCTCGGCTACGGCAGCATTCATCATTTTTCCAAGTCGTTCAAAAAGTACGCCGGCATGACGCCGTCCGACTATGCGAAGTCGATCCAGGCGAGGGCGGCGGAATCGCGCTCCTCCGGCGAAGGGGAACGGGGCGATTGGGCGGAAACGCTCCCGTTCGGCGCGGGAAGAGGCGATTGAGCGGGAAGCGGATGCATCCATTGTGCGAAAGGCGGGAGAAAAACGGATGGCAAACAGGCTGGCGAACAAAATCGTCGTCGTGACGGGAGCCGGCTCGGGCATCGGGGCGGGCATCGCCCGGCGATTCGCCGCGGAAGGCGCGTTCGTCGTCCTGGCGGACGTGAACGAAACGGCGGTCCGGGCGGTCGGGGACGATATCGGGCGATCCGGAGGCCGCTGCGAGACGCATGCGGCGGACGTATCGAGCGAGGAGGACGTCGCGAGGCTGTTCCGCGAAGTCGGGAAACGGCACGGGCGGCTTCACGCGCTCAGCACGAACGCGTATTGGGCGGCGGCCAAAAACGTCGAACACACGTCGCTCGACGAATGGAACCGGTGCATGGCGGTCACGTTGACCGGCCCGTTTCTGTGCAGCAAGTACGCGGTGCCGCTCATGCGGCAGGCGGGAGGCGGCTCGATCGTCCATACGGCGTCGGTCGGGGCGCTCGTCGCGTTCCGCGACAACGCCTCTTACATGGCCGCCAAAGCCGGCGTCGTGCAGCTGTGCAAATCGATCGCCGTCGATTTCGCGGCCGACGGCATTCGCTGCAACGCGATATGTCCGGGCATCGTCGACACCCCGTCGACCCGGGCGGACGATACGGAGGAGCTGCGGCGGCTGCGAATGAGCAAGACGCTGGCCGGCCGGTACGGCACGCCGGACGACGTCGCCTCGGCGGCGGTCTACTTGGCGGGAGACGAATCGGGCTTTGTGACGGGCACCGCGATGCTCGTCGATTCGGGCTGGTCAATCGTCTAGCTTTCGAAGATAATGGAGGAGGGAGTTACGCGCTATGATCAACGAACATTTCGAGCTTCTCACGGATACGCCGTTTCTCGCCGTCGATCTTGACGTGCTGGAGCGCAATCTGAAGCGGATGGCCGATCTCGCAAAAAGGGCGGGCGTCAAGCTTCGCCCCCATACGAAGACGCACAAAAGCCCGTACATCGCCTTGAAGCAGCTCGAGTACGGCGCCTCCGGCATTACGGTGGCGAAGCTGGGCGAGGCCGAGGTGATGGCCGATCACGGCATCGACGACATTTTGATCGCCTTTCCGATCGTGGGGCGGAACAAGCTGCGGCGGTTCGCCGACCTGCTCGACCGGGCGAAGTTGACCGTCGGGCTGGACGACCTGTTCGTGGCGAAAGGGATCAACGACGTGGGCGAAGCGCGCGGACGGCGCATCCCGATTTATGTCGACGTCGATACGGGCCTGCACCGGATGGGCCGGGACGCGGTCGCCAGCGTCGAGCCGATTCTCGAGATCGCGAGGCTCCCGTATTTGGAGGTGCGCGGGCTGATGAGCCATACCGGGCACGCTTACGCGAAGGCGACGGTCGAGGAAATCCGGGCGGTCGCCGTCGAAGACGCGGAGCTGCTGAACGAGACGCGGACTTTGCTCGGCAAGCGCGGGCTGGACGTTCCGGAAATCAGCGTCGGAGCGAGCGCGACCGCCCGGTTTATCGCCGACATCCCGCATGCGACGGAGATGCGTCCGGGCATGTATGCGTTTAACGACCGGTTCGTCATGGCGGCCGGCGGCGCCGAGGTCGAAGATTGCGCGGTCGCCGTGTACGCGACCGTCGTGGCCCGGCCGACGCGCGACCGGATCGTCATCGACGCCGGAAGCAAGACGCTGGCGGCCGATCCGTTCAGGCACGGCGGCTACGGGCATGTCGTCGGCCATCCGAATTTGACCGTCCGGGCGTTGTCGGAGGAGCACGGCACGATTGAGGTCGCCGGCGAGTCCGACGTGCGGGTCGGCGACGTGCTGCGCATTATTCCGAATCATATTTGCCCGGCCGTCAATTTGGCCGACGAGCTGTTCGCGTTCCGCGGCGGCGAGCTGGAGACGGTCATCCCCGTCCTCGGCCGCGGAAAAAACCGATGAGCGAGATGAGCGCAGGGAGGACGATCGTCCATGGCATTTGACCTTCTGATCCAAAACGGCTGGATCGTCGACGGTACGGGAGCTCCGCGGTTCAAGGGCGACGTCGCGGTTCGCGGCGACGAAATCGCCGCGATCGGCAGCCTCGGCGATGCGGAGGCGTGCGAAACCGTCGACGCCGAAGGCATGATCGTATGCCCCGGCTTTATCGACGTTCACGTCCATTCGGAGCTCGCCCTGCTCGGCGGGCCGGACCGGTACGCGCCGATCCGGATGGGCGTCACGACGCAGCTCGCTTCGCCGGACGGCTTCTCGTGGGCGCCGCTTTCCGCCGGGCAGCTGACTGAAATGAGGCAGTATTTGCGAACGTTTTACGAGGACGACCGCTTGAACCGGTCCGGCGCGATGTCGATCGACGACTTGCTCGGCTTGTTTAAGGGCCGGATTCCGTCGAACATCGCGCTGCAGGTCCCGCACGGCTCGATTCGCCAGGCGGTGCTGAACTGGGAGACGCGGCCGGCGAGCGACGGCGAAATCGCCGCGATGGCGCGCTTGACGCGGGAATGGATGGAGAGGGGGGCGAAGGCGTTCGCGACCGGGCTCGAATACGAGCCGATGCGCCGCGCCGATCTGCGCGAGCTGGTCGCGCTGTCGCGGGTGACCGCCGAATACGGCGGCATTTACGTCGCCCATCAGCGCGGCTACGCCGACAACATCCGGACCGGCTGCGAGGAGACGTTCGCGATCGGCGTTAAAGCCGGCATCCCGGTTCACATCTCCCACCTGACGATCGATCCGCCTGCCGCGGCCGAGCTGGAACGAGGGGCCGCCCTGGGGGCGGACGTCACGTTCGACATGTACCCGTACACGGCGGGAAGCACGCATCTGCTGCTCAACCTGCCGCCCGAAGCCCAGGCCGGCGATCCGCGCCAAGTGCGCGAGCGGCTGGCGGACAAATGCTTCCGCGAACGCATTGCCGATCATATCGAGCGGTCGTTTCCGCCGGACCGGGTCCGGTTCGCCTCGGTCGGCAAGCCCCGCGAGGAGGACGGCAAGGGCGGTTTCGGTGCCGCGCCCGGCTGGATCGGCGACATACGCGGATGGGAGGGCAGGACGATCGGCGAAGTGCGCGAGGCGGTCGGCGTCGAGTTGACCGATCTTGTCTGCGATTTGATCGTGCATACCGAGTACCCGTCGCTCATGATTTTCCATTGGCCGGAGGAACGGCATCCGTATCTCGAGACGACGTTCAAGCATCCGCTGCATATGGTCAGTACGGACGGCATTTATGCCGGGGTTAGCCCGCACCCGCGCGGCTTCGGCACGTACCCGAAAATATTCCGCGAAATCGTGGGCGAACGCGGCTGGCTGACGATTGAGCAAGCCGTCCGCAAAATGACGGCGTTTCCCGCGGAACGGTTCGGCATCGGGCGGCGAGGCAAGCTGGCGGGCGGCCATTATGCCGATATCGCCGTCTTCGATCCGCTGCGGATCAAGGACCGGGCGACTTATGCCGAGCCGCGGCTCGCCCCGGAAGGGGTTCGGCATGTCATCGTGAACGGCCGCTTCGTCATGAAGAACGGCGGCATCGTACCCGGCGATTTCGGCCGCATCGTCCAATAATGGAACAAATGAAGGAGGATTTACATATGTCCGTAAGAGAACGGTTTAATCAAGTGAAGGAAAAGCTCGGCTTTCAGGAATCGCCGGCGGTCAAAGACCCGAAGCTCGTTTTGCCGGTACGGGTGGACGGGCGGATCGCTTACGTGTCCGGCAACGTCCCGTTTTCGGCGGGAGAGCTGCTGTTTAAAGGCCGCATCGGCGCGAACGTGTCGATCGAGGACGGCAAACGTTCCGCCGCGTTTTCGATTTTGAACTGCCTGACGGCGCTCGACCGGGAAGTCGGGCTCGAAAACGTGGAGCGGGTGCTGAAGGTGACCGGCTATTTGAGCTGCACCGAGGACGTAACCGAGCATCCGGACATTATGAACGCGGCGAGCGAGGTGCTCGTCGAACTGTTCGGCGACGCCGGCAAGCATGCGCGCGCCGCCCTCGGCATCCATACGCTGCCTTTGGGCTCCTCGACCGAAGTGGAAATGGTCGTGTCGCTCAAAGGATGAAAATCGCCGTTATCATTTTATACGTGTTGGCGATCAACGCGGCCGGGTTTTTCGTCTTCGGGTACGACAAGCTGATGGCGAAGCGCAACGAGCGGCGCATCCCGGAGAAGCGGCTGTTTTGGATCGCGGCGGCCGGCGGCGCGGCCGGCGCTTGGCTCGGCATGCGCTCGTTCCGCCATAAGACGAAGCACGTTTCGTTCAAGCTCGGCATTCCGGCTTTGCTCATCTTGAACGTCGTTTGCGCCGCGCTGCTCGTCAAGCTGTTCGGTTCGTAACTTTTGTTGGTAAAAGGAGACAGATGTACCTTTGCGGGATATCTGTCTTTTTACGTTGCCGGAACTAACATTGCGCGAGGAGGCGGCGCCGAAATGGACGGCGGTATCGATGCAATAACGTACAGCCTGCATGCGATGGTGCCGGAAGCGGCCGAACAAGCTTTGGCCGGCTGGGTCGCCGGCACGTCAGGCGCGAGCTTGTCGCCGTGGGGAAGCCATATGACCGTCATCGGTCGATTTCCGCTCATGGAGGATGCGGATGCGCTGCCGGCGCTGATGGGAGCGATCGAGGAATCGTGCGGCGCAACCGAACCTTTCGCGATCCGTTTGAACAAGACGGCCGTTCGGCGGCACCGGTATGAGTCATCGCGCATGATCGTGATGCTGGAGTGCGACGGGCGAACCGACGACTTCGACCGGTTCGTGCAGTATCGGGCCGGATTGGCCTCGCGGCTCGCATCGCTGATCGGGCCGACGGACATCCGGCTCTTGGAGGAGGAGTACGTTCCGCATGTCAGTCTTACAACGGGGATCGACGAACGGACGGCGCGGCGAGTCGCGAGATCGGCGGAAGCGGCGAAAGTGGACATCCGCTTTATGTTGAGCCGGATATGGCTGTATCGTCACGAGAAAACAACGACCGGGCAGCTCGGAACGACTCCGGTGCAAGCGTTCCGTTTGGGAGCAAAGCCATAGGTCTCATAATCGAATCGGTTCCGGCAGCGCAGCGAAACGGCTGCGTCCGCTATGGCAGGGCATAATCGCCGTACCGACCGGAAGCCGGGTTGCAACAACGATGCGGCTTTTTGTAATCGCCGGGAAGTGTTATAGCGAGGAAGGCTTTTCGAACCATAGCCGAACCCGAAGTCGAGGCCGGAGCCGAAGCTAGGGAAGTATTCAGGGAAGATTTCATGCTTCTCGACAACCGGGCGGACCCGGGTCGACCGTAACGAATCGTATGATGCTTATGGACGGGAAAACGAGCGTTTTTCAAGGCTTACGAATCGAAGTATCGTTATCGAGCCGAAAGTGGAGGAAAACGAGCCGATTTGCCGGATATAACGATACAACGATTCGTTACAAATTGAAACCTCCGCAATTGACTTCGATAACGATTGGTAGGTTCGTTAGCCGTATGTCCGTACCGGGAAACGGGGAGAAGTCGAACGCTGCTCGCAGGAACCCGAAGGAATGGGGATTAGGCGGAACGATCACGGTCTGCTTATGAAGTCGCGATGGCGCCGCCATCTTCTCATAAAGACAACACGACCGAGGCAGGGGCTGAGCCCAATCCCCAATCCTATCCCGCTGCCGATGGATGGGCTTGCTCGTGAATGACCGCTGGAGCATTATTCTCCAGCGGTTTTCTTATGTCCAACCGGTTAACCCGGAAACAAGCGGACGTTCGAGACCGCTCCTTCAACCGAAGCCGCGCCGGCTGCAATCCGGCGGACGGCTGAGACTTTATTTTCGGCAAACGAGGCCCGTTCGGGCCGTTTACCTTGGCAAACGTACTGCTACGAGATTTTTTTGCCAGTACCGCTTTACGCCCGTTCTCGGCGGCGGAAGCGGTCTGCCCACGACCGGACCGGTAGGTCGGCCTTCCAAGGAGCGAAGGACGGCGGCCGGACTATAGGCCGGGACAATCGGCTGTCAAAGTTCGCCGAAACGCAAATCGAAATGGGCATTTATGCGGTGATCAAGTGCTTGCAGGCGCATCCCATTTCAATTCTCCATCAAATTTCGATAAAATCATTCATAAATCGACAAAATGTGATATCATCATGCTTGCACGCCCATATTGGAAATCGGAGGAAAGTCGATGTCGTCAAACCAAACGTTCACCGCCGGCTTTCGCAACGTATCGATCCGCAAAAAATACGCGGTCGTCATGCTGCTGCTGGCTATCGTTCCGCTGCTCGTTTCCACGCTGTTTTTTTTGAACTATTTCGGCAACGTGACGCGGGAGGAAAATGCGAAGGTCGTAAACCAAGTGCTCGATTCCAACGTCGCGCGGCTGGACGAATGGATGCAGAGCAAAATCGGCTTCATGCAGTCGCTCATCAAGCAGCGCAAAGAGTTTCAAACGGCCGATCCGGCGAAAATCATTCCGGTGCTGAAAGTGCTGGACGAAAGCGACGAACAGGTGACGACGTTCAACGTGATCGGCGCAAACGGCGACGGCGTCGATACGGGCTTCGTCGCGCTCAATATCGCCGACCGCGATCATTTCAAGAAAGCGAAAGAAACGAAGCAGCCCGTTATCGCCGATATGCTGATCAGCAAAAAGACGAACAAGTACGTGCTGCCGATCGACGTGCCGATCGTCACCGAGTCGGGCGACTTCGCCGGGATGCTGTCGGCCTCGGTATCGCCCGACATTTTGACGACGTTGACCGCCAGCATTCGCGTGGCCGATACGGGCTACGGGTACATCATCTCGGGCGCCGGCGAATATTATACGCATCCCGATCCGGCCAGGATCGGCAAATCGCTTGCCGAGTTCGAAACGGCCGAAGGCGCGAAGAAAGCGTTCGAAACGATCGTCGCCTCGCCGAGCGGCAGCGTCACCTACGTCGGCAGCGACGGCAAAGAAGTGATTACATACTACGATACGATTCCGAATACGGCATGGAAGCTGATCGTGACGGTGCCGACGGGCGAAGTGTTCGCCAAAGTGTCGGAAGTGCAGCGGATCGCCGTTATGTTCATGATCGTCATTATCGCGCTCGCCGCCGCCGTTTCCATCGCGATAACGCGTTCGATCAGCAAGCCGATCGAGAACATCTCGGCCTTTATGGGCCGCGTGGCGGAGGGCGATTTGAGCCGGCGGCTGGACGTCCGCTCCGGCGACGAAATCGGCAGGATGAGCCAAAACATTAACCGGATGGTCGATTCGACCGGCGATATCGTCCGCAAAATCCATCATGCCGTAAGCCAGGTGTCCGCCGCTTCGAACGATTTGCTGCAGGCGGCCGGGCAATCCGCGCAAGCGGCCGCACAGATCGCAGCGGCGATCGAGGAAGTGGCGAACGGGGCGGAAAGCCAGCTGATGGGCGCCGAGCAGTCGGCGCGGGCGATGGAGGAGTCGGCCGCCGGCGTGCAGCGGATCGCCGAATCGTCGGGCGTCGTATCCGATCAGACGGCGAACGTGGCGTCCGAGGTCGAAGCGGGTTATGTCGACATCCAGGCGGCTATCGCGCAAATGAACGTGATCGCGGAAAAAGCGCACGACTCGTCGGCGGTCATCGGCGAGCTGTCCGCCCAGTCCGAGCAAATCGGGCAAATCGTCGACGTCATTACGGACATCGCGAACCAGACGTCGCTGCTGTCGCTCAACGCTTCCATCGAAGCGGCGCGGGCGGGGGAGCAGGGACGCGGCTTCGCGGTCGTCGCGAACGAGGTCAAGAAGCTGGCCGAGCAGACGGCGCACTCCGTTTCCGGCATCGCCGACATCGTGCGGTTGATTCAGGCGTCGGCGAACAAAGCCGTCGAATCGATGCGCAGCAACGTCTCGGAAATCAGCGGCGGCATCGTCAAAATGGAGCAGATCGGCGAGGCGTTCGCGAACATCCGCGCCTCCGTCCGCGAAGTATCCGCGCAGATTCAGGAGGTGTCCGCCACGACCGAGCAAATGTCGGCCGGCACCGAGCAAATCACCGCCTCGATCCTGGACATGGTCGGCATCTCGAAGCAGTCGGCCGACAATTCGCAATCGGTGGCCGCCTCCGCCGAGGAGCAGACGGCGATTACGGAAGATATCGCCTCTTCCGCGCAATCGGTGGACAAGCTGATGAAGGAATTGAGCGAATTGGTGCGGGTTTTCAAATTGGAATAAACGCCGATCGACCGCGCGGGGCTTGCAGCCTCGTGCGGTCGTTTTGCGCCGCCGCTTAAAAAAAGACAGCGCCGGCTCAATTTTTGCCATACCGGTCCGCCGTTTTCTTCCTTATACTGGAGGGGAGCGTGCCGGGCGGAGGAGCTGTTCCGGACGATGCCGCGCCATACGAAAACGTATTTTTGGAAGGGTGGAACGTCCAATGGTCTACACACCGCCGGAAGAGCGGTATTCGGAGATGGTTTACAATCGGTGCGGCAACAGCGGCCTGAAGCTGCCGGCGCTGTCGCTCGGTCTGTGGCACAATTTCGGAGGCGTCGACAGCTTCGAGAACGGACGGCTTCTCGTGCGCAAGGCGTTCGATGCCGGCATTACGCATTTTGACCTCGCCAACAATTACGGGCCGCCGCCGGGATCGGCGGAAGAAACGTTCGGCCGCATTTTGAAATCCGACCTGGCGCCGTACCGGGACGAGCTGATCGTTTCCACGAAAGCGGGGTACCGGATGTGGCCGGGGCCGTACGGCGAACGGGGCTCGCGCAAAAGCATGCTCGCCAGCCTGGACCAAAGCTTGAAGCGTCTCGGGCTGGAGTATGTCGATATCTTTTACTCGCACCGGTTCGACGCGGAAACGCCGCTCGAAGAAACGATGCAGGCGCTCGACCATGCGGTTCGTCAAGGAAAGGCGCTGTATGTCGGCATATCGAATTACGGCGCGGAGCAAACGAAGCGGGCGGTCGACATTTTGAAAAGCCTCGGTACGCCGTGCCTCATTCATCAGATGCACTATTCGATGTACGAGCGGCGGCCCGAGCAAGGGCTTCAGCAAACGCTCGCCGAGGAAGGCGTCGGCTCGATCGCGTACAGTCCGCTGGCGCGGGGGCTGCTGACCGACCGGTATTTGCGGTCGATTCCGGCCGATTCGCGGGCCGCGGGCGGCAGCGTATTTTTGAACGCGTCCGACATTACCGAGGAAAAGCTCGATAAATCGCGCAAGCTGAACCGAATGGCGGAGGAGCGCGGGCAAAGTCTCGCCCAGATGGCGATCGCCTGGGTGCTCCGGGAAGGCCGCGTCACGTCCGCGCTCGTCGGCGCAAGCAAGACGGAGCAGCTCGACGACGTGATCGGCTCGCTCAGGAAGCCGAATTTCACGCAAGACGAGCTGGAGCGGATCGAACGCATTTTGAGCGGAGAAGACGGAGGGGCGTAACGATGATCAGATTAAGGTTAAGCGAGCTGGCCGATAGCCGCGGCGGACATTTTCTCGGGGATTTGCTCCCCGGCGCTTATTTGAGCTCGGGCGGGCTCGCGTTCGCGAAGCCTGGCGAGCGCAGCCATACGAACGACGGCCCCGAAGGCCGGGACTATCACGTGCACCGCGATCGCGAAGCGTTCGTCATTTTGCAGGGAAGCGGGACGATGGAAATCGACGGCGTGCGCCATCCGGTGGCGGTCGGCGACATTGTTGTCGTGGAGCCTGGCGAGGATCACCATCTGTGCTCGAGCGAGGACGACCCGATCGTCACGCTCTGGTGCCATGCCGGTAACATCCGGCACAAAAACCAGCTGCGGGAAGGAAGCGAGCCGGGGTGAACGGCGTTTTGACCGAAACGCATACGTTCGCGTTCTGCCGTTGAAAGCGGCGTGTTTCCTGTGAAGCTGAAGGCCGAGAAGCTTCGGGAAGGCGTACACGCGATCCGGATCGGCCTGGCCGCCGGGCCGGTAAAACGAACTGCACATATGCGGCCATAAAGGCGCCGTCAGGACATTCGCACATGTCCTGCGGCGCTTTTTTGCCGGAACTTTTGAGGCGGAAGCAGCTGTTCCGCAATGCTAACGGACATGGCGGCCTCTATATAGGCCGATTTCGGCCTTTTCGATTTTTAACGGACACGATAGCACTTATTTGGCGAAAATGCCCCTTTTTGGACGCGTTTCGGAGCAAATAAGCGCTGTGATGTCCGTTACAATTCGAAATCGGCCGTTTTTGGCGAAATAGCGTCCGTGGTGTCCGTTACGTTCCCGGCCCGCTGCCTCCATACGATGCACCCCTAACAACGGTTCGCCCCAACCTTCGATCAACCGAAAACGCAATACCGAAGGTCCGCGTTCCACTTCGTCGGACAACGGTCGCATCGGATCCGTTGAAAAAAGAGGCAGGCTCCCATGGGCGGGAGCAGGCCATTTTATCCAAGGAACGAGCCGATCTTAAAAAATGACAGCCCCTCGGAAAATACGCCATGGCCCGCCGCCCGACATCGCGGTACGATCAAGCCGTACAACCGATACGCAAGGAGGCGGACTGACGATGAACGAACAGACGAACGAAACGCGCGATACCCGCGAAACGCCCGAAACGAGCGAAACGAGCGAAATACCAGGAACGCGCGAAACGAGCGCAAGAAAGAGCGAATTTACGGAGCGAATTATGCGGCTTCCGGTGCTGGACACGCATACCCATCTCGTCGGCGATCGGCTTTGCGCGCGGGATTTTTGGGAAATCGCCGACTATTTTTGGCTGAAGCGGGAGCTGGAGGCGGGCGGCTATCCGCCCCATGCGGCCGAGCTGCCCGAAGAAGAGCGCATCCGGGCGTTTTTGGACGCGTACCGGGCGACGCGAAATACGCTGATGAACCGGGTGTTCACCCAAATTTTCAACCAATTGTACGGCATCGACATTACGGACGAAGCATCGGTCCGCGAGGCGGATGCGGCGGTCAAACGTTCCTCCCGATCGCCGAACCGGGCCCAGGACGTGGCCGATCGGCTGAACGTGCGGCGGTTCGTCGTCAACGTCGCGGAGCACGCCGACTTCCGCGGCATGCGCGACAATGCCGTGCTCATCCCGCGAATCGACGGCAAGCTCGGCGGCTGGGTGCGGGACATCGCGGAGGCCGGCGATCCCGCGGCCGCCTTCGCGCGAACGCGGGAGACGATCAAGGCGCTGATCGCGCAATACCGCGACGATGGCTGCCCGGGCATAATGACGACGCTGCCGCGATACGACTCCAGCGCGCACGAGAAAAAGCATGTTGGCCCCGGCATCGGCCGGGACGACATCTTGATGCTGCTGCTGCACGAAATCGCCGGCGAAGCGGAGCGCCGCGGCATGCTCGTCCAGCTGTTCCTCGGCGTGGAGCGCTCGTGGTGCGGAACCGCCGTGCCGGCCAACGACACGGCGCGCATCCTGAAGCTGAGCGCGCTGTTCGAGACGTACAAGTGCCCGTTCGAGCTGGTCGTCGCCTCCGAGCTGAACAATTTGGACGTCGTCCAGGCGGCCTGGAACTTCCCGAACGTCAGCGTCGGCGGCTTGTGGTGGTTCAATTTCCGGGCGAGCACGTACCGGGACGCGATGCAGTACCGGTTCGAGGCGCTGCCGGCGCTGAAAAGCTCGCTGATCGTCTCCGACGCGCGCTGCATCGAATGGAGCTACGGCAAAATATGGCTCGTGAAGCGGCTGCTGGCCGATTTTCTGTGGAAGCAGACGGAAGAGGGCTGGATCGATCGGGAAGCCGCCCTGCAGGTGGCCGAAGATTGGCTGTACCGGAGCGCGTCCGCGCGCTACGGGGCATCGTAAAAAAACACAGCCCGCTTCTAAGTTACGCCATGGCTGCTCCAAGCCGGGCCGGATAAGATGAGAATGGGATACGAAGTCCGACCGGGCAATCACGAAATGATTCGGTTAAACGATGGAGAAAAAGAAACTGCCTCGGAACGGTTACGCCCGCATTTGAAACGAGTTGCATCTGCAGGCTTTTGGAAGGGCAGCTTGATTTCAAGAGAGCGATGCAGGGGCAATTCCCGACCGAATTCGGACTTCGTATCCGGAACGAACGAGACACAAAGGCAGAAGGGGAGGAGCTCATGGCCGCCAAAATCAAGCCGTCCGATCAAATGACGTACCAGTTTGCGACAAGCCGCCAAAAGCGGGCGTTCATCCGCAAATATTGGGCGCTGTACGCCATATCGGTGCCGGGCATCGTTTATTTTCTCATCTTCAAATATATCCCGCTGTTCGGCTCCGTCATCGCCTTTCAAAATTACAACATTTTCAAAGGAATCACGGGAAGCCCCTGGGTCGGGTTGGACAACTTCCGGCGCATGTTTCAATATGCCGAATTCTTGACGATCTTGAAAAATACGATATTGATCGGCCTGTACGACCTCGTCTTCGCGTTTCCGTTTCCGATCGTGCTGGCGCTGCTGCTGAACGAGCTGCGCGTCATGGCGTACAAACGGATCGTGCAAACGGTCGTCTACATGCCGCACTTTTTATCGTGGGTCATCGTCGGAGGCGTCGTCGTCGGGGTGCTGTCGCCGTCGACCGGCATCGTCAACAAAGTCATCGCGATGTTCGGTTTCGAGCCGATCTATTTCATGGGGGAAAACTCGTACATCCGCTCCATTCTGATCGGATCGGGCATCTGGAAAGACAGCGGCTGGGGGACGATCATTTATTTGGCGGCGATCGCCGGCATCAACCCGGAATTGTACGAGGCCGGGCAAATCGACGGGGCGAGCCGCTGGCGGCAGACGATTTCGATTACGATCCCGAGCATCATGCCGACCATCGTCATTTTGCTGCTGCTGCAAATCGGCAACTTCCTCGATTTCGGCTTCGAGCGCGTGTTCGTCTTCCTCAATCCGCTCAATAGCGAAAACGGGGAAATCATCGACACGTACGTATACCGCGCCGGCCTCGTCGACCGCCAGTACAGCTACACGACCGCGATCGGTCTGTTCAAATCGGTCGTCGGCCTCGCGCTCATCGTCGCCGGCAACACGTTCAGCAAGAAAATGACCGGGGAAAGCTTGTACTGATCCGCGGCGGAAACGGGAGGCGAACCGCTATGATAATGACCAGAGGCCAAAAACTGTTCAACGCGTTCAACATCGTCCTGCTCGGCGCCCTCGGGCTCAGCATGGTGCTTCCGCTGCTGCACATTATCGCGCAGTCGTTCAGCAACAACGTGGCGATCAATTCGGGCAAAGTGCTGTTTTGGCCGGTCGGTTTTACGGTCGGCAGCTACAAGCTCATTTTGCAGGATTCGACGATCTGGGTCGGCTTCCGCAACAGCGTCATCGTCACCGTGTTCGGGACGTTCATCAATTTGGCGATGACCGCTACGCTCGCTTATCCGCTGTCGCGTCCGGAATATGTATACCGGAAAGCGGTGCTGCTTATGGTGCTGTTTACGCTCATCTTCAGCGCGCCGCTCATTCCGAACTACTTGCTGGTCAAACAGCTCGGCCTGCTCGATACGCTTTGGGCGCTCATGCTGCCGATGGCGATCAGCGCGTTCAACTTGTTCGTCATGCGCTCGTTTTTCATCCATGTGCCGAACGAGCTGCTCGACTCGGCGAAAATCGACGGCTGCGGGGAGTTTCGCATGCTGTGGAAAATCGTGCTTCCGTTATCGAAGCCGGCGATGGCGACGATGGGCATCATGTACGCGGTCGCGCATTGGAACCGGTACTCGGAAGCGGTATTTTACATCAACCATCGGCAATGGATTCCGCTTCAGGTGCGGCTGAGGGAAATCGTGTTTACGGACCAATTCGGCCAATCGGACGTCGGCTCCGAGCTGCTTATGTTCCTTTCCCCGGAAGGAATCAAAATGGCGGTCATCGTCGTGGCGACCGTGCCGATCATGCTCGTCTACCCGTTCTTGCAAAAGCATTTCATTCAAGGCATGATGGTAGGGTCGATCAAATCGTAAGAGACGGCGCCGGCGCACGAACCGAATCGTATAAAATTACAGGCAGGCTTAAATAATCACATTCAGGACTTCCGTCGCACTCCCTATAATGAATCTTGGGTAAACGGTTTCACGAACATCTCGGAAAGAAGGGGAGCTCATGAAGAAGACGATACATATCGGATTGACGGTCGTGCTCGGCACAACGGTCGTCGCCGGCTGCTCCGGCAAACCGGCGGAGCCGCAGACGAGCGGTCAGGAAGGCGCGGCCCAAAAAGCGAAATTTTCGATTGTATACCCGACGACCGTCAGCACGGGCTATCATACCCGGGTCGACTTGAACAAGGACAAATGGGTGCTGAAGCTGGAGGAGCTGACGAATACCGACATCGACATGAGGGTGATGGAAGATTCGAAGTACGGCGTCATGTTCGCGGGGAACGACATACCCGACGTCGTCGGCAGCATCGGCGGACCGGGCAGCAAATCGATGGCCGGCTCGGTGGAAAGCGGCGTCTTTATGCCGCTCGACGACCTGCTGAAAAAGCATGCGCCGAATTTGATGAAAACGGTCCCGAAGGCGGCGTGGGATACCGTATCGTACAACGGCAAAATTTACGGCATACCGGAATTTTTAAGCAACCCGTCCCGCCGGGCGACGTACATCCGCACCGATCTGCTCGAAAAAACGGGCCTTACGCCGCCGAAGACGATCGACGAATTTTTGAACGTGCTGCGGGCATTTAAGAAGCTGGGCGTCGAAACGCCGTACCAGATGCGCGAAAATTTCAAGTACGCGGATATCGTATTGGGCGCGTTCGACGTCCTGCCGTACAAAGACCAGTTCGAGCTGGTGAACGGACAAGTCGTGCCGAAGTTTTTCGACGCGGAAAATATGATGAAGGCGCTGCAGGTGTACAAGACGATGTACGACGAAGGGCTCATTCCGAAAGAATTCGCCACGATTTCGTCGACCGACTATACGAAAAGCATCGACGCCGGAAAACCGGGCATCTGGTCGGCGAACGCCGCGGGGCTGCCGAATTATCGCCTCAACATCGGCCAGGCCGCGCCGGGAGCGAAGGTGGACATTATCGCCTCGCCGAAAGGGCCGGAAGGGAAGGGCGGCTATTTCTTCTATACTCCGTTCGTCCGCTCCTTTTATATCAACAAAAACGTGAAGCCGGACACCGCCGTCGCCATCGTCAAATTTTTCGACTGGATGCTGACGCCGGAAGCGGAAACGTTCTTCACGTTCGGAATCGAAGGCGACACGTACACGAAGGAAGGCGGCAAAATCAACTACAAGTTCCCGAAGACGAAGGAGGAGACGGAAGAAGAAGGGTTCCGCAGCGGAACGCTTTGGGCCGTTCACGATTCGACCTACAACAAGCCGCGGCTCGAGCTGAACGACGACGGCAAAGCGACGCTGAAGGCGTTCGACGACGTCTTGTCGAAGGAGGGGCTGCCCGGAATCGGCTTCTACCCGGAGTTGAACAGCTTCTCGAAATATCCGGACCTCGCGGCGCCGCAGCCGGACGTCGGGCCGAAGCTGATCATCGATCATATGGTCAAAATGATTTACGGCAAAGAGCCGATTTCCGACTGGCCGAAAGTGATCGAGGAGTATAAGGCGAAAGGCGGCAACGAGATCATCAGGGAAGCGACCGAGCGGTGGAACAACAAGCAGGGCGCGATCATGATCGACCGGAAATAGAAGCCGGACGCCGAATCAAGAAAATTCCATCGAGGCAAAAATATCCAAACGTTCCGATCGTCCCCGATCAAAAATATCCAATAGCCGGAAAGACCGGCGCCCGCTACACTTCAATACGAGCCCGGTTCGAACGCGCTCGATACGATGTGGCGGGGGGATACGAATGGTTGATGTGGGCAAACGTTTCGGCGGCGCGCTGCTTGCGGCGCTTCTGACGGCCGCAGTGGCCGGATGCGGCGGCAATAACGCGGCGGGACCGTCGGCGGGAGAAGGAGCGTCCGGAGGCGCCGGCGGGACGAAAAAGCCGGAAACGGCCAAGCCGCTGGCCGATCCGAATCAGCCGGTGGAGCTTTACGTCGTCTCGACGAGCGGCGATTCCGAGGAAAGCTGGAACGAGCGGTTCGGCGCGATCATTCAGAAGCAGTTTCCGAAATGGACCGTCAAATACGTGAAATCGACGAAAGAGTACGGCGTGAAAGAAATGATCGCGGCGAACGCTCCGATGGATCTTTATTTCGACTCCATCGCATTCATGATGAACGGACTGATCGGGAGCAATCTGCAGACGGACATGACCGATCTGATCAAGCTGGCGCAAATCGACCTGGCCCGCTTCGAGCCGAGCCTCGTCCACGCCATGAAGCAGCTGGCCGGCGGCAAAATGTACGGCGTACCGGTATTCAACAACAACGTCGTCCTGTATTACAACAAAGATATTTACAACAAGTTCGGCGCGTCGTATCCGAAGGACGGCATGACGTGGGACGAATTTACCGAATCGGTCAAAACGTTCAACCGCAGCGACGGCGACAAGCAGTACGTCGGCTACAATTTCTCGGGCACCCACATGCTGCGCATGAACCAGATGTCGCTGCCGTACGTCGACGAGAAGACGGGGAAATCGGCGATCAACGGCGAAGGCTGGAAAACGTTCAACGAAACCGCCTTCATCGCCCCGATGGTCGCCGGAGGGTACAAGGAGTTTTTCGCGAAATACAACAAAGGGCCGTATACGCCCGAATTTTTCCAAACGCAGCAGTCGGCGACGTTCGCGCTGCTGTCGTCGAGCATGCTGATCGACAAAGGCTTCGAAACGTTGAACTGGGATTTGGTCGCGCTGCCGACGTTCAAGGAGCTGCCGGGCGTCGGCTCGCAAGGGTACCCGACTTATTTCAGCGTCACGAGCAACAGCAGGCATAAGAACGAAGCGATGGAAGTGATCAACTATTTGGTGTCGGAGGAAGCGTAGGCGCACTTGTCGAGGAAAGGCGTCATGACTTCGCTCAAAAACGAAGCGGTCCAAAAGCTGTACGGCTCGGAAAGCAAATGGAAGGACAAAAACTTGAAGGCGGTCTTTTTCAACAAATTCGCGCCGATTCCGTACAAAACGATATACGACACGGGTTTGGAGTCGCCTTACGTGAAAATTCCCGGCGACGCGATCTCGGGCGATATCAATACCGCGCTGCGGAAAGCCGAGGAAGACGCCAACAAGCGGCTGGAGGACGCGAAAACCAAATGAAGGCGCCAGGCAGCGATTCCCTTTGTCCGAAGGGAATCGTTTTGTGTTACAATCGTAAAAAAACACATGGCACCGTAAACGCTTCTATTCCGCAGGGCCGTCTCCGCGACCGATAATGGAACCGATCGGATCGATTGCAAACGATTACAAACGATTACCTAACGACGGACGGAGGGATTCGCGGATGAAAGCGATTTTGGTCGGCTTGGGAGCCGCAGGCTTCGGCTGGTACAAGCGGCTGCGCGATCGGGGGCTGCTGGCGGCCGTCGCGGAGCCGAATATCGCCATGAAGGCGAAGATGGGGAACGATCCGTTCCCGTTCTATACGTCGCTTGCGGAGGCGCTGGAACAAGAAAGCGCCGATTTCGTCGTCAACGTGACGCCGCCGGGCGCGCATTCGGCCGTCAATCACGCGGCGTTCGACCGCAAGCTGCCGGTGCTGTGCGAGAAGCCGATTTCGTTCGACTATGGCGAATCGGTCGACATCGTGGCGCGGGCGGCGAAGGAGAACATCCCGTTCATGATCGCGGAAAATTACCGCCGCTTCCCGCATATGCGCAAAATGAAGCAGCTGCTGGAGCAGGGCGCGATCGGGGACGTGTCGTTTATCGACATCCGGTTTTACCGGTATCATCGGGTCGAGCGGAATTATACGGTGCAAATGCTCGACGATATCGGCGTACATCATTTCGATCTGCTGCGGTATTTGACCGGCCGGGAAGGCGAAGCCGTTCAGGCGAGGCTGTTCAACCCGCCCGGCGGCTGGCGGGAGGAAGGGGCGGTGCTGAGCGCCCAGGCGATCGTCGAGATGGAGGGCGGCATCGCGGCCGGCTACTCCGCGTCGATCGCGGCGAGAGGGCCGGAGACGCCTTGGAGCGGCGACTGGCGCATCGAAGGGACGGAAGGCGCGATCGAGCTGATCGGCCAATCGATCCGGCTGACCGCGGGCGGCCGCACCGAGCCGGTCGACGATTTCGCCGGCGTGGACGCGTCGGACGCGCTGAGCGAATTCGTGGCGTCGCTGCGGGAGAAGCGGGAAGCGGAGACGAGCGGACGCGACTACTTGAAGACGCAGGCGCTCGTCCATTTCGCCAAGCTGTCGGCCGAATCCGGCGGGCGGACGCGAGTCACGCTGCCCCGCTTGTAGGCGCGCCATCATGTGCAGGTGAACCGAGGGAGGTCCTTGACGATGAAGGAACAAATATGGATAGCGGCGGCGCCGGGAGTATGGCGCACGACCGTCGGAAACCCGGGGAAGCCGACGCCGCTTTCGTGGATCGGAGCGTCCCCGCGACTGGAAGCGATGGAACGATTGCCGCAAGGCGAGCCGCCGTTCGAGCTCGGCGAGATGCGGCTGTTCGATGCCGGAAGCCGCGGACGCGGATGCATCGTCAGCTTCCCGCTCGGCGAAACGGAGAAGCTGTACGGGACGGGCTTGCAGTTCATGCGGATGAACCAGCGCGGGCGAACGCGCTATTTGCGGGTAAACAGCGATCCGAAGCAGGATACCGGCGAAAGCCACGCGCCCGTCCCTTTTTACGTCAGCGATCGCGGCTACGGCGTGCTCGTCGACAGCTCGGCCATCGTCACGATGCATCTCGGCTCCACGATGCGGCGCGGCGACGCGGCCAGGGACCGGGTGCGCGACCGCAATGCGGATTCCGGCTGGAAAGCGACGCTCGTTTCGCCGCGCGCCGAAATCCAGCTGCCGCCGGAAGGCGCGGACATTTACGTGTTCGCCGGTCCGACGCTGGAAGCGGTCGTACGCAGGTACAACTTGTTTTGCGGCGGCGGTGCGCTCCCGCCGAAATGGGGGCTCGGCTTCTGGCACCGCGTGCCGAAGCTGTTCGACGCGGACGAAGCGTTCGAGGAAGCGCTCGAGTTCCGGAAGCGGGACTTCCCGTGCGACGTGATCGGACTGGAGCCGGGCTGGCACAGCAAAAGCTACCCGGTCACGTACGAGTGGGACGGTAAGCGGTTTCCCGATCCGCGGCGGTTTGTGGAGCGGATGAGCGAAAACGGCTTCCGCGTCAACCTGTGGGAGCATCCGTACGTCTCGCCGGACAGCGAGCTGTACGCCGCGCTCGAGCCGTTGTCCGGCAGCCATACGGTATGGGGCGGCATCGCGCCGGATTACACGCTGCCGGAAGCGGCGGAGGCGTACAAGGAGCAGCACGACCGGCGCCATGCCGCCATCGGCGTAAGCGGCTACAAGCTGGACGAATGCGACGGCAGCGAGCTGACGAACAACGCCTGGATGTTTCCGGCGCACGCCGAATTCCCGTCCGGTTTGGACGGGGAACGGATGCGGCAGCTGTACGGGCTTCTCTTTCAGAAAATGACCGGCGACTTGTTCCGCAGCCGTAACCGGCGAACGTACGGGCTCGTCCGCGCTTCGAACGCCGGAGCGTCGCCGATGCCGTACGTGCTGTATTCCGACCTGTACGACCATCGGCAGTTTATTCGCGCGCTGTGCAACGCTTCGTTCAGCGGCTTGCTGTGGACCCCCGAGGTGCGGAAGGCGCGGAACGCCGAAGACTGGGTGAGACGGATGCAGACGGTTTGCTTTTCTCCGCTCGCGATGCTGAACGCCTGGGGCGACGGGACGAAGCCGTGGTCGTATCCGGAGGCGGAGCCGATCGTCCGGCATTACATCAAGCTGCGCATGAGGCTGCTGCCGTATTTGTATACCGCTTTCGCCGCGTATCGGGAGGACGGCGTTCCGCCGTTTCGGGCGATGCCGTTCGTCGTCGGTCCGGAGCAAACGGCGCAAGCGGAAGCGAAGCTCGCCGGGGACGAAAGCGAAATATTGAATACGACCGACGCCGCTTACGGGAAACGGACGGGCAAGCAATGGGACGACCAATATATGGTCGGGGAGGCGCTGCTCGTGGCGCCGCTGTTCGAAGGGGAGACGGAGCGCGACGTGCTGCTGCCGCCCGGCGTCTGGTACGGGTTCGAGACCGGAAGCCGTTACGAGGGCGGGCGCGTCGTCCGCGTCCGGACCGGCCTCGAGCATATTCCGGTGTTCGTCCGCGACGGCGCGGTCATTCCGACGATCCCCGCCCTGCCGAGCGTGCCGGCGGCCGGCGAAACGACGCCGCTGACGTTCGTGCACTTCGGCGAGGCGGACGGCGAATGCCGGCTGTACGACGACGACGGCGAGACGTTCGATTACGAGGCCGGCCGGTGCGGCTGGTGGACGGCGCGGGTGACCCGGAAGCCGGACGGCGGCTACGCCGGCGAGCTGACCGGACCGGACGGGGCCGCTTTTTCGTACCGCGAAGCCGGCTGGACGTTCGCCCGGACGAAGCTTCCGGCCGAGGCGGAATAGAGGCGGCCGGCGATTTTGACCGAACAAGGAGGAAGATCGATGCATGTACTTGTCGTAGACGATGAACCTGTCATTCGCAGCGGTTTGGTCAAAATGACGGAGCGGTACACGCCGTCTTTCTCCCGAATAACGACCGCGGAAAACGGAATCGCCGCGCTGGAGCGCATTCGCGAGTCGGAGCCGGATATCGTGCTCACGGACATTCGCATGCCGAAGATGGACGGGCTCGAGCTGAGCCGGGTGCTGCAGGAGGAGTATCCGCATATCGCGATCGTCGTCATTTCCGGCTATAACGATTTCGAGTACGCCCAGACGTGCATGCGGTTCGGCGTGAAGCATTACTTGCTCAAGCCGGTGACGAAGCCGGACATTCACGAGGTGCTGGACCGGCTCGTCCGCCGGCCCGCGAGAGGCTACATGCCGCCTTCCCGATACGTCGAATGGATCGATCGGATGGAGAAGCATATATGGGCGCTGCAAAAAGACGAGCTCGGCGAGGTCGCGCAGCGGTGGCGGGACCATTGCGTGTCGGCCGGAATGCCGCTGGCGCAGCTCAAGGAGCTGCTGGACGACTGCCATACGCTGCTGCTGAAACGGTTCGAGGCGCGCAAATATGCCCCGGTTTCGGACAAAACGTATATGCGGGCGACCGGGGTGAAGGAAGCGCTGGAGGCGTTCGAGCAATGCCTGATGCAGATGGCCGACGCGCTGTTCGCCGTCCGCTCCGGCAATTTCCGCGATCCGATGGAGGAAGCGAAGGCGTACATCGACGGCCGGCTGTCGCAGGAAATATCGCTCGAGCAGGTGGCGGCGATGGTCGGGCTGACGCCGACCTATTTCAGTGCATTGTTCAAGAAGATGACGAACGAAACGTTCGTCAAATACCGGATCAACAAACGGATGGAGAAGGCGAAGGAGCTGCTTTCCGTGCCCCACATCCGGATCGTCGACGTCGCGGCCGAAGTCGGGTATGACGACTACCCGCATTTTACGAAAACGTTCAAAAAGATCGTCGGCGTCTCGCCTTCCGATTACCGGACGGGGCTCGGCATCAAATGAGAATCAAAAGCTTGTACCAGAAGCTCTTCGTCTACTTTCTGGTCGTCATCATTTTGCCGGTAGGCAGCGTCGGGTTTTTCTCCTACCGAACGTCGTCCCGCGAGCTCGACGTGCAGGCGGAAAACCAGATGGCGCAGCTGATCGGCAACGCCGCGCACCATACCGAGCTGTACTTGAAAGACTACGAGAGGTCGATCCTGTCGCTGCTGACGATCCGGCAGGTGATGGAGTTCATCGATTTGCCGGGCGACCGGGAAGCGTACGACTACTATTCGTACCGGAAGCAAATCCGCGAGATCGGCGCCGATCCGCTGTTCATCCGCAATCCGAAGCTGGCCGCAATCTATTTGATCAGCGACAAGGGCAACGCCGTTTATTATTTTAACGAGGTGAACGAGCAGTCGTTCGGCAAGGAAGACATTCGGGAGCAGCGCGACTATTTTCTCGAAAATACGACCCCGGACGGGCGGCTCAGCATTTTGGGGCACAGCATTTTGGACGATCGGGACAACCAGATGCTGACGCTCGTACGCCGCATCCGGGGGTATACGTCGCCCGAGCTGAACAGCTTTTTGGCGATCGAGATGCGTGCCAGCGATTTGTCGGCTCTTTGGAAAGGGGTCGACCTGGGCAAATACGGCAGCATGTTCATCATCGACGCCAAAGGACATTACGTCTATCATCCCGACCGGGCGAAGGTCGGCAGCCTCGTGACCGGTTCGTTCAGCCGCAAGCTGGAGGAGGCGGGCACGAACGCGTTTTTCGGCAGCGACGAGGAGGGGGTCGAGCGCATGTATATGGCGCGCGCCTCGGACTATTCCGGGTGGAGGCTCGTCGTCTCGATGCCGCTCGAGGAGCTGCGCAAGCCTGTCGCGAACATCCGCGCCACCACGCTCGTCGTCGGCCTGCTTTCGCTGCTGCTGGCCGTCCTGCTCGCCTACCGGTTCGGCAAATCGATCACGAAGCCGATCCAGCTGCTGAAATCGGGCATGCGGGAAACGGAGAAGGGCAATTGGGTCCCGATCCCGCTGCCCCGGCACCGCGACGAGATCGTCGAGCTGATGCAGCGGTACAATACGATGGTGAAGCGGCTGTCGGACGCGGTCGACCATGTGGTTCGGGTCGAGCTGAACAACCAGGAGATCCGGATGGAGCGCCAGAAGGCCGAGTACCAGTCGCTGCAGCTGCAAATCAACCCGCACTTCATGTACAATACGCTCGAAACGATCGTCTGCTACGCCGCCGTGCAGGATTCCGAGGAAATTACCGAAATCGTCAAGGCGCTTGCCTACATGCTGCGTTATTCGGTACAGACGAACGTGGAGGAAATAACGGTCGCGAACGAGCTGAAGCACGTCATGCACTATTTGATCGTCATGCAGCACCGGATCGGCCGCGAGTTCGAGATCGACGTCGCCATCAAGCCGGATTATTTGCTGCACGCGATGGTCCGGCTCTCCCTTCAGCCGCTCGTCGAAAACGCGTTCCAGCACGCTTTCCCCGACGGCGTCGAAGATTATCATTTCATCCGCATCGACTGCGGGGAGGAGAACGGGCTGTTCTGGGTGACGGTCGAGGACAACGGATGCGGCATCCCGCCGCGGCGGCTGCTCGAGCTGCGGGAGAAGCTGAACGCGAACCGGCTGGCCGACGGCGCGACAGACGGAACCGGGCCCGGAAGCGGCATCGGGATCATGAACGTGCATCGGCGCATTCAGATGGTGTTCGGAGACGAATACGGGCTGCGGATCGAAAGCGAGGAGCAGCGCGGCACGAAAATGACGCTCGTCATGCCCGCCGCCCGCTCTTCGCGGGGCGGGCTCGCGGAAGCGTTGTAAGGGGATAGGGCGGATTGCCCGGCGTTTGCCGGTTTTTTTGGTAGCCGAAGTAGCGGGAACAATACGTTTCCGGCTCGTTTCCCGCACTTCTGCCGTTGCGGCGGTAAAAAGGATCGGGTTGCGCAGAAAAGTCCGTCAGTCCGTCAGTCCTGACGGCGCGGCCGCGTCTTGGGACTTTGCGTCTTCGCCCAATCATACGACAAAAAGGGCCGATTTTTTGCCCGGAACAACTTATAATAGATTCGCGAACGCTTGTAAAGCGACTCGACATAAGGAAGCAAGTAGGGAGGGCGGGTATGGACAAAGCCCGAATCGAACTGCGCAAAGCGCTGCAATATTTGGATTTCGGCAGGCCGGAGCAAGGAGAGCTTTGCCTGAAGCGGGTGATCGAATATGCGGAATCCGAGGGGGACGGCGTCACTTATATTCGGGCGGCCGTCTGTTACGGCGATCTGCTGTGGGAAGCGGAGCGGTTCGGGGCGGCCGAAAGCTGGCTTCGCCTTGCCTTGGACCGGTTCGATGCCTTGCAGCCGGACACGGATGTGCTGGATATGGAAGTGAGCCGCGCCCGAACGCTGCTGGAGCGTATGGGGCAAACTCGTTAGCGCGTCGTCCGGGATATTGGGAAGGAACTGCGGCGTTTTCACGCAGGGACGCATTCCAATCCGTATGCGGATGCCGGAGACGACTGGGCTACATTGCGTTCACCGTCCCTTTTAAGCCGCCGGGGCTCGGTTCCGGCGCCATGCGGGGACTGGGGCAGCAAGAGAGAGGGCTGCAATACCGGGAAAACATCACGTTCATTGGATCGCAAACGATGCCGTGGGGACATATAAAAGGAAAACCTCCTGTAAATGCTGACCGAACCGCGTATTTCGCCCTTGCAGGACCGAGTTAGCGGTAGCTTTTCCCGTTATTTCCAACCGGCGCCCCAAAGGGGGAGAAATAACGGGAGGAATTCCCGCAACTATTCGGGCCGCATACCGCATGTTCGAGCATACGCTTCTTTTCTTTATCGGCTCGAGGCGGGAACATCCGCGAACAGGACCGCTTCCAGCGCCTCCGCCAGCTCCTCGTGAAACGGCCGGTCGGGATGGTTGATGCCGTTCGACAGCCGGGTGTGGATGTCGACGCCTTCCGCCTCCATCTTCTCCCACATCGCGTACACGTCGAGAAGCGGCAAGCCGTCCTCCGCCGCGTAAGCCCTCAGCGCTTCGACGTAGCGGAGCAGGTGTCCGTCTTCGTACAGCTTCGTAAACGCCGGGATGTGGCGTCGGTGTCCTTCCGAGATGAACGGATTGTCGCGCTTCATCATCATGCTCGGCGTCAGCAGCAATAGGTCGGCTTCCGTCTCGCTCCGCACGAGGCGAACGAGGTCGCGAATCGCTCCGATATACGGCTCGACGCCGGCCGGGCCTCCGTGGGCGTCGTTCAAGCCGAATTTGATCGTCACGAGGTCGGGCTTGTAGCAAATGACGTCGTGCGCCCACCGTTCCCGCGAACGGACGGCGGTGTCGCCGGATACGCCGGAATTGATGACGTTCAAAATGCTGTTCGGAAACCGCTTCGCGACCCGTTTCCGAAGCAGCTGATGATAAATTCGCTCATGCTCGACGACGCCGTCCTCCATAATGCCGTGGGTGACGCTGTCTCCCATCGCCACATAAATGGCCGGACGCGCGGCGGGATTGTCCGCTTTTTCCTGCAGCCGGTCGCGAAATCGTTTAAAGTCGTACATGTCGTTCCTCTCCGTTTCTCTGTATCCTGTTGACGCAACAACATTATGATAGCGCATCGCGCCGAAAAAGTCGTTACACTTCGTTGACCATCTTCCGTCGGCCGCCGTCGGCCCTCGCCATCCGGGCCCGGCTTGACCGGCAAAAACGCGCGGTCGAATAATTCGTGTAAGGCCGATGAACGGGGGAATCGACATGCGAATCAGATCGTTCCGCTGCTATGGCCAAGTTTTCGATCGATCGGGCCGAAGCGGGGGCATCCCCCCTTATGGCGAAATGCAGTACGTTACGCAAGGCGAAACGGTGCTCGAATGGATGGGCGTCGAATATAAGGTTCGTTCCCCGAGCCTGTTTCTGCTTACGCCGAACACGCCGCATTTGTTGCGTTTTCCGACCCCGCTCCGTTTTGGTATGTCGAACTCGACGCCGGCGTATCCGATCCGTTCGTTGCGGTCCAGCAAGCCGTCGAATGGAACCGTTTGCAGAAAGCGCGGCGGATAACGGGTCCGCAGAGCTGCGGCTTGTCGGGCGATCGATCGAGGCGTTGAATGCGACCTTGCTCGGCCGCAACGATTCGTTCGACGCAGAAATCGCCTTGTCCGATATGGCGAAAACGCTGCCGCTGATCCGCCGCTATTTTCAAGGGCGAATCGATCCGGCCGGGGAGCGGGACCCGTCGACGAGACAAACGATCCGCCGGTTGATCCGGTATGTGGAAACGAATTACGACGACGCTCTCGATTTGGCCGCGCTGGCGAAACGGGTCCATTTGAACCCATTCAACAGCAGGCATTACTTTTCCCGGATGTTCAAGCAAAAATTCGGGGCCAGTCCCCGGGAATGGCGGGACAACGCGAAGCGCAGGCGCGAATTCGCCGCGTTTCGAACGTTAAGCTTTTCTTACACATACGATGGACGAAGGACGCTTCCGACCTTGCGCACCGCGGTTCGGGGGCTTTTTTTCGTTCAACCGGCCGCAAATGCGATATGGCGTAAGCATTTTTCGGAAGGCGAAAGCGGTATTGCGCGGACGGCACGATGGTCCGGAGAACGTTTGCGAAGGGAAGTCGCGCCCTTCTGCCGTGCGAAACGAATCGGAGTTCCGTCGTACGTGCCGGGTCTCGCGTCGCGAAGTCAATAATGTGCAAACGGCGGCGGGGAACCGTTGCTTAACGGCGGCGCGCTCGGCTTCGGCCGAAACCGTCATTTGGAACAGATCCGCTAAAGACCGCGCCGCGCGCTTTCCGTATGATTAGATCGAACGCGACAACCTATAACGGCGGTGAACACGATGAAGACGAATCCGACGAAGATGAAGACGCTGCAAATTACGAATCCCGAACAGGCCGCGATCGTCGAAGTGCCGATTCCCGAGCCGGGCCAAGGCCAGCTGCTCGTCAAAGTCGCGGAGGTGGCGACGTGCCCCCAATGGGACTTGCACATTTATTACGGGAAGCCGATGTTTGCCGGCGAAAAGGAAGTGAAGTTTCCGTATTCGCCCGGTCAACCCGGCCACGAGATGGCGGGGGTCGTGGAAGCGGCCGGTCCGGGCTGCTCGCTCGCTCCGGGCCAAAAGGTGGCGGCATGGCGGGATGCGGGCCACCATGTGCCGGGCTGCTACGCCGAATACGTGCTGATGAAGGAGGAGCATGTGCTCGCGCTGCGCGACGAACTGCCGTTTCGCAAGGCGGTTTCGCTCGAGCTTGCGATGTGCGTGGCCGCCAGCGTTTTGAAAATGAAACGGTACGAAGGAATACGCGGCCGCCGCTGCGGCGTGAACGGGCTCGGTCCGGCCGGCTTGATCGCGGTGCAAATGCTGCTTGCCGAAGGCGCCCGCGAAGTCGTCGGCCTGGACCCGAACCCGCAAAGGCGCGAAACGGCGCTGCGGCTCGGCGCAACGCTATGCTGCGAGCCGGAATCGGAGCTGGTCGGAAGGCGCGGCACGGCCGGGGCGCTCGAGCTGGCGATCGATTGCGTCGGCTACCCGCAGGCGGTGCGGAACATTATGGACCGCACGAACGTCGCGGTCGCGCTGTTCGCGGTGCAGCGCGACGATTACGCGCTGCGGCATCAGGGGCTTAGCGTCATCGGCTACCCCGGCCACTACCGGGAAGCGGCGGAATATGCGCTCGACCTGATCGTGCGGGGCGAGCTCGATTTCGCGCCGCTGATCAGCCGCGAGCTGCCGCTGGAACGGTATGCGGAAGGCGTCGAGCTGCTGAAAAAGCAGGAGGCGATCAAAATATGCTTCGTTCCGGGCATGTTCTCCGGCCCGTCGATCGAGCCCGAGCGGCCGGAGGGATCGTCATGAAAGCGCACGCCGTCGTATTTACGGACAAGGAACGAGCCGAATACGCCGAAGTTCGCGTACCGAAGCCGGGCGATCACGACGTCGTCGTCGACGTGGAATATTCGTGGATCAGCACCGGCACCGAATCTTCGTATTTCCGGGGAGAACGGATCCGCGGCGAAACGCCTTACCGGCCCGGCGACCCGCGGCCGTTTCCGATCGTGGCCGGCTACCAAAAAGTCGGCATCGTCCGGCAGGTCGGGTCGGCGGTGCAAGGCGTCGCTCCGGGCGAGCGGGTTTTCGCGGCGCTGAGCAAAGTATCGGGGATGTTCGATGCGACGGGCGGCCACGTCAGTCCGGCGGTTACGCCGGCCGGCCAGCTCTGGAAGCTGCCGGAGGGCGCCGCGCCGCTCGATTATTGCGGGCTCGTCCTGGCCCAGGTCGGCTACAATTGCGGCATGCGTCCGGCCGTCGGGCGGGGGGACCGGGCGGTCGTCATCGGCGACGGACTGGTCGGGCAATGGGCGGCGCAAACGCTGCTGCATCGGGGCGCCGACGTTACCGTGCTCGGCCGGCACGACGGCCGGTTGAGCATGCTGCCGAAGCCGATCCGCAGCGCGAATATGCGGCGAACGGAGCTGGCCGCGGCGCTGGAAGGCGGACCGGTCGCCGTCGTCGTCGATTCGGTCGGCGATATGGACGCGTTTCGGGCGATCCAGCCGGCGATGAAGCGCGACAGCCATTTCGTCTCGGCCGGCTTTCTCGGCGAGAAAGGCATCGTCGACATTCAGACGCTGCGCGGCCAAGAAATTACGCTCCATACGCCTTCCGGCTGGACGGGCAAGCGGATGGAGGAAACGATCCGGGCGATCGCGGACGGCTGGCTGCAGACGTCCCGGCTCATCACCCACCGTTTCCCGGCCGAGCGGGCGGCGGACGCGTGGAAGCTGATCCGCGACAAGAAGGCCGATTGTCTCGGCATCGTATTGTGCTGGCAAGCGGGAACGGAAGGTCGATAAGCTGACGCCAGAAGGCGAAGTCCGCATTCGTTTGCGCGACTTCGCTTTATCATGGCGTTTGTTTTTGTCGTTACGGCAATCGCAGCTTCGCCAAAAATCCGTTGGACGAGCCGACGTAAACGGCCCCGTCCCGATCTTGGCCCAGCACGGCGCCCAGCGAACCCGGGCTGCGGCCGGCCGGAATGCCGACCTGCATATCGCGGACGCGGTAAATCGCTTTTCCGTCCTTTGCGCGGACGACCAGCAGATCGGAGCCGTAAGGCCATAAGACGACGTCGCCATAAGCAAGCGGAGCCGGGCCGGCATTCGCGACGTTCGGGTTGACGACGGCAGACGCGCCCGATTGCCAGACGATCGTTCCCGTTTTCAAATCGACGGCCGTCGGTTTTCCGTCCAGCGTCAAATAGATCCGATCCCCGGCGATCGCGGCGCCGGTCGCCTTTCCGGCGAGCTTCCATGCTTGGCTTGCCGCGATCGGATCGTACAGCACCGTTTCGAACTGTTTGCCGTCCGAAGCGTTTGCGCCGTCGAGCGGCCTTTGAATGAGCCAATGGCTTTCGTCGACCGCATTAATCCATTCGTCGGCTTTGAGGGCATACCGTGCGATCACATCGCCTTTGGCCGTATCGACAAGCAAACGCTCGCCTCCGAGCAGCACCCACCGGTTGCGGCCGACCGGCTTGAAAGGGTCCGTTTCGGCATGCCGGAAGGACATGACGTACCGCATCAATTTCCCGTCGAGCGGAACGTCGGTTTGGACACGCCACACGACGCTGCCCGAAACGGGATGGAGCGCTTCGATCGTCTCCTGTCGCTTAACCAAAATGTAAGGATCGCGGACGCCGACATTCAGCACCTCGTAAGGCTGCTCGTACTCGCGCCGCCAACGCGGTTTGCCGGTAGCGGCGTCGAACGCGCTCAGCATTCCTTTCGGCCGGCCGGCATCGGGCTGCACGGAATGGACGATTGCGCCGCCCGCGGCATACAGGCTGCCCCGCTCTTCCGGCAGCGTCCGTTCCCAGACGATCGTTCCGTCGCGAAGCCGAACCGTTCGCAGCCGCTCTTCGTAACGTTTCAGGACCGGATCGTAATGGGTCAGCACGGTCGCTGCTCCGCTTCCCGGCGCGACCAACGCCGTCGCCCAGCCGAAGCCGGCGTCGATTTGCCACAGCTTCTCGCCGCTTTTCCGGTCGACGGCAAACATGTTGCTGTTGTAGTGCATGCCGCTGTACCCGCCGTCGTCCCCCTGCAGCAGCAGGGCGTCTTCGGTCGCATCGAGCAAATACGTAAAGGCAAGCTCCCCTTTGTGCCGCCATTCCCAATCCGGTTCCGACGAAGGAACGATGCCGAGCGAACGGAATTCATACTCGATATGGTGCGGGTATCGGGCGGCGTACAAATCGAGAAGCTCCGGCCGATCGAGTGGAAGCCGCCAGCGCCATCCGGCCAGCTTGTTTTGTTCGTCCAGAGTCACCGCGAGATGCGCGCTCGGGAATTCGTAGCGCCAGTCGGCCGCGATTCGCAGCGGCTCGCCCGGATTGGAAAGCGGTCGGGAGCTTTCGGTAAAATGGGGCGCGCCGAGCAGCCGGCGAACGGCTTCCCCGTCCATGCCTTTGTATAGCGCGACTTCGGCAATATGCCGCGCCGCCTCCGGCGGGATGCCGTCCTCCGGCGCCAGCAAGCCGTTTTCGAGCCGTTCGGCGGAAGCAACCGCCGTTTGTTTGACCCACAGCAGCAGCGGCCTTCGTATTGGTTTGCCGTCCTGCCATCGATCGAGCGGGAACGCCGCTCCGAGCCAGTCGTTCCATTTCCATACGGCTACGGCGGCCGCCGCACCGTCGCCGGACGATGCGACATCGTCCGGACGATAGCGAACCGAACTTCCGGGAACCAAAGAAAGCTCGGCGTTTCCCGATATCGCTATCCGTTCGGGCGCGATCGGCATGGCCTCGGCTGCGAATCGGGAACCGTACCATGCCGGCGACCATACCTCGCCCATCTCGCTTTCCACCGACACCCATTCGCCGTCCGAATCGATAAAACGGAACAAGTCGCCGGGATTCGCGTAAAACAGCACGTTGCCGGCGTCGTTCGACGCTTCGGCTTCGGTCAAGCCGGGGGCCTCGCTTTCGGACGTCCGCGGTTCCCGCGAAAGCGCCGGCTTAAGCGTCATCGGGGCCGGCATGCGTGCCTGGAACCCGCGGGGTTCCCCCGGCCCTTCGATATCGGCGGGAAAGACCGGGGACGGCGCATCCGATTTCGGGGCGGGCGCCGCCGCAGCGGGCTCGATCGCTGCTATCGGTTCGACCGGCTGCGCGGCCTCTTTTTCCCGGCAGCCGGCCAGAAGCATAAGGATGCATACGATCGGCAGCACGACCCGCTTGCCGGCGCGTTTCGCAAGGTTCATGACAACTCTCCCATTATTTTCTATTCATTAGAAGTAGACGTCGGTCGAGTCAAAAGGTTGCTTTGGCGGCGAAGGGCCCGCCGCGGCGCGGGAAGCGGCCCCGATAGCGTGCAAAAGCACACTATCGCCGCCCCGCGCCGCCGCCGCCAGCACGCATAGCGCTCCAAAGCGCACTATGCGTGCGAAAACTGCACCTGGGCGCGTTAAACGGCCCCGATAGCGTGCAAAAGCACACTATCCGCGCCCCGCGCCGCCGACGCCAGCACGCATAGCGCTCCAAAGCGCACTATGCGTGCGAAAACAGCGCCCGGGCGCGAGAAGCGGCCCGAACATGCACACTTCTCCATTTGACAATGAGAATCATTATCATATATCATTAATTTGCATTATACTTGACTTGCACTCATGCTCATCATCGAATAAGGACGTGAACGACAGTTGCCACATCAAGGCGCGTTGCCGGATTTATCGCTTACTTTCGCGGGCGCCGACGAATGGCGCGTCGGGAGCCGGGGCATCGCGGAAATGCCGGAATGCGGCGATCCGGCCTTCGTCTTCGTCGCGAAGGGCGGCGCCAAAGCGGCGCTGCTCGAAAGCGGCGCGACGGCGCCGACGGAGGGCGAAGTCCGCTCCGGCGACGTATGGTACGTGCCGCCGGCTGCCCGCTGCACGGTCGAAATCGCGGAAGGCGCCGCGTTTCACGCGATATGGCTTCGTTTCGCCTGCGGCGAGGCGGCGCTGTCGGCGATCGCCGGCGAATCGCTGCCTAAAACCGGTTCCGGCCTGCTCGTCGCCAGGCTTCCGCAGGCGCGAAGCTGGTTCGAAGCGTTCCCGGCCTGCGGCGGGAAGCCGGGGCCCGCGCTGCTGTACAAGCTGCAATCGCATCTGTACGCGATCGCATCCGCCTTCCTGAACGACCGCGGCAACCGGCAAACGGCCGACGACCGTCTGCTCGACTATGTCGAGCGCGCGAAGCGGCATTTGATCGATCATTACGGCGCGCAGGCCGACGTAAACGAGCTGGCCCGGCAGTCGGGCGCGAGTCCCGGGCGGTTTTACGACGCGTTCCGCACGCAGACGGGACTTAGCCCGCTCCAATATGTGACGGCGATTCGGCTGAACGCGGCGCTGAAGCAGCTCGCGCAGCCCGGCGCTTCGGTCGCCGAGGTCGCCCATTCGGTCGGCTATGCCGACGAGCTGTATTTCAGCAAGCTGTTCCGCAAACAGATGGGGATGTCGCCGACGGAGTTCGCCGCCCGCGCCCGCAAAAAAATCGTCATGCAGCCGATTTTCAAAGGCGACTTGTCCGTCCTCGGCATTCCAGCCGATTGGATCCTGGAGCGCGGATGGTGGAACGATCCGGAGCCGCATATCCGCAAAATCGCCGATACCCGACCCGAGCTCGTGCTGACGTCGCCGATCCCCGGAAACCTGCTTCGCGAAGTCGCGCGTCTGGCCCCGATCGTCAGCCTCGAATGGAAAGGCTACCCGTGGAAAAAACGGCTGCGGCACATGAGCGACATGCTCGGCGTCGCCGCCGTCGCCGAACGATGGCTCGCCTTTTACGACCGGAAGGTCGACAATGCGCGCCGGCTCGTTCGCCGGCATTTGGGCGAGACGCCCTTTTTGCTCGTGAGCGCGTTCGGCAGCGGCTATCGCGTATACGGCATGCGGATGAATAAAATCAAAGATTTGTTTTATGACGACCTCGGCGTGACGCCGCCGGCGGAAGCGCACGGCTTCGGGCTGCTGGAGGTCGAAGCGCTGGACGACGCCGCGGCGATTCCGTGCGACAACGCGCTGCTCCTGCTGCCGCTGTCGCGGACGCCGGACGAGATCGCCGCCTGCGAGCGGCGGTGGCGCAAGCTGAAAAGCGGCTCCGCGCAAGCCCGCTGCCTGATCGTCCGGTACGAGGAGCCGCTCATGTACAACGCCGAGACGTACGATAGTTTGATCGACCAAACGGTTCGCCTGCTGACCGCCAAATGAAGCCGGGAAACAAAAATCCATGCGCGGAGAAACGATTTTCCATTAACGCACGCGCCGATTTATGTAAAATAAGGTAGGGTTGATAACGATTATCAGTGGCAGGCGCTTTCTTTTTTTTGCCATCAATTGAGAATGATTATCTTTATTATGAAGGAAGAACGCTCGTCATGAACATACGGCACTTAACGCTGCTCCTGATCGCGTTGTCGCTGGCGTCGCTCTTTATCGGGGTGAAAACCATTTCGCCGCTCGACCTGTTCCGGTTGAACGCCGACCAGGCGGACGTCATGTGGATCAGCCGCATTCCGCGTCTGCTCGCGATCGTCATCGCCGGCGTCAGCATGAGCATCGCCGGCCTGATCATGCAGCAGCTGACCCGCAACAAATTCGTATCGCCGACGACCGCGGGCACGATGGATTCGGCGAGGCTGGGCGTGCTCGTGGCGATGATCGCGTTCGGCGCGGCCGCGCCGCTGCTCAAGATGGCGGTCGCCTTCGCGTTCGCCCTGGCGGGGACGATGCTGTTCATGAGCATTTTGGACCGGGTGAAGTACAAGGACGCCATTTTCATCCCGCTCGTCGGGCTCATGTTCGGCAACATCATCGGATCGCTGACGACGTTTTTCGCCTACAAGCACGATTTGATCCAAAACATCTCGTCGTGGCTGCAGGGCAACTTCTCGCTCGTCATGAAAGGCCGCTACGAGCTGCTGTACATAAGCGTTCCGCTTGTCGCGGTCGCCTACGTGTACGCGAACCGGTTTACGATCGCCGGGATGGGGGAGGAGTTTTCGCACAATCTCGGGCTGAAGCACAAGCAGGTCGTGCGCATCGGGCTCGTCATCGTGGCGCTGGCATCCAGCGCGAACATTTTGACCGTCGGGGTCATCCCGTTTCTCGGCCTCGTCGTTCCGAATATCGTGACGATGTACAGGGGCGACAACATGAGGGACAATTTGCCCCATACGGCGCTGCTCGGGGCGGTGTTCGTGCTCGTCTGCGACATCCTGGGCCGCGTGATCATCTATCCTTACGAAATTCCGATCGGCCTTACCGTCGGCGTGATAGGGAGCGGCATTTTTCTTTACTTGCTACTGAGGAGAAAGGCATATGAATCCTAAAACGAAGATCGCTCTTCTCGCGCTGGCGTCGGCCGTTCTCATCGCGCTGTTTCTGACGGTCCAAGCCGGCGGAAATTGGGGCTACGTGCTCGAGCGAAGAGGGCTGAAGGTCGCGGCCATCGTCCTGACCGCCGCGGCGATCGCCTTCTCGACGGTCGTGTTTCAAACCGTGACGAACAACCGGATTTTGACGCCCAGCATCATCGGTCTCGATTCGCTGTACATGCTGACGCAGACGTTCATCATATTCGTTTTCGGCTCGCTCCATATCGCGCTCGTCGATCCGAACCTGAACTTCGTCCTGTCCGTCGGCCTGATGGTCGGCTTCGCGCTGGCGCTGTACCGGTTCATGTTCAAGAGGGAAGGGCGCAACATCTACTTCCTGCTGCTCGTCGGCATCGTGCTCGGTTCGCTGTTCGGGAGTCTGACGACGTTTATGGAGGTGCTGATCGATCCGGACGAGTTTTTGGTCGTGCAGGGCAAAATGTTCGCCAGCTTCAACCGGATGAACACGAAGGTGTTCGCCGTGGCGGTCGTTTTGATGGCGGGAGCCGCCGCCTACAGCATCCGTTACGTGAAATATTTGGATGTGCTGGCGCTCGGCAGGGACCATGCGATCAATCTCGGGATCGGCTATAACGCCGTCGTGAAACGGCTGCTCGTCGTCGTCGCCGTCCTGACCTCGATATCGACCGCGCTCGTCGGCCCGATTACGTTTCTCGGCCTGCTCGTCGCGAACATCGCGTACCAGTTTATGAAAACGCACCGGCACGGCTACTTGATCTGGAGCTCGATTTTGATCGGCATCGTCGCGCTCGTCGGCGGCCAGCTCGTCGTGGAACGCGTCTTTACGTTCTCGACGACGATCAGCGTCATCATCAATTTGTTCGGCGGCGTCTATTTCTTGTATTTGCTGTTAAAGGAGAGTAAATCGTGGTAGAGGTCAAAAACGTCTCCAAACTGTACGGCGGCAAGCCCGTCGTCGATAACGTCTCCCTGCGGATCGCCAAGCGGCAAATCACGTCGTTCATCGGCCCGAACGGCGCCGGCAAAAGCACGCTGCTGTCGATGATCAGCCGTCTCGCCTCCAAGGACGGCGGGGACATATGGATCGAAGGCCGGGAGCTCGGCAGCTGGAACCATAAGGAATTGGCCAAAACGATATCGATTTTGAAGCAATCGAACCATGTCGGCGTCCGGCTGACGGTCAAAGATTTGGTCGGCTTCGGCCGCTTTCCGTATTCGCAGGGCAAGCTGACGAAGGAGGACCGCCGCATCGTCGACGAGGCGATCGATTATATGGAGCTCGGCGACATGCAGCATCGGTATTTGGACGAGCTGAGCGGCGGGCAGCGGCAGCGCGCGTTCATTTCGATGGTCATCGCCCAGGATACGGAATACGTGCTGCTCGACGAGCCGCTGAACAATTTGGACATGAAGCATTCGGTGCAAATTATGAAGGTGCTGCGCCGGATGGTCGCCGATCTGGGCAAAACGATCGTGCTCGTGCTCCACGACATCAACTTCGCGTCGTGCTACTCCGACTACATCGTCGCGCTGAAGGACGGCAAAGTGGTGAAGGAAGGGCCGACCGACGAGATGATCCAAACGCCGGTGCTCCGGCACGTGTACGACATGCATATTCCGATCGAGCCGATCGGCGGAAACAAGATCGCCGTTTATTTCACGTAGGCAAGCGTTACTTAACCATACATGACAAGGAGAGGGTTTCGATGAAAAAACATTCGCTTACGGCGGCCATGCTGCTTCTGTTCGTTCTGATCGCTTCGGCGTGCGGAAGCGGAGCGGACGCAAACACGAACGGGAGCGCCGCGCCGGCGTCCGGCAATTCGGGCGGCGAAGCGCCGGCCCAGACGCAGCCTGCGGAGCTGACGATCAAGCATAAGCTGGGCGAGACGAAGGTGAAAGCAAATCCGCAGAAGGTCGTCGTTTTCGACTACGGGGTGCTCGACTCGCTGGATAAGCTCGGCGTGGAAGTGACCGGCGTGCCGCAGGCGAACATTCCGCCGTATCTCGCCAAGTACAAGGACGCGAAGTACAAAAACGTCGGCAGCCTCGTCGAGGCCGATTTCGAGAAAGTGGCGGCGATCAAGCCGGATTTGATCATTATTTCCGGACGGCTGCAAACGGCGTACGAGGAGCTGAGCAAAATCGGTCCGACGATTTTCCTCGCCGTCGACAACGCGAAATATATGGATTCGTATAAAGAAAATGCGAAGACGCTCGGCCAAATTTTCGGCAAGGAGTCCCAGGTCGAAACCGAGCTCGGCAAAGTGAACGAGACGGTCAAATCGGTAAACGAGAAAGTGAAGGCGAGCGGCAAAAACGCGCTCGTCGTTCTCGCCAACGAAGGCGCGATCAGCGCGTACGGGGCGGGCTCCCGCTTCGGCATCATCCACGACGTGCTCGGCTTCGCGCCGGTCGACCCCAATATCGAAGTGTCGACGCACGGCAAGCCGGTTTCGTTCGAATATATCGCCGAGAAAAACCCGGACTACTTGTTCGTCGTCGACCGCGGTGCCGCCGTAGGCGGGGAGCCGGCGGCGAAAAAGACGATCGAGAACGAGCTGGTGAAAAAGACGAAGGCGTTCCAGGAAGGCCATATCGTCTACCTCGATCCGAACTATTGGTATTTGTCGGGCGGCGGTCTCATTTCCGTCTCCGAGATGGTGAAGGAAGTCGAGAAAAGCGTCAAATGAACGATCGAATAAGGTCGGCGAAAGGCCGCGTCCGCAACGGGCGCGGTTTTTGCCATTCGGCCGGAGGCGGCGCGAAGATCGTGTGAATTGTGCGCCGCGGCCGTTCAGTTTTCCGCCCCCCGGATGTATAATAGCGGTATGCCGCAATACGAAGGAGAGAACGGGATGCGCTTTTTGATTCCTTACATTCGGCGCCATTGGAAGCTGTTTTGCGTCGCCGTTTCGTTTCTGACGGTCGAAGCGGTCTGCGACCTGCTGCAGCCGACCATAATGGCCCAAATCATCGACGTCGGCATCGCGGAGCGGGACATGGGCTACGTGCTGCGCATGGGCGGGCTGATGCTGCTCATCACGGCGGTCGGCGCGATCGGCGCCAGCTCGCGCAACATCATTTCGAGCCGCGTCTCGCAAAAATTCGGCACGGAGCTGCGAGGCGATCTGTTTCGCGGCATTCAGTCGTTGTCGTTCGCGAGTCTGGATAAATTTGAAAGGGCTTCCTTGGTGACCCGGCTGACGAACGACGTGTCCCAAGTGCAAAACTTCGTGAACGGCTTGATGCGCATTTTCGTCAAAGCGCCGCTGCTGTGCATCGGCAGCCTGATTATGGCGGCGCGGCTCAACCCGCAGCTCGCCGTCGTGCTGGCGGTCGTCGTGCCGGTCGTCGCCCTGCTCGTCGCGCTCAATATGAAAATCGGCTTCAAGCGGTTCATGTTCGTGCAGAAAGCGCTCGACCGCGTCAACGGAGTCGTCCGCGAATATTTGTCCGGCGTCCGCGTCGTCAAGGCGTTCAACCGGTTCGATTACGAAACGGACAAATTCGCCAAGGCGAACGCGGAATACCAGGCGCGTTCGGTCAACGTGATGCGCACGATGTCGGTGTTCAACCCGGCGATCATGCTGACCGTGAACTTCGGCATCGTCGCCGTCATCCTGCTCGGCGGCATTCGCGTGAACGCCGGCTCGATGCAGGTCGGCCATATCGTCGCGTTTATCAACTACATGACGCAAATTTTGTTTTCGCTCATGACCATTTCGATGGTGTTCAACATGTTCGTGCGCGCGAAAGCGTCCGCGGTGCGGATCGGAGAAGTGTTCGAGGAGCGCGACGCGGCGGTCCCGAGCGTCGTGCCGGGAGTTCCGGCGGCGGATCGGCCGATACGGCGGCCGGCCGGGCGGGCCGGCGAAGAAGCGGATCGGGTCGACGACAGGACCGGCGGCGAAGCGGCCGGCCGGACAGCCTCCGCGATAGGGCGGATCGACTTCGAGGACGTGACGTTCTCGTACGAAGGCCCGGCCGGCGAGCCTGCGATCAAGCATATTACGTTCAGCTGCCTGCCCGGCGAAACGGTCGGCATTATCGGCTCGACCGGCTCGGGCAAAAGCAGTCTCGTCGGCTTGATTCCGCGCTTTTACGACGCCGATTCCGGCACGGTGAAGGTGAACGGCGAGGACGTGCGCCGCCTCGATCCGAAAACGCTGCGGGAGCGCATCGCGATCGTCCCGCAAAAGACGGTTTTGTTCACCGGCACGATTGCGGCCAATATTCGCTGGGGCAAGGACGACGCCACGGACGAGGAAATCGAGGAGGCGGCGCGGCTCGCCCAGGCGCACGAGTTCGTCGCCGCCTTTCCGGAAGGGTACGAAACGCGGCTCGGCCAGCGCGGCGTCAACTTGTCCGGCGGGCAAAAGCAGCGGCTGTCGATCGCGCGGGCGCTTATCCGCAAGCCGGACATTTTAATACTCGACGACTGCACGAGCGCGGTCGACGTCGCGACGGAAGCGAAAATCAAGCAGTCGCTCAAGGCGTACGCGCGGAACTTGACCTGCCTGCTCATCGCCCAGCGCATTACGTCGGTCATGGACGCCGAACGGATCGTCGTCCTCGATCAGGGCGAAATCGTCGGCGTCGGCACGCACGAGACGCTGCTGCACAGCTGTACGGTATACCGGGAAATTTACCAGTCGCAGGTCGGAAAGGAGATGCAGGCGAATGCCAAAGCCGAATGAGCGGGACGGCCGCGCGCAGCCGGGCGGGGCGGACATGCCGCCGATGATCGGTCCCGGCGGCCCCGGAAGACCGGGACCCGGAGGGTTCGGCGCACGCGGCAGAGGGCCCGACGCCAAGCCGAAAAATTTCCGCGGGACGATGGCGAAGCTGTGGCGCTACTTGGGCAAGGAGCGGAAGCTGCTGTCGCTTATTTTCGCCTTCCTGCTGATCGACGCGGTCATTATGCTGGCCGGGCCGTATTTGATCGGCGTGGCGATCGACGCGATGACCGCGGCCGGCAGCAAAGTCGATTTCCGGCTGCTCGAGGCGGCGCTGTTCGCCTTGACCGCGGCCTATGTCGCCGACGGCGCGCTCACGCTGCTGCAGGGCTGGCTGATGGCCGGCGTGTCGCAGCGGGTCGTCATGAACTTGCGCCGCACGATGTTCGCGAAGCTGCAGAAGCTGCCGCTTTCGTTTTTCGACGCGCGCCCGCACGGCGAGCTGATGAGCCGGATGTCGAACGACATCGACAACGTCAGCACGACGATCTCGCAGTCGACGGTGCAGCTCATGTCCGGCGTCATCGCCATCGTCGGCTCGCTCGTCATGATGATCGTGCTCAGCCCGCTGCTGACGCTCGCCAGCCTCATTACGGTGCCGCTCGTCTATTTGCTCGCCCGGACGATTACGCGCAAGACGAGCGTTCTGTTCAAGGACCAGCAAGCCCGGCTCGGCCAGCTGAACGGCCATATCGAAGAAACGATATCCGGCATTCAGGTCGTCAAGGCGTTCAACCGCGAGCAAAAGTCGGTCGAAGAGTTCGACGAGGTGAACGGGCGCCTGTACGAAGTCGGGCTGAAGGCGCAAATATGGTCCGGCTTCATGATGCCGCTGCTCAGCGTCATCAGCAACATCGGCTTCGCCGCGGTGGCGATCGTCGGCGGCATATTGGCCGTCAAAGGAAACATTACGGTCGGCGTCATCGCCAGCTTCATCAGCTATTCGCGGCAGTTCGTCCGGCCGCTCAACGATCTCGCGAACATTTACAACGTGCTGCAATCCGGCGTGGCCGGCGCCGAGCGGGCGTTCGAGGTGCTGGATGAGCAGGAGGAGCCGGAGGATCCGCCGGGCTCCGTCGTGTTGGAAAAACCGAAAGGACATGTCGTGTTCGACAACGTCAGCTTCGGCTACCGGCCGGACGTCCCGATTTTGAAGCGGATCGGCTTCGAGGCGCCGGAAGGCAGCAGCACGGCGCTCGTCGGGCCGACGGGAGCGGGGAAGACGACCGTCGTCAATCTCGTCACCCGGTTTTACGACGTGACCGACGGGACCATTTATTTGGACGGCCGCGATATCCGCGACTATACGCGGGACAGCCTGCGGCGGGCGTTCGGCATCGTGCTGCAGGACACGTACTTGTTTTCGGGCACGATCAAGGAAAACATCATGTACGGCAAGCCGGACGCGACCGACGAAGAGGTGCGGCGGGCGGCCGCCATGGCGAACGCGGACGCGTTCATTCGCCGGCTGCCGAACCGGTACGACACGATGCTGACGGAAAACGGCGGCAATTTGAGCCAGGGTCAACGGCAGCTGCTGGCGATCGCGCGGGTCATTCTCGCCAATCCGTCGATCCTGATCCTCGACGAGGCGACGAGCAGCATCGACACGCGGACCGAGCTGCACATTCAGGACGCGCTGCTTCAGCTGATGAAGGGGCGCACGAGCTTCATCATCGCGCATCGGCTCAATACGATTCGCGACGCCGACACGATCATGGTCGTGGACGGAGGGGCGATCGTCGAGAAGGGCAGCCACGAGGCGCTGATCGCCCGGCGCGGGACGTATTACCGGATGTTCAGCAATCAGTTCAAAAATATCGAGGGGGCCGCGACGCAGCCGTAGCACCCGAAGCGACAACGGGCCTTCGCGGGCGACGCGAACGGCTCTTTTTTTTGCGTCCGGCGGCGCCCCATCGCGCGACGGGAGCCGCCCGTTCGTTTTGCATACGGAAAATATGGTATACTACTGGAAAAAGTGCGTTGCCGAAACGTCGTCGGAGGAGAGTGGGGCACAATCATGATCGAACTAGCGAACGTCACGAAAAGCTACAACAATAAAACAAAGGCGGTCGACAACTTGTCGCTGACCGTAAACGGAGGCGAAATATTCGGCTTCCTCGGGCCGAACGGCGCGGGCAAGACGACGACCATCAAAATGATGACCGGCATTACGAAGCCGGACCGCGGCGCGATCCGCATCGCGGGCGCGAATATGGCGGACGATCCGATCGAGGCCAAGAAGCGGTTCGGCTACGTTCCGGACAGCCCGGACTTGTTTTTGCGGCTGAAGGGGCTCGAATATTTGAACTTTATGGCGGACATGTACGACGTGCCGAGGCAGCTTCGCAAGGAGCGGATCGAGACGCTGGCGTCCCGCTTCGACATGTCGCACGCGCTGTCCGACCCGATTCAAAGCTATTCGCACGGGATGCGGCAAAAAATCGTCATCATGGGCGTGCTCATTCACGATCCGGCGGTTTGGATTTTGGACGAGCCGCTGACCGGACTCGATCCGAAGTCGTCGTATACGCTGAAGGAAATGATGCGGGAGCATGCGGACGGCGGGAAAACGGTGTTTTTTTCCACGCACGTGCTCGAGGTGGCGGAAAAGCTGTGCGACCGCGTGGCGATTATTAACAAAGGGGAAATTTTGTTTTGCGGGACGTTCAAAGAGATGCAGGAGCGGTTCCAGTCGGATTTGTCGCTCGAGAAGCTGTTTTTGGAGCTGACCGGCGATGAATAAAACGTGGGCGCTGACGCGCATTTTGCTGAAAAACGGCACGGGGGGCCTGTCCAAATCGGGCAAAGCCCGCAGCGGCCTCATGCGCATGCTGCTCCCGCTGCTGCTGCTGGTCGCGCTGCTGCCGCTCATGTTCGCCGTCGGGGGGCTCGTATCCGCGCTGTACGACGGCTTGCGGCCGGTCGGACAGGAGGGCGTCGTTCTCGGCCTCGGCCTCGTGCTGGCCAGCGTCGTCGTGTTCATGTTCGGCATTTTCTACATCATCACCGTGTTTTATTTCACTCAGGACGTCGAGCATTTGCTTCCGCTGCCGCTGAGGCCGGAGCAAATCGTGACGGCGAAATTCATCACGGTGCTGCTGTACGAATATTTGACGCAATTCGTTCTGCTCGCTCCGCTGTTTGTCGTATACGGCGCGAAAAGCGGAAGCGGGGTATTGTATTACGCGTACGCGGTCGTCGTTTATTTGGCGCTGCCGATCGTTCCGCTCGTGCTCGCGTCGATCATCGCGATGGCGATCATGAGCTTCGCCGGCGTCGCCAAAAACAAAGACCGGTTTCGGATGTTCGGGGGAATCGCCGCGGTGCTGCTGTCGTTCGGCTTGAACACGTTCATCCAGCGAACGATGAACAGGGCGATGGATCCGGAGCGGCTGCAGGAGTGGCTCGCCGGGGGCGACAATTCGCTCCTCCGGCTGGCGACCGGATCGGTTCCGAGCGTGAGGCTGGCCGCGAACGCGCTGCTGAACGAGGCCCGGTTCGCCGGTCTTGCGTGGCTCGTTTTGTACGCGGCGCTGTCGCTATTGTTTTACGCCGTTTTCGCCTGGCTCGCCGGCCGGTTTTATTTCAAAGGCGTCGCGGGCATTTCGGAAACGTCGGCGCGCCGCGTTCGTCTGACCGGCAGCGAGCTCGACAAGCGGACGTCGCAGCAGTCCGCCGTCGCGGCGCTCACCCGGAAGGAGCTTCGCCTGCTCATGCGCACGCCCGCTTATTTTCTCAACTGCGTGCTGATGACGTTTTTGTGGCCGGTGCTCCTGCTCATTCCGCTCGCGACCCAGCCGGACTTCGCGGACAGACTCGGCTCGGCGAGAACGCTGTTCGAGACGTCGGGCGGCTCGGCGCTCGTCCCGTCGATCGGCGCCGCTTTGATCTTGTTCGTCTCCGCGGCGAACGCGATTACGTCCACCTCGATATCGCGCGAAGGGGCCGGCTTCTTCGTCTCGAAATATGTGCCCGTGCCGTACGGCAGCATGATCGCCGCCAAGGTGGCCGCCGGCTTCATCATCACGATGGCGGGAGCGCTGCTGCTGCTCGCGGTCGCCTTCTTCGCGCTCGGGCTTCCGCTGCCGTTCGCGCTCGCCATGGTGCCGGTCGCCTGCGCGGCTTCGCTGTACGCGTGCATGACCGGCATCGCGATCGACCTGCGGATGCCGAAGCTCGTCTGGGAAAACGAGCAGAAGGCGGTCAAGCAAAACATGAACGGCTTGTTCAACCTGCTTGTCGGCATCGCGACCGCGGTCCTGCTTTTTTGGGCGGCGAACAGTCTCGGATTGACGATGTGGAGCGCCACCGCGCTGCTGTTCGGCGCGCTCGCGCTGGCGGATTTGCTGCTGTACCGGCTGTTGAAGGCGAAAGGCGCCGAATGGTTCGGCAATATCGAAGCGTGACGCGTTCGCGGCATCCGTCCGGTCCTGTGACCGGGCGTTTTTTTGCGTTCGCGTATCGACTCCGCTTGCGTCTTTTAGCATCATTGTTCTATAATGACCACAGTCATTTATGACCGTGGTCATTTTTTGTGGAGAGGTGCTGGATATGCTAAGAGAAGCGCGCAAAAAAAGCATAAAAGAAACGATTATTCGCCATGCCGTCGAATTGTTCAAGCAAAAAGGGTACGAAAACGTGACGGTAGAAGAAATAACGTCCAAATGCGGCATCGCCAAAGGAACCTTTTTCAACTATTTTCCGAAAAAAGAGCACCTTCTGCTGCATATGGCCGATTCTTACGTGCCGCTCATGGATCGAATCGTTGAAACCCATCGGGAGGGCCATGTGAAAGAACGGCTGCTTCGCATGCTTCAAGAGTTGATCGCGATCTATTCGCGACACTCCGATTTGCTCGGGCTCACTCTCGTCGAAACGATCAAATCGGCGATCCGTTCGGACGATGCTTCGACGAACATCCGGGTGCTGCAGGAAACGATCCGGACCGTCATCGAGGAAGCCAAACAAAGCGGCGCGATTCGAAGCCGCTGGGACTCGAACGTCAGCGCATCGATCCTGACCGGTTTATTTCTCCATACGCTCATCGCCTATGCTTCGAACGTCGATGCGGCGGAAATGTCAGAAGCGTTGCGGCGGCAGCTGGATGCGGCGTGGGAAGGAATAGCGGATGAATAGACTGAAGCGAATCGTCCAAAGCAAGCTTTTTCTGTTCTTTGCCGCCTTCGTCGTTTTCGTCTATTTGAATAACAGCTCCGCGCTGACGAAGCATCGCGGCGGGGACCCACTCTTGCTCGCTCACCGGGGACTCGCGCAAACGTTTCCGATGGAAGGGATTGCGAACGATACGTGCACGGCCGAGCGTATATACGAACCCGAACACCCGTTTCTCGAAAATACGATTCCTTCGATGGAAGCGGCGTTTCAAGCAGGCGCCGATATCGTCGAGCTCGACGTCAAACCGACCAAGGACGGCAAGTTCGCTGTCTTTCACGACTGGACGCTGGACTGCCGGACGAACGGGCAGGGCGTTACGAGCGATTATACGTTGTCGGAATTAAAGCAGCTCGATATCGGGTACGGGTACACCGCCGACGGAGGGCGAACGTTCCCGTTTCGCGGCAAAGGGATCGGGCTCATGCCGTCGCTCGAAGAGGTGTTTGCCTATTTTCCGGAACGGTCGTTTTTACTTCATATGAAAAGCAACGATCCGAAAGAAGGCGAACAGCTCGCCGATTATCTCGGCTCCTTGCCGAAAGAGCGTTTACGGCAGCTGGCCGTTTATGGCGGAGACCGGCCGATCGCGGCTTTGAAAGCGAGCTTGCCCGACGTCCGGGCGATGTCCAAATCGACGATGAAAAGCTGCTTATATCCGTACATGGCCATAGGCTGGACGGGATATGTGCCGCAGGCTTGCAAGCATACGGAACTGCATATTCCCGAGAAAATCGCGCCCTTGCTATGGGGATGGCCGAACCGGTTTTTGAATCGGATGGACCGCGCGGATACGCTCGTCATCGCGGTCGGCGGAGACGGCAGCGATTTTTCAAGCGGATTCGATACGGCGGATGACGTACGGCGCCTCCCGAACGGCTACACAGGGGGAATATGGACGAACCGGATCGACCGGATCGCTCCTCTATACCGATCGAACGACTGATCCGCGCCGCCGGCGGCGCGCCGAACGGCCGCAACCTGCCCGACTTGTTGGAACGGCGAACGAACGGTATAATTCTCCTTGTTATGAACAACGAGAAGGAGGAGCCCCCATGACATTCGGACCCCGGATGCTCAAAACCGGAATCGCGGTCACCTTGGCATTGTACATAAGCGTTTGGCTCCACTTTTCTTCTCCGGTCATTGCCGCGGTGGCGGCTCTTTTTGCGATGCAGCCTTCGATTTACCGTTCCTGGCGCTACGTTCTCGAACAAGTGCAGACGAATACGCTCGGAGCCGCGATCGCGATGCTCGCCGGCACGTTTTTTACGAACGAGCCGATCGCGGTCGGCGTCGTCTGCGTTCTTGTCATTATGATTTGCATCAAGCTGAAAATGGACGAATCGATCGGCCTCACGCTCGTCACGGTCGTCGCCGTCATGGAAGCGTCGGGACAATGGGATTTCGCCTTGAACCGGTTTCTGCTCAGCCTGATCGGGATCGCCTCCGCGTTCGTTATCAATATCGCCTTTTTGCCTCCGAAGCCGAAGGCGCAATTTCACGAGCAGGCGCGCGCGGTGTTCACCCAGCTTTCGCTGCTGCTGCGGACGGCCGTTTCCGACGAGATGAAGGAAAAAATATTTCGCGAGCAGAAGCAGGCGCTGTACGACCGGCTGACGTCGCTCGCGGCCAAATACAAGCTGCTCGAGGAAGAGCAGAAAAAGATCCGGCGCGTCAAATACCGGGAAAAACGGCAGCTTGTCGTGGACAAGCAGATGCTCGTTACGCTGCAGAAAGGATACGAAGTGCTGGAGGCGGTGCAGGAGCATTTTTTCCAGGCGGAACGGACGCCGGAGATGAATAAAAGCTACGATAGGCATTTGGAGAAAATGATCAAGTTTCACGAGCACGTGCTGCTGAAATTCGAGGATAAGCTGAAGCCGGGAAGCTGGGATTCGGCGCCGGCCGAGGAAGCGAACGACCTGTTCATGAAGCGGGCGGCGGAAAGCTTCAACGAGCGGAAGGGCGGCTCTCTGCGGCTGCTGATCGTCGCTTCGGCCATTTACGATTATGGCCACCAGACGGCCCGGTTGAGCCGGATGGTCGATCACGTCGACGAGGACGACGAGGACGACGAGGAGGAGAAGGAGACGGCGAAGGTGGCGAAGACCGAGGCGTAGCCGGCAAGCTGCGGTTCGTATGAAAAGATTGCCGTATCGAAAGCCCCGTTTGGTCGAAACGGGGTTATTCGGCGTGCCCGCAATGTCGATTCCAGCATCCGCCTTTTCGGAAATGCTTAGGTGCTCGAACAGTTCCTGCGGACAGGAGTGTCATACCGTATAGCAATGCAAAAGGAAGGGGTGAAGACTTATCCGTACATTCAGAGCGACATTAAACGGGCGGCAGGAAGTGCCCCCGGTTCGAACGGCCGCTACCGGCAGCGCCCTTTTTCGGCTTAGCCGGGACGGCAGCCGGCTTCATTTTCGACTGGTCGTGCGCAATATCGCCCGAGTTACCCAAGCCCATATTCATCTTGGGCGCAGAGGACAAAACGGACCGGTCGTCGTCTTTTTGTTCGGACCGTCCAAATTCGGCATTACGGTAAGACGAGGCGTCGTAACGGGCACGCTGCGGAACCGGGACTTGACCGGCCCGCTGGCGGGCAAGACGCTGCGCGACCTGATCCGCGAAATCGAGAGAGGCAACGCTTACGCCAACGTCCATACCGTTCGGCATCCGGACGGGGAAATTCGCGGCCAAATTCGGCATTAAAGAGAGCGCGAGCTTCGGGACCCCGCAAAACGATTGGAACGAGCTTCCACGGGCTACCGTTTTGCGGGGTTTCGGGCCTTGAGCGAACGGACAAGCCACTGGTCGCTGCGCCATGCAAAAGGCCGGCGCCGGCGCCGGCGCAGCGCAGACAACCGTACGGCCGAACGGGCGTTTTCGGAATTAAAGGGCTTCTATTTGATAATCTCGTGGTTGCACAAAGAGACCGATCGCGTCACCGTGCAGTTTTGAAACGAAAAGAACGCCGAGCATGAAGCGAGTGGCGCCTTTCGTTTCTACGTCCGGCGTATCCTGATGCTGCCGGGCCGCTGGAGTCGAACGAACGGGAAAACCTCCATTTCATTCACTCTCCTGGTGGCGTCGTTTCAAAATACCGGGAGAAGCTCCGGCTAAAATGGCGCGGAATCGGCGAAAAGCACGGAATGCGGGAATTTAGCGGGACGATTTCCCGTTTTATTGCCCGGAAACGGGAAACGATCGAAAATAGCGGGAGCATTTCCAGCTCGTTTCCCGCTCCGCCGCCGTTTCGGCATGCAAATCGGAAGCCGAGGCAACCAATGCGATCGAAATGCAAAAAGCAGGCTGGCAGGCGATTTTAGACAATTTCAAAACATATTGCGAGCGTTCTAATTAATTGGTAAAGAGTCTTTTGCCGAGTCACTTGCTGAAAAGTGGCTCTTTTTTTGCCGGGAGAGTGTCGTTCGGTGACAATTCGATTGTGGCGGCCGGTTCGGCAGTGACGAAAGATGTACGTACCGGCCAATACGATTGTCGCGGGTCATCCGGCCAAGTTCTTGAAACACGTCTGCCAAGGGGCCGCATTATTGAAACAAGGCGAGTCGGCCGCTCCTTGTCTGAATGAGAAAACCCCTTCAAATTGAAATTGAAGGGGGGGGGGGGTTCACCGGCGAGACGGTCCTTCTGTAAAATGTTAGTTCACGAATCGCGCTCCTCGCCGGCGTTACCAGCCGAAGTCCAGCGTTTTGCCGGTTTCCGCGAACGTTTTGATGTTGCTGAGCATCATCGGCCAGCTTTGCTCCGAGCTTGCGCGGGACGGATGGTTTTCCGGCCAACGGTCCTGAACGAGCGTAAGCTTCGTGCAGGCGCCCGCAGGCTCGAGCGTGAACGTCAATCTCGTTTCCAGCTCGGCGTGGTTTTCCCGGTACGACGGGCCGGGGTGCTCGGTCATGCTCAACAGGCGGTTCGGCTCGAATTGCAGCACGGTGCCGTATACGTGAACCGTTTCGTCGCCGTCGTTGCCCGGTCCCACGTATTCGTAGGAGGAGCCGATTTCGAACGTCGAACGGAGAATGCAGCCGAACATGGTCGCCTTCGTCCCTTCGGGCGATACGAGAACCTGCCACACCTTTTCGGGCTCCGCGCCGATGTAAAATACGTAAGTCAAATCGTCCATGATTATGCCTCCTGCCGATCGGTTTCGTTTGCAATCGGGATTGCCGACTGCTACCCTATAATCATAGGACAACGTTTCCGCGCCGTATTGTAAAAACGCGACAGCCGGGAGCGGAACGCTCGAACCGTCGACCGGCGGCGCCAGAAAGGAGCTGCGACCTTGCAACCGATAACCGGCTTCGAAATAAGAGGCATTTTGCAAAAACGGGAAAGCGCCGAGAAATACTCGCTCGTCCGTTACCCTCCGGCCGAGGATTTAGCTTGGTTCATCAAGCATTATTGGATCGTTGCGTGGGATTTGCGCGGGCAGCCTGCTTATCCGCAGGTCGTCTTGTCCCACCCGAACGTCAACCTCGTCTTCGAAAAGGGCAGCACGCGCATATACGGCATTACGAAAACGAGCGAAACGCGCATCATCGAAGGCGCCGGCTTCGTCTTCGGCGTCAAATTCAAGCCGGGCGGGTTTTATCCGTTCTGGCAAAAGCCGGTATCCGGACTGGCCGGAGGTTCGGTCGCGTTCCGGGACGTGTTCGGCATCGAAGCGGGCCCGCTGGAAAGTCGTCTGCTCGCGCAGCGGAACGAACCGGCGATGATCGAGCTCGCCGACCGGTTTTTTCGCTCCGTCGCCCCGGCGAAGGACGAGCAGGTCGCCCTCGTCGATGAAATCGTGAGCACGATTTCGCGCGAACGGGATATCACCAAAGTCGATCAGCTTGTCGGGCGGTTCGGCATCGGCAAGCGGACGATTCAGCGGCTGTTCAGCCGCTACGTCGGCGTCAGCCCGAAATGGGTCATCCAGCGGTACCGGCTGCACGAGGCCGCGGAGCAGGTCGAGCGCGGCGACGATCCCGACTGGGCCAAGCTGTCCCAAGATATGGGCTATTACGATCAGGCGCATTTCATCAAAGATTTCAAGGCGATCGTCGGCAAGTCGCCGGAGGAGTATATGAAAGGAGCCGGCGCGGCCGCCGCTGCGGCTCGTTAAAGTCCGCCCGATGCGATTCGGGCGGATTTTCGCCCATTCCGGGTCTGCTGCCGCTTACGAATCGTGTGGTTCTTATGGGCGGAAAAACGAACGTTTTTTCGGGCTAACGAATCCGAATATCGTTATCGAGCCGAAAGCGGAAGGAAACGATTCGATTTGCAGGAAATAACGATACCGGAGTTCGTTAGTACTTTCAAATCTGCGCATACGGCACTCATAACGATATAGGGGTTCGTAAGCTGACGTTCGCGCCAATGAGTTGTCCGATACGCCCGCGCCAGTAAATATTCATTAACGATGAAAAAAGACGCGTCACGGCTCCGAAGAGCGCCGAACGCGTCTTTGTTTTCGCGGCATACCGGTTACGCTCGCAGAGCCGCCGGTTCTTTTACAGATCGTTGGCCGCCCGGCAAAACGACTCCAGCGCATCGCGCACGATGGAGCGCGGACATGCGAGGTTGATGCGCAGCCAGCCTTCGCCTTCGCTGCCGAACGTCGAGCCTTCGTTGAAGACGACTTTCGCCTTGCGGTACATCAGCTCCTTCAGACCTGCGGCGTCCAGGCCGAGCGCACGGCAGTCGACCCAGAGCAGGTACGTGCCTTCCGGCCGCAGCGGCTTCACTTTCGGCAAATGCTCGGCCAAGTAATCGATCGCGAAATCGACGTTGCCGGCCACGTAGGCGAGCATGGCGTCGAGCCATTCGTCGCCTTCCCGGTAGGCCGCTTCGACCGCGTCCTGGGCGAAATGGCTTGCCATATGCAGGCTGAGCGTTTTGATCCGGTTCTCGAACTTCCGTTTCAGAGCCGGATTGGAGATGACCGTATAGGACGTATGGAGCCCCGGCAAGTTGAACGTTTTGGTCGCGGCCAGACAGGTTATCGTAATGTCCGCCAGCTCCGGGGACAACGAGGCGAACGGAACGTGCTTGTGGCCCGGCAGCGTCAGGTCGCAATGAATTTCATCGGAAACGACCGTTACGCCGTACGCCAGGCACAGCTCGCCGAGCCGAAGCAGCTCGTCGCGGCTCCATACCCGCCCGCCCGGATTGTGCGGGCTGCACAGCAGCAGCAGCTTGGCTCCTCCGCGGAACAGCGTTTCGAGCTGCTCGTAGTCCATCTCGAGCTTTCCGTCGCGGACGATGAGCGGATTTTTGACGACATTGCGGCCGTTGCTGCGGATCACGTCGTAGAACGGGTAATACACCGGCGACTGCAGCACGACGTCGCTTCCCGGATCGCTGAACTGCTCGACGGACAAGCTGAGCGACGTGACGACGCTCGGAACGTCGGTAATCCATTCGGGCTCGATCGTCCAGCCGTGCCGGCGGGCGAACCATTGCACGATCGAGTCGAGGTAGCCGTCCTCGCGGAACGAATAGCCGTAAATGCCCAAGGCGGCCCTTTTCGCGATCGCTTCGCGGACGGCGGGCGGGCTGAGAAAGTCCATATCCGCCACCCAAAGCGGCAGCAGGTCTTTGTCGCCGTACAGCTTCTCGTTCTGGTCCCATTTATAGGAACGCGTGTTGCGCCGGTCGATGCGGCGGTCGAAATCGAAAGACACGGTGAATCCCTCCATCCGGATTGTTGTGCGGGTTTGCTGACGCGGCCGCTATTAGGCGTCCGTCGAGCGATACGTGCCGACATGCTCGGCCCAGGCGGCCGATATGTGCTCCGGGTCGCCTTTTCGAATCGCCTGCAGCAGCTTGTCATGCTCTTTCCATAAGTCGTTCAAGTCTTCGTAAGCTTGTCCTTGAATCGTAAAGTGCAGGTGAATCCGGTTATAGATCGACGTCCATGTGCCGAGCAGCCCCGGCATGCCGGCGAGCGAAATGACGTATTCGTGGAAGGCCAGGTCGCTATCGACGATTTTGTCCAAGTTGCGCTGCGCCGCTCCTTCCTTCATATCCGCGACGAACGACGCCAGCTTCTCGAGCTCGCGCTCCCCGATATTCGGCAGCGCTTTGCGGATCGCGTACGTTTCGATGATGAGCCGGATCGGATTCAGCACGTCGCGCACTTCTTCGCCGGATATTTCCGCGACCGTCGTCTCTTTATACGGCAGCGAGACGAGCAGCCCTTCCTGCTCGAGCATGCGGATCGCTTCGCGGACCGGACCGCGGCTGACGCCCATCTGCTTGGATATTTCGACCTCGCGCAGACGATCGCCGGGATTCAATTTGCCTTGAAAAATCGCTTTGCGGATGTCATCCGTTATTTTATGCCTGAGCGACGTCGCTTTTTGTTCGTCGAAACGAAATGGGGACATAAGGTTGCGCACTTCCTTTGTTTCGATAGGTTCACATTCCTTCAGTTTACTGGAAAATGCGGCGATTGTAAACATTCGGACAGTTATGCGGGAGTTATGCGGCAGCCTGGCCGGGGCGGGGAGTGGGGATCGTGCGCAAAAGAGCGCTATTCGCCCGGCGAACGTGTCGAAAGGGCGCGGATAGAGCGCGAAGGAGCACTAAGCCCGCGTCGGCGGAGCGGCAGCCGAGCGGCGAGGGCGAGCTAGTGCGCAAAAGAGCGCTATTCGCCCGGCGAGCGGGACGAAAGGGCGCGGATAGAGCGCGAAGGAGCACTAAGCCCGCGTTGGCGGAGCGGCAGCCGAGCGGCGAGGGCGAGCTAGTGCGCAAAAGAGCGCTATTCGCCCGGCGAGCGGGACGAAAGGGCGCGGATAGAGCGCGAAGGAGCACTAAGCCCGCGTCGGCGAAGCCGCGGCCGAACCGCGAGGACGAGCTAGTGTGCGGAAGAGCATTAACCGCCTGGCGAACGTGTCGAAAGGGCGCGGATAGAGCGCGAAGGAGCACTACGCCCGCTGCGCCGGCGGAGCCGCGGCCGAGCGGCCGCACTGCCGCCGCCAGCCAGGCTCATCTTTTTCGGTAATATTGTTGACAATCATACACCATCCTTTATACTGGATGTGACAGCATCGTTTGGAGATGAATCGAGAGGGGAATACGCAGTGAGCGCACAAGGGGAAGTACGCAGTCAGGCGGTACGCAAAATAAGTTTCGAGGGCGACGCGCTCCGCATGTCGATGGATTGGACCGTCGCCGATTTGGATAAAGTGCAGGTGCTGGTCGAAAGCACGGCCGGTTCGAGCCATCCGAGCTCCTACCATTTGCACGAGCTCGTCGCGGAAGCGGAAAAAGGAGTGCTGCAGGCCGGAGGCAAGTCGGCCGTTTATACGACGACCGACATTTGCGACGGCATCGCGCAGGCGCACGAAGGGATGAACTTTTCGCTGGCATCCCGCGACTTTATCGCCTCGATGGTCGAAATTCACGCGATGGCGACGCCGTTCGACGCGATGGTGCTCAGCTCGGCCGGCGACAAGGCGGTGCCCGCCCATCTGATGGCGATCGCCCGTCTGGACATTCCGGCGATTCACGTACCCGGCGGAGCGATGGGGGCCGGGCCGTGCATGAAATCGAACGAAGAGCTGTGGCACATGAGCGTCGACGTGAAGCAAAATAAAATGACGAAGGAGCAGTTTTTGGCGTTCCAGCGGGCTTGCTGTCCGACATGCGGCGCCTGCCAATATATGGGCACCGCGGCGACGATGCAGGCGATGGCCGAGGCGCTCGGCCTCGCGCTGCCCTGGTCGGCGCTCATTCCGGCGACGAACGCCGAAATCCGCCGAATGGCGCGCGCGGCGGGCCAGCAAGTCATGGAGCTGCACAAGAAGGGGATCACGCCGTCGCGCATATTGACGAAGGAAGCGTTTGAAAACGCCATCATGATCCATTCGGCGATCGGCGGCTCGCTGAACGCGGTCATGCATTTGATCGCGATCGCCCGCGAAACGGGCATCGAGCTGACGGCGGAACGGTTCGACGACATTCACCGCCGCATTCCGGTGCTCGTCGATACGAAGACGGCGGGCAAATACCCGACGGAGCTGTTCTGGTATGCGGGCGGCGTGCCGGCGGTCATGAAGGAGCTGAAAGCGCACCTGCATTTGGACTGCTTGACGGTTACGGGCCGCACGGTCGGCGAAAACGTGGAGCAATTCGGGCGAAGCGAGATGCCGAACTACGCGGAAATGTTTTTGGCCAACTACAAGCTGAACCGGCGGGACGTCATTTATCCGCTCTCGAAGCCGTTGAAAACGGAAGGCTCGATGGCGCTGCTGAAGGGCAATCTGGCCCCGGGCGGGGCGACGGTCAAGCAAAACGCCGTCGTGCCGGAAATGATGGAGCACGAAGGGCCGGCGAAAGTGTTCGACAGCGAAAGCGATGCCGTGCAGGCGTATATGAACCGCGAGCTGCAGCCGGGGGACGTCATCGTCATCCGGTATCAGGGGCCGCGGGCGACCGGCATGCCGGAAATGTTTTTCATGTCGGAGCTGATCGCCTCCGACCCGGTTTTATCGAAAACGACGGCGCTCGTCACCGACGGCCGGTTTTCCGGCGCGACCCGCGGGCCGTGCATCGGCTATTTGGGACCGGAGGCGCTCGACGGCGGACCGATCGCGCTGCTTCAAAGCGGCGACACGATCCGCATCGACATTCCGAACCGTCGGCTCGATATCGTCGGTTTGCACGGCGAAGATGCGGCGGACGGGCAGGAAATCGCCGCCCTGCTGGAGAAACGTAGATCGGAATGGAAGCGCCCCGTCAAGAAGCATAAAGGCGCGCTCGGCCAATATACGCGGCTCGCCCGGCCGGCGCTCGAAGGCGCCTCCGCGCAGCCGTAAGCGCGAGAACGACAAACCGGCCGGACGTTTCGGCGGATCGGCGCGAAAGGGGAAACGCGGAATGAAAATCGCGATCGGCGGACTCATTCAAGAAAGCAATACGTTCAGCGAATCGCGCAGCGAGCTGAGCGATTTCCGGAACTACTATTTTAAGCTCGGCGGCGAGCTGCTGGAGCCGCAGCAGGCGGACAACGAGCTGGCCGGCTTCCTGCAGGCGGCCGCCGCGGAAGGGCCGGACGTCGAGCTGGCGCCGACGCTGTTCACGCAGGCCGTGTCGTCGGGGCCGGTTCCGCGCCGGACGCTGGACGACCTGAAGCGGCTGCTGAGCGAACGGCTCGATGCGATCGGCGGGTGCGACGGCGTTTTGTTTTCGCTGCACGGCGCATGGGTCGCCGAAGACAACGACGACGCCGACGAAGAAATAGTGCGGCTGATCCGCAGCCGGGTCGGGCCGGACGTGCCGATCGTCGCGACGCTCGATTCCCACGCCAACGTCACCCGCGGCATCGTCCGGCTCGTCGACGGCATCGTCGGCTACCGGACGTTTCCGCATACCGATTACGCGGAAACGGGACGCCGCGCCGCCCGTCTGCTGTTTCGGATCGTCCGCGGCGAAACGAAGCCGCATTTGCGGATGAAAAAAGTGCCGATGATCGTTCCGGCGGAGCGTCACGAAACGTCGCGCGGGCCGATGGCCGAGCTGTGGGCCGAGGCGCTCGCCGGCGAAAGGGACGGCCGCTCCGGCCTTGCGTCGCTCTTTCTCGTGCAGCCGTGGCTCGACGTCGCCGAAATGGGCTGCTCCGTCGTCGTCATGGACGACGATCCGGGCAAAGCCGAGGCGGAGGCGGAGCGGCTCGCCGCGCTGATGTGGAGCAAGCGCGACCGGTTCCGCATCGGGCTGCGCCGCGTGGACGAAGTCGCCGCCCTGCTGGAAGCCGGCGCAAGCCCGGGCCGCGCCGCCGCCCCGATCGTCGTCTCCGACTCCGCGGACAGTCCGGGAGCGGGCTCGCCCGGCGACAGCAACTACGTGCTGCGCGAGCTGCTTCGGCTCGGCGCCGACCGGAAATGGAGCTGCCTGCTTTCGATGGTCGACCCCGAAGCGGCGATGGCGGCAGCGGCCGCAGGCGAAGGGAGCGCCGTCAAGCTGCGCGTCGGCCACTCGATCAGCCGCGCGTACGGAGAGCCGCTCGCGATCGAAGGCACGGTCGCCCGCGTCGGCGACGGCAAGTTCCGGTTCGGCGGCGGCACGGTCGCCGGACTCGAAGCGAACATGGGCCGCTGCGCCGTCGTGCGAATCGGCGCCGTGTCGCTGCTGCTGATGGAGCGCCCGACGTTTACCGGCGATCCGGCCATGTATCGGAGCGTCGGACTGGAGCCGGCGGACGCCGATCTCGTGCTCGTCAAATCGGCGGCCCAGTTTCGCGCCGAATACGAAAAATTGACCGACCGCATCTATATTCTCGACACGCCGGGAGCGAGCACGGCCAATTTGGCCGGTCTCCCGTTCAAGCGCATTCCGAGGCCGATGTACCCGTTCGATGACTTCCCGACCTCGAAAGGAGATGAACCGCAATGAGACTGAGGCAAAAAACGGCGCTCGTCACCGGGGGCTCGACCGGCATCGGCCGGGAAGTATGCCTCGCCTTCGCGAAGGAAGGGGCGAGGGTAGCCGTCAATTACATCGGGCCGGAGTCGCAGGCGCAGGACGTCGTAGCCGCGATCGAGGCGGAAGGCGGAGAGGCGCTCGCCGTACGCGCGGACGTCAGCGACGAAGCGCAGGTGAACGCGATGGTTCGGCGCGTCGGGGACGCATGGGGCGGCGTCGACATTTTGGTCAACAATGCCGGCATTTATCCGCGCAAGCCGTGGTACGACATTACCGGCGACGAATGGGACCGGGTGCAGGCGGTCAACCTGAAGTCGTGCTTTTTGACGAGCAAGGCCGTTTTTCCCCATATGCGCGACAAAGGCTACGGCAAAATCATCAACGTCTCCTCGGTCACGTTTTGGAGCGGGCAAAAAGGATTCGTCCATTACGTAGCCTCGAAAGGCGGCGTCATCGGCTTCACCCGCGCGCTCAGCCGCGAAGTCGGCATGCACGGCATTACGGTAAACGCGATATCGCCGGGTGCGGTCATGACCGAGCAGGAGCTGCTCGACATGCCCGATCCCGAAGAGCGGGAGAAGACGCGCCTCTTTTTGGCCGAGGCGCAGTCGATTCCGCGGCGGCAGCTGCCGCCCGACATCGTCGGCGCGTTTTTGTATTTGGCGTCTCCGGACAGCGATTTTACGACGGGACAAACGATCAACGTCGACGGCGGGTGGATGATGCATTAACCCGCCTGCCGCGTGCGTGCTATCGGTACTGTTGCGCGATTTCGGCCGGTCCGTGCAGGCTTCCTCCTTCCAAACTCCTCCTTCGCAGCGGCGGCGCGTTCAGCGCTGGCCGCTCTTTGCGCATCGATTTGCCGGAACCGGGTTTTGGAAAATTTTTACGACCGCGACCGGATCGATACGAAGGAAAAAGGCGAACCGTCAGCGAACCAATGTATCACGAATGCCAAAACGCGGAGGAGTCTCGCCATGTCCTTGGAACCTAGTCATTGCACCGATAAACTGTACCATCTCGCGTTTCTCCAGGCCCCGATCGCGATGGCCGTCGTCGCGACGGACGGCAAGCTCATTCGGGTGAACGAGTCGCTTGGCGCGATCGTCGGTTACACGCCGGAGCAGCTGACGGGGCGGTCGTTTTTCTCGATCACGCATCCGGACGATGTCGAGGAAAGCCGGCGGCATATCGCCGAGATGGTCGGCGGCGGGATCGCGTGCCGCGAATTCGAAAAACGATACATCCATCGGCGGGGTCATACCGTTTGGGTGAAAATCCGGACATGCCTCATCCGCGACGAAGGAGACGCCCCCGTTATATTCGTCTCGCAAATGACCGACATTACCCGGCAAAAGGAGGCGGAGATGGAGCTGAATTTAAGCAAGCTCCGCTACCAGTCGCTGTTCGATCACCATCCGGATTTGATCTATTCGCTCGATATGGACGGTTACGTCGTCCTGGCGAACGAAGCGTTTCAAGAGACGTTCGGCGTCAAACCGGACGAGTTCAAATCGCGGCCGCTTCATTTCAAATCGCTGACCGCTCCCGACTGCCTCGCCGATACCGAGTACCGGTTCCGCGAAACGGCGAAGGGCGTCCCGCAGCGTTATGAATCCGTCGGGATTGGCGCGGACGGCGAACGGGTCGTTTTCGACGTTACATGCATTCCGATCGTCATGGACGGGCAAGTCGTCGGGGTGCACGGCATGTCGAGAAACGTTACGAAGCAGAAGGAGCTTTGGGAGAAGCTGCAGGAAAGCCAAATGATGTACCGGCTCATCTCGGACAATTCGCTCGACTTGATTACGTTTTGCCGGACGGACGGCATCTGCTTGTACGCTTCGCCCGCGGTGAAACGGATGCTCGGCTACCGGCCGGAAGAAGTCGTCGGCAAGCCGCTGTCGAGCCTTATCCATCCGGACGATGCGGACGCCTTCGGCATGCCCGTCGGCCGTTCCAGGAGCCGCGATACGAGCACGCATACGTTCCGGGCGGTTCACAAGGACGGATGCTGCATCTGGGTGGAATCGGCCGTGAAAATCGTCCGCAAGGCCGGGGGAGAGCCGGACAAAGTATTGGCCGTCTGGCGGGACATCACCGATCGCAAGCGAACGGAAAACGAGCTCCGGACGACGAAGGACCGTCTCGAATCGTTCATTTACCATAACGTCGATCCGATAATGATATTGGACCGGGACAGCCGGATCGCCCAGGTGAACGAGTCGTTCGAGCGGACGTTCGGCTGGAGCTTGGCGGAAATCGTCGGCCTGCACGTCTACGAGCTGCAATTCGTTCCGCCCGGGCTGTTGGCCGAGCTGGAACGGAATTTGTCCCGGCTGAACGCCGGCCATTCGATTCTCAGCTACGAAACGACCCGGCTGCGCAAGGACGGCTCGAAGCTGGAGGTCAATTTGACAGCGTTTCCGCTCCGGGACGATGCGGGCCAAATCGCCGGCTATTCCGTTTCGCTCCGCGACATTACCGAGCGCAAAGCGGCGGAGGAGCATATGATGAACCGGGAGAAGCTGTCGATCGCCGGACAGCTCGCCGCCGGAATCGCCCACGAGATTCGCAACCCGATCACCGCGATCAAAGGGTTTATCCAGCTGATGAACTCCGGCTTCAAGGAAAGGAAGCTGTATTTCGATATTATCGCCTCGGAAATCGCCCGCATCGAAACGATTTTGAGCGAGCTGCTGCTGCTTGCGAAGCCGCAAACGGCCGCGTTCGACCGCAAAGACGTCGGGCTTCTGCTCACGCAGGTGATGACGCTGCTCGATTCGCAGGCGATCATGAGCAACGTGCAGATCGTGGCCGATTTCGAGCGCGGTCCGGCGGTCGTTTCGTGCGACGAAAACCAGCTCAAGCAGGTATGGATCAACTTTATTAAAAATGCGATCGAGGCGATGCCCGGAGGCGGCAAGGTGGAGGTGCGTCTTCGCCGGCCGGAGCGCGGCCGGATCGTGGTCAGCATCGCGGACGAAGGATGCGGCATTCCGCAGACGCTGCTGAGCAAGCTCGGGCAGCCGTTTTACACGACCAAAGAAAAAGGGACCGGCCTCGGCTTTATGGTCAGCAAGCGGATTATCGAAAACCATCGGGGCGAGCTGTCGGTGCGCAGCGTCGAAAACGTCGGGACGACGATCGAGGTCAGCTTGCCCGTCGAGCCGTAAAACGGGCTCCGCTCATTTGTGTTCGGGACGATATCCTTTTATAATAAAAGCTATCAATGATCGAAAGCCGGAAATGCCGGGCGCATTTCTGGCTTTCCGTTTTCAGGAGGCGCGGCATGATCGTTATCAAAACGAAAGAAGAAATCGCGAAAATGCACCGGGCGGGCGAGCTGCTCGCCGCCTGTCACCGGGCGATCGCCGGCATGATCCGGCCCGGCGTCACGACGCTGGAAATCGATAAATTCGCCGAAGATTTCGTTCGCCAAGGCGGCGGCACGATGGAGCAGAAAGGGTATCACGGATATCCGTTCGCGACGTGCGCGTCGCTCAACGACGTCATCTGCCACGGTTTTCCGAGCGAAACGGCGCTGAAGGACGGCGATATCGTCTGCATCGACATGGTCGTGAATATAGACGGCTGGCTCGCCGATTCCGCGTGGTCGTACGCGGTCGGCAACGTGAGCGACGAGGCGCGGAAGCTGCTCGACGTGACGAAAAAGTCGCTTTATCTCGGGATCGAGCAGGCGGTCGTCGGCAACCGGATCGGCGACATCTCGCATGCGATCCAAACGTATGCCGAATCGGAAGGGTTTTCCGTCGTGCGCGACTTCGTCGGCCACGCCATCGGCCAGCAGATGCACGAGGAGCCGCAGGTGCCCCATTACGGGCCGCCGGGACGCGGCGTGCGGCTGAAGGAAGGGATGGTCATCACGATCGAGCCGATGATCAATACCGGCACGTACCACAGCAAGCTCGACCCGGACGGCTGGACGGCAAGGACGGCGGACGGCGGCTTGTCCGCGCAGTACGAGCATACGATCGCGATTACGGCGGACGGTCCGCTTATTTTGACGAAGCAGTAAAGCCGGATCGGGCCGTTGCCGGCCGCTATTCGAGCCGATGCGGCGGCGATACGTTGGAAATGACGAACTCCCCGTTTTCAAACGAAACGGGGAGTTTTTTTCGCAGCCGCTCGAAGGCTTCATCCGTTTCGGTTCGCGTCTGCGCGCGTCCGACTTCGTTACAGCAAAGCTTCGACCGCCGGCGCAATGTCGGCCGGCTCGACGGGGGATTCGAAACGCCCGACGACGTTTCCTTTCCGGTCGACGAGAAACTTCGTGAAATTCCATTTGATATCGTTGCCGGCGAGCTTGCCCTCGCGCTCCAGCATCGAAGTCAGCCTTCCGCCTCGCGGGCTTTCCGGATCGAATCCTTCGAAAGGCGCCTGCTCGGTCAGATAAGCGAACAGCGGATGCCGCTCCGGCCCGTTGACATCGATTTTGTCGAACAGAGGGAACGTAACGCCGTAATTCAATTGGCAAAACGTATGGATCTCCTCGTTCGATCCCGGCTCCTGGGCGCCGAACTGGTTGCACGGAAAGCCGAGAACGACCAGGCCGCGGTCTTTGTACCGTTCGTACAGCTTTTGCAGCTCGGCATATTGCGGGGTAAAGCCGCACTTGCTGGCCGTATTGACGACAAGCAGCACGCTGCCTTCATACTTGTCAAGCCCGATTTCGTCTCCGCGAATCGTTTTCGCCGTAAAATCGTAAACTCCCATGCGTATCATTCCTCCAACGTCGTTTGTCTCAGGCGGCGCAGCAAGTCGGCGAGCGCCTCGCGCAGCCGCAGCGCCTCTTCGGCCGGAACGCCCGCCCGGCATAACGCTTTATTCGGCACGTCGTACGCCGACTCCTTCAGCTTCTCGCCCCGTTCCGTCAGGCGGATCCGGACGTTGCGCTCGTCCAGCGGGTCTCTGGCGCGGACGACGAGTCCTGCGCCTTCCAGCTTTTTCAGCAGCGGGGTCAGCGTCCCCGAATCGAGATAAAGCCGCTCGCCGAGCTGTTTGACGGTAACGTCGTCCCGCTCCCATAGCGCAAGAAGAGCGACGTACTGCGTATACGTGATGCCGAGCTCGTTCAGAAACGGGCGGTAAAGCTTCGTCATCTCGCGGGAGCAGGCGTACAGGGCGAAGCAAGTCTGGTTGTCCAGTTTCAGCGCGTCATCCCGGTTCATGACAGCCTCCGTATCGCGACATCAATTGCGTTACATTAAATTGTATACAATTCGATACTAACATAGCGAACCGTATGGCGTCAAACCGCACAAAAAAATACATTCCCATTCTCACTACCGCTTGTTATAATGTGAAGAAATATAACATAAATAGGGCTCGATTGGAGACGAAGCGGGAGGAGAATCGCCGAATCGGACGACCGATTCGGCGAAAGGCAGGCAAGCGGAAATAGATCGCCGCGATGAACGTCCATCGGCGTCGTCGGCACCGATTTGTCCGTCGGGTAAACGAGCGGCCTCATTCCGGCCATAGCCGCGTCGTTTGCCGCAGCTTGCCTTCCCGGTCGAACTCGAGCCGGTAAATGTCGGGCATCGTCAAGCTCGTCCAAAACGGATAGCCGAATCCGGGATCGTACCGGTTCAGCATGAGCGTCATGATGTCGCCGTGCGTGCCGATTGCGATCGTCCTGCCTTCGTACTCGCGGAGGAGCCCGGCGAGGATCCGGACCGCCCGCAGTCCGGCCGCCTCGCTCGATTCCCCGCCGGGGAAGGAGAAGTCGGGCTGCTCGAACAGCTTCTTCTTCGCTTGCATGAATTCGTCTTTGCCGAACGAGGTTCCCGAGGCGAGCCGTTCCCGCAAATGTTCCTCGATGGCGACAGGTTTGCCCAAAGCGTCGGCGAGCGGCCGTACGGTATCGATCGCCCTTCGGTACGGACTCGACACGACCGCCTCGATCGGCCGGTCCGCCAACAGGTCGCGCACGCGAAGCGCGTCCCGTTTTCCTTTGTCCGTCAAGCCGCGCTCCCGCTCGTTCCCGTCGGTATAAATCGATTCCGCGTGCCGGATAAAGTAAACCGTCGTAAGTATCGCCGTTCCCTCCCTTCGGATGTTCCAATAAGTGTACCATATTCCGGCATGGAGAGACTTGCACGAATTCGTTACAATCGAGCTTTCCGGCTGCATGGCCGTCGTCGATACGGCGACCATGACCGCGAGCTTCGTAACGGACGAAGCGATACTCGATATCGCGAAAAATTTCGACTTATTAAGCCGGAACTGAGAGCGGGAGCCCGTTTCCGATCCACGTCAGGGCTTTTTTTCGAAAGCGTATACAGCGAATCTGTGTTATGATGGTACAGGCAGCCATATCGCTTCAAACGGGAGGCTTTATGCTCACGATATTGAAAGAATTTTTCCTGAACATCTCGATTATTCTTTTTCCCGTTTTCATGTACCCGTTCTTTCATCGGACGGACAACCGTCTCGTGTATAACCGCACCTTATATTTTTTCTTTTTCTCGCTGGCGATCGTCTTCGCGATGTCGCTGCCGATCAACATTCACGGACTGATCTTCGATTTCCGCGCCATTCCTCTTACGATCGGATCGCTGTACGGCGGATTCCACGTCTCCTGCGCGCTGTACGCCGTCCTGCTCCTGTTCCGCTACCTGCAAAACAATCCGAACCAGCTCGTTTATGCGGTTTCGCTGCTTCCCACACTCCTGATCGTCTATATCTACATACGCCGGTACATGGCGCTCGGCTTGCGCCACAAAATGATTGCGGCGGCGACGCTGTTTTTGGCGATCCGGGTTTTTTCGCTGGTGTCGTACACCGCGCTGAACGACGGCATAGCATCGCTGATCGACGCGAAATATGTGTCGACGTTTTTCATCATGGTGTTTCAAAGCGTCGTCTGCGCCTTGTACGTGCTCCTTTTCGAACGGCTGCGCAGCGTGCTGTACATCCAGCAGGAAGTGATCAACAGCGAGAAGATCAAAATCGTCAGCGACATCGCCGCTTCGGTCGCGCACGAAATTCGCAATCCGCTGACGTCGGTGAGAGGGTTCATTCAGCTGCTGGGCGAGGAACGGCTCGACGAAGGAAAGCGCGGCTTTTACGAAAAAATATGCCTCGAAGAGCTGGACCGGGCGCAGCTGATCATATCGGACTATTTGACGCTCGCCAAGCCCGGTCTGGAAACGAACGAACCGATCGAAATCGGCGCGGAAATCGGCTATATCCGCAATATTTTGCTGTCGTACGCCAATTATCAAAATGTGGAAATCGTTTGCGGGGTGGAGGACGAGCCGCTCTGGATCGCCGGCGACAAATATAAATTCAGGCAGGCGCTGATCAATATCGGCAAAAACGCGATCGAGGCGATGAAAGGGGAAGGGGTGCTGGATATCTCCGTCAGCGAGCATAACGGCCGCATCGCAATCCAGATCAGCGATACCGGCGTCGGCATGACCGCGGACCAAATCGCCAGACTCGGCACGCCGTATTATTCGACGAAGGAGAAAGGGACCGGGCTCGGCACGATGGTGTCGTTCAGCATCATTAAAAACATGAACGGGACGATACGCGTTCAGAGCAAGGTCGGAAAAGGAACGAAGTACGTATTGTCGTTCCCGCGCGCGGAAGCGCCCGCGCAAACGGCTGCGGGCGCAGACGGCGGGTAACGCCCGCCCGGCGTCAACGGTCGCGTTCGGAATCGCCCGGCATCGCGCAGGCGCCGCCTTCGCAATAGCCCGCCTCGGCCGAACCGGACGAATCGCCGACGAACGTAAGCGGATGCTCTTCGTCCCACGCTTTGATCAGCGTATCGAGAAACAGATCCGCGCTTTGGGCGCCGGATATCGCGTATTTGCGGTTGATGACGAAAAACGGAACGCCCCGGACGCCAAGCGTCTGCGCTTCCCGTTCGTCGGCCCGAACGTCGGCCTCGCCTTCTTCTCCGGCAAGCATCCGGCCCGCCTCCTCGCGGTCGAGCCCGACTTCCGCGGCAAGTCGTGCCAACGTCTCGCGATCCCCGATATGCGCCGAATCGGTGAAATACGCCTTCAGCAGCCTTTCCGTCATGATCTCCGCTTTGCCGTGCCGGCCGGCCCAATGCGCCAGCCGGTGAGCGTCGAACGTGTTCGTCGGCTTCATCGTATCGAAACGGTAGGCGAGCCCTACCGTTCTCGCTTGCTCTCCGACATTCGCGTTCATCGCTTTCGCCTGTTCGCGGTTCATGCCGTATTTGGCGGCAAGCATATCGTGAATATCCCCGGCCGGGTCCCGTTTCGCCCGCGGGTCCAGCTCGAAGCTGCGATAAACGACTTCGACGCCGCCGCGGTGCTCAAACCGCTCCAGCGCCTGCTCGAAGCGCCGTTTGCCGATATAGCAGAACGGGCAAACGAAATCGGACCATATTTCCACTTTCATGCGATCAGCTCCTCGATTTGCTAGTTTCGCTTCCGGTAACCGGTATGGTTACATGTAACGATTTCAATTCAGTATAGGTCTCCCTTGACCGCAAGTCAATAAACGGGCGACGAAGCAAACGGGCGCGCGTTTCCAAAAAGAGGCGCGATCGCCGCACCCGAGCGGGGCCGCGGCGGTTTGCGAATAAGCGAGGGCCAAGCCGATAACGGGAGCAATGGACCGATTGCGCCGTTTGTAACCGCTGCCTTCCCGGCCGGGAGCCGGTTAAATCGGCTATTTTCGCTTCTCATCGCACTTTACAGGCGGCGCTGCGAAGAGTATGATTCATACCATATTCGAAGTCTACGATCGCTGAATTCTGCGACAGCAGGAACGGGGGAACCAACAGAAGCCGCATGACGCCAATCCGGCGTCGGTTTCACGGGGTGAATCGCAACCGTCCGAACATCAGACGAAGCGTAGGGCGACTCCAACGCCCGAATCCGTCAGCTAACCTCGCAAGCGTTTAGGAGAGGCACCGCTTTCGCTCATACCATGGCTTCTTTGCCATGCTTACGGAGCCGCGGGAAAGGTCCTCTTTCCTGCGGCTTCTTTGCGTCCGCCGGCGAAAATCCGTCGGCCGCCGTCCGGAAGACGCAGGCTAGTTTTCGAGATTTCGGCTATTACGAGACAACCGGAGGGATTTCGGCCATGTACGTTTTTGTCGTCAGCTTTATCTTATTGTTTGTGCTCGGACTGCTGCTTATTCCTTTTGTAGGACTGCGGCTTTCGCGGGGCGGACCGTTCGCGAGGAACGATTGGCGGATGATGGTCGCCTTTTCGCTTGCGCAAGCGATCGTGCTGGCATCCGTTTTTTCCGTATGGGTCCAATAAAGTCCGATAGGGTCTCATGCCGGAAAGCCGGAGCGGACATGGTTCCGTTATCTCGAAATGGCATGAAGTTCATCTAAATCACGCATTGTATATGCCCTCGTTCGCATAATAAGATACATGTATTGGATGAAGCATCGATATGTTGCGGAATCATCTTCTTACGGATAGAGAGGGGATACGAAATGGCGATTGTTCAAACCGAGCTGGATACGACCGCGGCTCAGCAATATGTACAAGGCGTTTACGAAACCGTCGTGAAACGGAATCCGCACGAAAGCGAGTTCCATCAAGCGGTCAAAGAAATTGTCGAGTCTCTTGTGCCGGTGTTCGCGAAACACCCTCATTATATGAAGCACGGCGTTTTGGAACGGATGGTCGAGCCGGAGCGGCTGATCACGTTCCGCGTGCCGTGGGTCGACGACCAAGGCAACGTGCAGGTAAACCGCGGCTTCCGCGTTCAGTTCAACAGCGCGATCGGACCGTATAAAGGCGGTCTTCGCTTCCATCCGTCGGTTAACGCGAGCATCATCAAATTTTTGGGCTTCGAGCAAATTTTCAAAAATTCGCTCACCGGTCAGCCGATCGGCGGCGGCAAAGGCGGCTCCGACTTCGATCCGAAGGGCAAATCGGACGGCGAAATCATGCGCTTTACGCAAAGCTTCATGACCGAGCTGTACCGGTACATCGGTCCGGACGTGGACGTGCCTGCCGGCGATATCGGCGTAGGCGCCAGAGAGATCGGCTTCATGTTCGGCCAGTACAAGCGGATCCGCAGCGGCAACGAAGCGGGCGTGCTGACCGGCAAAAGCATCGTGTACGGCGGAAGCTTGACGCGTACCGAAGCGACCGGCTACGGCTGCGTCTATTTCGTCGACGAAATGCTGAAATCGATCGGGGAAAGCTTCGAAGGCAGCACGGTCGTCGTTTCCGGCTCCGGCAACGTATCGATCTATGCGATCGAAAAGGCGCAGCAGTTCGGCGCGAAAGTGGTGGCGTGCAGCGATTCCAACGGCTACGTGTACGATCCGAGCGGCATCAAGCTCGATACGGTGAAGCGTCTGAAGGAAGTCGAGCGCAAACGGATCAGCGAGTACGTGAAGGAGCATCCGGGCGCCGTTTATACGGAAGGCTGCAGCGGCATCTGGTCGATTCCTTGCGATATCGCGCTGCCTTGCGCGACGCAAAACGAAATCGACGAGCAATCGGCGAAGCTGCTTGTGGCTAACGGCGTAAAAGCCGTCGGCGAAGGCGCCAACATGCCGTCCACGCTCGAGGCGATCGACGTCTTCTTGAAGGCGGGCGTATTGTTCGGACCGGCCAAAGCGGCGAACGCGGGCGGGGTAGCCGTATCCGCTCTCGAAATGTCGCAAAACAGCATGCGCTACTCGTGGTCGTTCCACGAAGTGGACGACAAGCTGCATCACATTATGAAAAACATTTACCGCAGCAGCGTAAAGGCGGCGGAAGAATACGGCCATGCCGGAAACCTGGTCGTCGGCGCGAACATCGCCGGCTTCCTGAAAGTGGCCGACGCGATGATTTTGCACGGCGTCGTGTAAAAGGTCATTGAAAGCGACGTTCAGCTTCGAAGTTCATCATTGTGGCGAGCGGTCGACAGCCCGCCCCTTGCACTTCGCTCACGTCACGAGCCGCCCGATTAGGGCGGCTCTTTAACGTTAAGCTCCTTATTTTTCACTTAAAATCTTGTCTGCTTCAGCTTGTAAATCCATTAAAGCATCCTCAACGGTGAAATTGCCCGATATGACTCCGTCCAATTTTTCCTCGGCAATAGGTTCCAACGAATTGAAAAATTTTTGAGGAACCTTCTCCAATACGGGCCTTGTCCATGAAGTTAAGTCGTATAATGCACTCGCATTTTCCTTGTCATTATGCTGCAAGAAAGCATTTTTCCTGGATGTTGGCGTATTCGGTCTTTCTTCGAGCAAGATGGAGGCCATTTCCTCGCTATTGATATATTTTATAAACTCCCAAGCTGCCGGTTTGTTTCGTTCATCCGTTTGTGCATGAATCGCAAATATGCTATCCGGATAAAGCGAATAGGAGCTTTTCGCACGGTTCGAGTCTACCGGTTCCGTAACGACTCCCCATGAAATGGAAGAAGGAATGCTCTCCATATAATAACTGTTCGCAAGAAGCATAGCGCTGGAGCCCAAAAGGAAGGATGATTGTCCATCGGGATTGCTTGTTTGCAGGTTTTGATACCGGTATGCCGTTGCGGCAGTCTCCCATATCCCTTTCCATTCAGGGGTGTTTAACTTTGCACCGGTGCCGTCGTTGTTAAGCATGGTTAGCCCTTGTCGAGTGCCTAGTTCCTTTATCAAATCATAGTTCTTAAGCGATTCCAACTCCAATCCTTTTCCCTGCTTAAAGGCGGATGCAAGCTTGATCAGTTCCATCCATGTCATATGATTGCGAGGATAAGGGATGTGGTTGCTGTCGAAAAGCTCCTTATTATAAAACAACACTCTGCTGGTAAAGGTTGGAGATAAACCATACATATATCGTTCATCTGCCGACCGAAGGACATCCAAAACACCCTGATGATAATCATCCAATTGATATCGGTCTTTTGTTATCCATTCATCGAGAGAGCTCAGTTTTCCGGATGTCGCGAAGGCGCGATAAACTCCGTAGTTGGGTATGAATAAAATGTCGGGATTATGCTTTTTGACATATTCAGACATAATCGCAACAATATCTTCGTTAGGACGAACTGGTGGATAAGGGATTACAATAAGCTTGATATTGGGAAATTTTTTCATGAAATATTTACCGTACTTACTTATAAATTCCTGATCATTGTAATGCAATGCAGTGATTTCATATTGTTCATTTAAGTTTATTTTTACATCTGGAGATTCATTTTTTTTGCACCCGGATCCGAAACATGCGATCAAGCAAAGAATGACGAAGATTCGTCTCGCGTTCATGGTGCCTCCTTGTAGCGCTTTACATATTGTTCCTCAACAGCGGCGGAAATTTGATTCCATGCCTCTTTAGAGGTGATCGTTCCTCTCATCCGGTCAAGGGTTGCCCTTTTCGCCGTTTCTGCCAAATCATTGTTGAACGGAATTTTTACTTCGCCGTCCAATCGCGGATGCAATTGATGAAAGGCTGAGAGCGATTTTCCCCATTTATCTGTAACAAAATTCCGTAGCGTTGAAAGTCCTCCGCTGTTAGCGGATAAAGATATGTTTTTGGCCGATTGTTCGCTGTGGATATATTTCAAAATTTCCCAAGCGACATCTTGATTTCGGGTAGTAGAGTGAACGGCAAAGACATCATAAAGAACATAATTGTATGTGTAATCTATATGGTCGCGGTCGACAGGCTCGGGAACGATACTCCAGTCAAATGAAGCTCTTTTATTAAAGCTCGCAGCTTCTATATCGTTTAAAAAATAATAATTTCCGTATGTCATAGCTGCTCTTCCCGATAAAAACATTCCTTCCGAAGGGGCGTCGGCAGCAACATGTACAGTTTCGTTGTCCTGGTGCTCCGAGCTGTAAATATAGCCTTCCTGATAGGCGTTTATGACCAAATCCATGATCGCTTCAAAATCGGAGTTGCTCTGAACTAATTTTTGCGAGTTCGGTCCCCAATAGGACAAACCATGGGTCAACAAAATCTCATTTACCAGTATCATCGGATTAAAGTCGCTTAAACGATATTCAAATCCGAAAACTTCACTGTTCGGAAATCGTTTGGCCGTGTCAAAAACGTCGAGCCATGTCATTCGTTCGCTCGGATAAGGGATTTGATAACGGTCAAACAGCGTTTTATTATAGAATAATGCGCGGCTGTTAAATATCGGTGTTAATCCAAACAATTTCCCTTTACCGTCATGCCTTAAATATTCAATAACAGGCTGAACGAATTGCTCGATATTGTACTTATCGCGAAGGATTAACGGTTCCAAATCCAGTAACATCCCTCGTTGGATCAGTACTTCAAATATACTGTGATCAATCGAGATCATGTCAGGCTTCTCTTTATCTATGATTTCAAACAGTAACTGTTTATCATTTTTCTTTATGGCTTCTTCAGATGAAACGACTTCGAATTGGATATTCGGAAACTCCTGCTTTAACCAAAATCCGTAGTCACTGTAAAATGTATCGTTATTGAAATACATAATTTTAATTAAAGAGTTGTTTGTTTTATTCAGGTAAGAATGTGGCGATTCCTTTTGAGACGGCGTTTTCCAGCACCGCTTAACAAGAAACTGATCGTTAGCAGTATGATTACAACGGACATCCTAGTTCTATTCATTTCATCACCTTGGTAATAGACAAGGGGAGTTGCCTCCCCCTTGTCTAATGATTACTAGATTCCAGTCTTGCTGTTAAAGCGTGTTGTCAACATCATTATGGGTCCAGACTGTTACCCCGTTCTGTATTGCTTCAAAAGAACCCTCGGCTCTGTAACTAGAATCTGGATCCCAAGTATGATAATTTACTCCTGATGATAGGTTCTTTACATTGGTATTGCTATATGATTGCTCAAATAATGGGAAGGCAGTGTTATTATCTTTGATGACCTTATGGGCAATTTTCAACAGATTGTAGTACTGATCACCGTATATGTCTGAATAGGAGGCCAAGGGACCAGAAGCGCTCGATAAATACAATTGAGTATCACCTGTAGGTGCCGCATAAGCTGGTACTGCGCTAAAAGTTAAGCAAGTAATAATTGTAAGAAAAATTTAGCAAAAATTCGGAATTTTCTCAACAATATTTGGAAAAATAGTTCTTTGATTCCTTTCTATTAGGCGCTTTATATCATGTCCCTTCATTCTTAGGTATAAAATCCCAATTCGTATAGACATTTAACAGAACCAAAAAATAAAGAACGGACGCGCTCTGCGCTCCATTCCCTTTATTCGTGATTGAATTTGCCGACGCTGACGAAAAACGTCTTGATGAAATCGTAGAACAGCTTCTCCGTAGGCGGCAGCTCCCGGCTCGCCGGCGTAATGATGCCGACCGTGCGCGTCACCTGCGGATCCTCGAAATGAATTTTAACGGTAGAACGGGGAATATTGTCGTTAAGCGCGATTTCCGGCAGCAGCGTGATGCCGAGACCGGCCGCCACCAGCCCTTTGATCGCGTCGATATCGTCGCCCTCGAACGAAATTTTCGGCTCGAAGCCTTGCGCCTCGCAAGCGTCGATCACGAGATCCCGCAGCACGAATCCTTCCGGAAACAGAACGAACATATCGCCCCGCAGCTGGCTCAGCTTCAACGTCGGCCGATCGGCGAGCGGATGGGAGGCCGGCAGGAGCGCCACGATTTTTTCCAAAAACAGCGTATCGCCGTTGATCTGCTTGCCGCCCTTCGGTACCGGACCGATCAGCGCCAAATTCAGCGAGCCTTTGGCGACCGAATCGATCAGCTCCCGGTACGAGCCGTGCTGCAGCTGAAACTGCACGTTCGGATAACGCTCGCGAAACGCGGAGATGACCATCGGCAGCATATGCGATGCGAGGCTGCTCGGGAATCCGATCTTGACCGTGCCCCGCTGCGGATCGAGAAAATCTTCGATCTCCTGCTGCGCCTTCTCGATCACTTCCAGCGCCCGTTCCATATGGCCGAGAAACATTTTGCCGATCGGCGTCAGCCGCACTTTGCGTCCGTCGCGCACGAACAGATCGACGCCGAGCTCCGCCTCCAGCTTGAATATTTGCCGGCTGACGGCCGATTGCGCAACGTGCAGCACGTAGGACGCCTCGGTAACGTGCTCCAGCTTCGCAACCTCGATAAAATATTGGATCTGCCTTAATTCCACTCTTGACAATCACCGCCACTAGTTATCATGCCATGTTAGGTTTAGCGCTTTCCCTTATTGTACACTAAACCGGGCCGTATGAAAACATCTCCACTTCCTATCGGTTTTATCGGATATGCGGCGGTAAAGCGCATGCGAACGTGATAAGCGGCTCGGACTCATAGTATAATAGAACGGCAAACAACATTAGCAGAAATAATCTAGCCTACAATACATTCGTTGCCGAAGGGGGAGTCGGGCATGCGTCGAAAGTACGGAAGAGGGGCCGTCATCGCGGGCATTTTGGCCGCCGGCTGCGCGTGCGGGCTGCTGTTCGCGGAGAGCGGCAGGCAAAAGCCGGACCCGGTCGAACAGACGATGAAGGAGCAGGCGGCCGACGAGCCGGCGGATCGCGCGTTTTTGCGGCGCTGGGACGAACGGCTGAAGGAAGCGGAGCTTGCCGGCAAATGGAGCGTCGCGGCCGATTACGCTTACCGGAAAGCGGCCTATTACCGCAGCGTCGGCGAGGAAAGCGAGGCGGCCGAATGGTATGCCGCTTCCGAGGGTTATTGGGCGAAGGACGAGCGGAAGGACCGACGGTTTTACGACGAGACGCCTCCGGCGCAAAACGACGCCGTCGCGCTGGCGCCCTACGTTGCCGTTGCGGCGGATACCTCCCGGAAACCGGCCAAGTTCGAGCCGCTGTCCGGCGTATACTTGGGCATGTTCGGCATCTTCGATTGGCCGTCGGTCGAGCCGACGTTCGGACGCTATCACCCGATCGGCCTGACGTATTCGGGATGGCGCAAGGACGAAAACGATACGCGGAACTATTTCCCGACGCGGCTCGTCTCGAGCGTCAAGGCGGCGGGCGGCGGAGCGGTGCAGATCGGCTGGGAGCCGCATTACGGGCTCGACAGCATCAAGGACGACGAGTACGTCAGATCGTTCGCGCGCCAGGCGAAGGAGTCGGGCATCCCGATCTTTTTGCGCTATGCGTCGGAAATGAACGGGGCCTGGGTGCCGTGGTACGACGAGCCGGCCAAATATATCGAGAAGTTCCGGCTGATCGCCCGGATCATGAAGGAAGAGGCGCCGAACGTGGCGATGGTGTGGTCGCCGAACTTTTGGCCGCAAACGAATATCGACGACTATTATCCCGGGGACGACTATGTCGATTGGGTCGGGTTTTCGCTTTATGCGACCCCGCTGTTCGCCGGAGAAGAAGATTTCAGCAAAAACGTGATCGATTATTTCAAGCCGCTGTACGACAAATACGCGCACAAGCCGATCATGATTTCCGAAGGCGCCGTATCGCACTACTACCGGACGACGAACACGAGCTACGCGAAATGGGCCGAAGGACAGCTCGGCAACCTGTACGGCTTCCTGCCCCGCATGTTTCCGCAGGTGAAGGCGATGACGTATTTCAATATGAGCAAGACGAGAACCGAGACGCTGAACGGCGACCACATCTATGACCTGAAAGAAAATCCGCTCATGTACGACATGTACCGCAGGCTGATCCAAAGCGACTACTTTTTGAACCGAATCGGACAAGGGAGCGCGTCGGACGGCGCCGTTCGCTACGTGCCGCTGGAGCAGGCGTCCGGGCTGCAGGGGAAGCGGAAGCTGTTCGTGTACGCGAAGCTGCCGATGGACATCCAGCCGCATTCCGTCGCGGCGCTGCAGGGCGACACGCGGCTCGCCGTATCGTACGAGATGCCGTGGGAGCTCGAGCTCGACTTCTCGAAGCTCGAACCGGCGAAGCCGATCGTGTTCGCGGCCTACAACGGCAAAAACGAGCTGATGGGGCATCGCACCGTAAGCTGGAACGGCGCGGGAAAATAGGGCGCCGGCGCAATCGGCCGTATAGACGCCGCTTTGTCCGGTAATGGTTTCCGCCGTCGTTTTTTTCGCGAAATGTTCTTTTCAATCGGAGCGGACGGATGTACAATCAGGCGAGAGACTTATGCCCGCGGCGGGGTTTCACCGATCCGGCGCGGGCTCGGCGGGGACCGCTCCGGGGAAGGAATGCAGCCATGTCGACCAAAACGGCCAATAAATGGGCCATCCTGCAAATCGTCAATATGGGAACGTTAATTTCCACGTTGGACGTCGGAATCGTCAACGTATCGCTGCCGGTGATGGCCGAGCAATTTTCGGTGACGCTGGCGCAAATCGGCTGGGTCGCGACCGTTTATTTGCTGACGATGGTCGCGCTTTTGCCGTTTCTCGGCAAGCTGTCCGACAGGCTCGAGCGGCGCAAAGTGTACAGCTTGGGCTTTTTCGTGTTCGGCATCGGCTCCCTGCTCATCGCGATTTCGCACGGCTTCGCCGCGCTGCTGCTGTCGCGCTGCCTGCAAGGCGTCGGGGCGACGATGATTATGGCGAACAGCCAGGCGATGGTGCGCGAAGTGTTTCCCGACCATGAGCGCGGACGGGCGCTCGGCGTCAATGCGGTCGTCATCTCGATCGGCACGCTTTCGGGCCCCGCGCTGGGGGGATTGCTGCTCGAGTTCGCGGACTGGCCCGTGCTGTTCTGGATCAACGTCCCGATCGCGCTCGTCGCCTGCGTGCTCGGACTTCGCCTTTTTCCGTGCGGGACGGGCGGCTCCTCCAAAACGCGGATCGACTTCGTCGGCTCGTTTTTGCTCGCGGCGGGCGCTTGCCTGCTGATGATGGCGGCCGAATCGGCCAAAGCCAACGCTGCGTTTCGGGCGGAAGCGGTCGTCGAAGGGGCGATCGGCGCCGCCTTGCTGGTCGCCCTCTGGCTGCAAAGCCGGCGGATCGATTACGGCATTTTGGACCGGGAGCTGTTTCGCCGGCGGAACGTATGGCTCGGCAACGCCGGGTCGTTTCTGATCAACCTGGCGCAGACGGCGACGCTTATTCCGGTTACGTTTTATTTGCAAAGCCAGCTCGGCTATTCCGCTTGGGCGACCGGGGCGCTGCTCATGCTGCAGCCGCTTGTCATGGGCTTCGTCGCGCCGTTCGCCGGCTGGTTCCGCGACAAATACGGCGGCGCGGCGCCGATCGCGCTCGGCTCGCTGTGCTGCGCCGTTTCGATGCTGTTCGTCGCCCTGCCCGGCGGCGTGACGCCGGTAACGGTCGGCTTGCAGCTGGCGGCGTTCGGCGTCGGCATCGGGCTGTTCCACGCGACGAACAACGCCGAAATTATGAGCGCGGCTCCCGCGTCGAAGAGCAGTCTTGCCGGCAGTCTGCTGGCGATGGTCCGCTACCTCGGGCAAATCGCCGGCATCGGGCTGGCGACGCTGCTCGTCGGCTCGATGGGCTCGTCCGCCGGGGACGGCGAATCGTTCGGCGCGCCGATCCGGGCGCTGTTCGCGGTTTGCTTCGTGATGTGTCTGGCGGTAACGGTCGCCGGACGTCTCGTGCCGAAGGAACGGCAGACGGGCGAGAGCGCGTCCGCCTAAGCCGCGGCGAAACGGCTCGTCGCGAATCAAGATGGGCATCCGCACATACAATGTACCAAATCGAGTGCGGAGGGACCTGCGATGGCAACATACGAACAATCGGCGCTGTTCGAGCACCGCTTTTGGCTGCAAGTGCTCGGCGATCACAGCCGGTTTATCCGGGACGCGTTGGCGCCGAAGGAGACGGAGGAGATCGCCCGCGCCGAGCAATTCGTCGCGCAGTACGACAAGCTGCTGGGGCAAGCGCGGAAGCCGCTCGCGGGCGCCGGGCTGACGGCCTTGAACGCGGCCGCTTCCGGGCTGACCGCCGAGCTGCGGGCGTTCAAGCTTCATTTGCTGCAGCGGCATTTGACCGGCACGATTTCGATCGGTCTGTCGCCGAGCTTTTTGAATCATATGGTGAACGAGCTGGAGGAGTACGAGCGCGTTCTTCGCGAGCTTTCGGCGGGCCGTCCCGCGCCGTTGTATCATCCGCTCCATTACCATCTCGTCTGGCTTCAGGACGCGTACGGCCATGCGGCGTCGATCACGGGGCATCTCGACATGGCCGAGAAGAAGCTGCAGCAGGAGAGCGAGGCGTATCGCAAGCAGTTCGAGCATTTTTATTTGAAGGCCGTCGAGATGGCCGGCTATTTGCGGACGAACGTCAAACGGTTTCCGGCGCTGGCGAAGTTCGGCAGCGACGTGAAGATGGAGATGCTGCTGTTTATGAAGTTTTTGCACGAGCTGCTGGAGCTCGACATTTCGAAGGAGCTGCTCGGGACGATCGCGCCGCTGATGGCCGACCATATGGCGCGCGAGGAATGCTATTATTTGACGAAGCTGTCCGAGGTGTCCGATCTCGAAAAGCCGAACTGCGACCCGACGTCGGAGCGCGTGGAGGCGTAGCCGCTATTCGGCCGAAGACGAAGGGAACGAGCAAGGCCGTCCGTATGCGTTCGCGCGTACCGGCGGCCTCTTCGTCAACGGGGATCGCGCCGGTAGCGTTCGCCGCGCGCTTCTACTCCCAGGAGTTCGCCTGCCGTCTCACCGAGTCGGCGTGAAGCCGTCCTTTTTGCAGGACGGGGGTCGGGACGATCGTGTTGTACCGGGCGATTTTTTTGTTGATCGCATCGAGCTTCGTTTGGATGGACCCCGGGTCGTCGCTCGCCTCGTCGCAATGGCGAAGCAGGGCGCGGATGTCGTCGCGGATTTCGTGCTGCAGCTCCAGCCATGGGGGCAAGTAATTGGCGTTTTTCAAAATGGAGTTCATGATGTCGCCGGTCGGCACATCGATCGGCTTTCCTTTTCCGCTCAAATGGTCCAAGCCGCCGTTCTTCTGGCAATCGCGGATCGCTTCGTCGATCCAATGCTGCATGCGGCGCTCCTGGATAATGGTGCTGGCGGCGTTCTCGTACACTTCGCCGCCGACGGGCGTCGGGGCGGGCCCCGTCGGGACGAACGGGGCTTCGATTTTGCCGGATTTGTTGCGGCGGAACCAGACGGTCATGCGCATCATCCTTTCTTTGCCGACTCGATTTCACTGCTATTATAGCCGTTTCCGCGCCGTTTGCCGCTGCGAATTGTGAGAAAATTATGACAATTGATTCCGCGTATTCGATGCTCCGAGTATGCTCTCCAGCAGCTTCAAGTTTTGGACGATGCCTTCGTCGTCCGGAATATACCGGTGGGCGATTCTGTTGTGGCGGTAAGACCGTTCGTAATCGCCGATCCGAAAAAAGCAAAGACCGAGCTGCATATGCGGTAACCAGGAATATTGAACGGACTCTTCGCCGTTCGGCTTGTAATCGGCCGCCAAGCTGTACCAAAAAATCGCCTGGGCGAACCGCTCGCGCTCCAAAAAATAGTATCCGAGCCGGCAGCACGCCTCCGGGCGCGGAATGTCGTACTCGAACGTTCGGAACGTGATTTCCGTTTCTTTCGCCCGGTCGCCGAGCCGGTAATAGCAGTCGGCGAGGTTCGCGGACGCCGGGTTCCGCGGGATCGTACCGAACGCGTCACGCCGGCTTCGGGGCGATGCGCCGGCGCATCGAAAACGATGCGGCGGCCGCCGCCAATCCGAGCGCCGCGATCAAGCCGGCGGTCCACGGGTTATACTGGACGGTCGAAGCGGCGTCCGCGACGACTCCGCCGGCTCCGGCCCCGAGCGCGATGCCCAAATGGACGATCGACAGGTTCAACCCGAGCACCAGGTTGCCGGACTCCGGGTCTTGCTGGATGAAATACGTTTGCAGCGCCGGCGCGTTCATGAACAGAGCCGTAAACCAGAGGGCGATCAAAAGCAAGCCGAGAAGCGCGGAGGCGGCGAACAGCGGCAACGCAAGCAGCAGTGCCGCCGACAGCGACAGCGAGACGGCGATGATGCGGACCGCGCCCCACCGGTCCACGCCGAAGCCGCCCAGCCGCGATCCGGCGATGCCGAACACGCCGAACGCGAGCATCGACCAGCCGACCTCCGCCGTCCGCAAATGAACGACGTTTTGCAAATACGGCGCCAAATACGTCATCATGGCGGAGTTGCTCGCATTGAGCAGCAGCGACATGAGAAGCCCGCTCGCGACGACCGGATGGCCCAGTACGGCGAATCTGCGCAGGAACGGCACCGGCGCGTCCCCTTCGACATGCGGCAGCAGGCGAAGCAGCGCGAACGTTACGATCAGGCTGATCAGCCCGAGGACGGCGAAGATGGCCCGCCAGTTGCCCGCATTCGCGGCGGCGACACCGAGCGGCACCCCGAGCGCCATGGCGAAGCCGAAGCCGAGCGCGATCAGGCTGACGGCGCTGCCGATCCGCTCGGGAGGAACGAGCTTCGCGATCGAGCCGACGGCGACGACGGAATAAATGCCGGCGCTTATGCCGAGGACGATCCGGGAGACGAACAAGACGGTATAATTCGGACTCCACAGCGAAACGAGGCTGCCGAACGTAAACAAAACCAGCGAAGCGATAATGAGCCGTTTGCGCTGCATTCGGGCGGTTAAAGCGATCAGTATCGGCGTGCCGATGGCGAACGGAAGCGAGTAGGCGGATATAAGCTGCCCGGCGGCGGCGACGGATATATGGAGATCGTCCGCGATCACGTTCAGCATGCCGGCGACGACCAGTTCGGCCGTGCCCGTTATGAAAGCTCCCAAGGCGAGCAAATAGACGACAAGACGACGATTCATCGGTTTCAATCCTTTCGCTTTGCGGTATAATGGGAGCAGGACGGCTAGCACGTGCGGGACTCCCGTACCGGGTGTTAGGGCGGTTTGCGCGGACCGCTTGTAAGTCATTATATAGAGGCCGCCGCAGACGCGAAAGAAGGCAAAACGGTTGGACGTAGTCCGTTTCGTCTGACTCGCTTACTAAAAGGAAGTGAGGGGGATGCACAATGAGTTCCGCCTCGGAACCGCTTCAAGAGCAGCCGAGCATTTGCGAAGTGCTGCAAATTATGGGCGCCAAATGGGGATTCCTCGTCATTACCGAGCTGTTCAAAGGACCGAAACGGTTCAAGCAGCTGCAGCGCGACGTCGCCGTCGTCAAAACGCAGTCGCTGACGGATACGCTCCGGCTGCTGGAGCATAACGGCATCGTCAGGCGCGAAGTGTTTCCGACCGTTCCCGTAACGGTGGAATATTCGCTGACCGACAAAGGCGCCGACTTTCACAACGTGGTGGCCGCGATGGACAGCTGGGCGACGAAGTGGGGGAAACGCGGCGGAGACGTCGGTTAACGGAGGGCTTCACGGCACCGTGGTCGCGGAACGATTCGGATCGGGTTCCGGTTACGGTTCGAGGCCGTGCGGCCAAGCAGCGGCGCTTTTTTGCGGCGGCGCAGCGGGTGTGAATCGCTGTCGAGCTGCGAAGCGGCGGCCGGTCGGCCGATCCGCCTTTCCTCGAAGCCGTGGTCTGAGGCTCTAAAGCCTCTTATCCCGATTCCGGTTCCCAAAAAGTACAATTAACGTACCCCGAAAACGCCGCCCTTTGTTCGGCTCCCGGCCTGTATGCCAATGGAACCGGCTCGCAAACGCCAAAAGGCGGAGCCGTCGACTCCGCCCTACTGTATGGTGCGGACGCCGGTACCGCCCGGCGCCGGTTATTCGTCCCCGTAATGCTCATAGACGATCGTACGGATGCGGTCCTCGCTCAAATGATAAATATCGGCCAAGCGCGAGACGCTCACTCCGTCGACGAACTTTTGCGCGATTTCTTTGTTGCGCTGCTCCAGCTCGTCGCGGATCCCCGTTTTTTCGCCCCAGCCGGCCCGTTCCGTTTGCGGAATGTACAAATGCTGGCCGCGGACGTATTTCTGGATTTCCCGGACCAAATGATCGGGCAGCACGTCTTTCGCGTTCCGGTATCGGCTCATCGCTCCTCCCGCCTTACTTCAACGTTTTCGTGAACGACAGCATGCTGCCGAGAAAATCGTGAAACCCTTCTTGAACGAGAAGCGTCAGCACATCGACATGCTTCAGCGAAAAAGTAGCGGTAACATTATTCAATCCAAGCTGTTTCATCGAATGGAGAACGGCTTGCACGAAACGTTTCTTTTCGCTCCGGTGCAGCTCGAACCGGGGACGGAAATGGACGTTGAACGCCGTGGCCGAAAGTTCGTCCTTCTGCGGATTCACTTTTTTTACTTTGTAGTAGGCGATGGCCGCGATGTCGTTCCCCTTGCCGCGCAGCGTTAAAATGACGTTGCTCGGTTCCGCGGTGCGGAGCTGGTGCTTGAATACGTCGGCGTCCGTCTCGTTATCGTCCTCCGCCATCATGCGATAAATGTCGTCTTTTTCCATATCGGTTTCGGCGACGATGCGGCTGGAGTCGATCTGCTCCGGCTCTTTCCAGTAGTTAAGAGACAAGAAGGCGCCGGTTCGCGCGAATTCCTCGGACTCGAAGCCCAGCCTTTCGAGAACGCTGATTTCCCGGTTGCGGATTTGGGCGAATTGCGTGGAGGCGAAATAAAACAGCTTCGTGCCGCCGCGCTCCAGCACGATCTGCTCGCACCGGTTCAGCAAGGCGTTAAGCCGGGGGAGATCGTACCGGTTAACGCCGTAATCCAGTATGCCGTTTTCTTTGCGCGGATGGACCCCCATAAACGCCGTTATGCGGCCGTCCTCCTCGATTACGAAGCCTTTGCTCTCGGGCTGCGGCGAATCGGGCCCTTCCGGGAAATAGTCGCTGCGCAGTTTTTCCGCGGAACGAATCGACAATCGCTTATCCCGGGAAGCGTTCCGTTTCGTCTCCAATATCAAATCGTGAATTTGTCCGAAATCGTCGTCGGCTCTAACTTCCCGCACGATCGCTTCGCTCGTCGCCATCGTCGCACCAGCTCCTTAACGTTGATAGTCCCATTATGCCAGCGCCGGCGCGTCTAAGAAATATTGGAAATTTGTATAAAAATGTTCGCCTGTCACGTTCGCCAGCAACATCAGCCGCCATACGACGAAGCTGTACGGGGATGCGGACTTCGCGCGCGACATAGGGCCGTCGTTCCGATTCGTTCCGCATGCAAACGGAGGTCGTCGCCCGTTTGTGCGGTATCGCGGAAGGAACCCGACGGGAGCGGATCGAATCTTATTTGTTGAACCCGCCGGCCGAGCTCGGGCAGAGCGGCAGCCCGTTCATGCCGTTTTTATTACGGGGCGCTTGCGCTGTCCGGACGCCTACGGGCTTATGCCGGACGACATGCGGACCCCATTACGGGCAAATGGTCGAAAACGGCGGACGACCTGCCGGGACATGTACCCGAATTACGCCAAAGCCGCGCCGATCCCGATATGCCGGCGCGCAGCCATATCCGGCTGCCGGGCGGGCTGAAGGGCGACGTTTCGCAGCGAAACGGTCAAGCGCTGCAAGCGGCTGTAAGCGTCGGTCCGGCGCAGGGCAGGTTCGACTTTTCGGAAAAGAGGGATGGGCATGCTCAAAATCGGTCTTGCATCGCTTCGCCACCAGCCGACGCTCGATCAAGGACTGGCCAAAATCGGGGAAACGCTGCGGCAGTGCCGCGAATACGGCGTCGACATCGTCTGCTTCCCCGAAGCATATTTGCCCGGCCTCCGGGGCACGGACGTGGCGCTGCCGCCTCCCGATCAGCCGGCGATGGAGCGCGCGCTCGAGACGCTGCGGCATATGTGCGGGCAGCATAAGACGTCGGCGATCGTAGGGATGGAGTGGACGTCGCCGCTCGGGCTGCACAATCGGGCTTACGTCGTGTCGGACGAGGGCGATGTGCTCGGCTTCCAAACGAAAAACCAAATTCCGCCCGGCGGCGAGTCCGAGCATTACGTACCCGACGGGACTCGAACGATGTTTCGTATCAAAGGCGTACCGTTCGGCATCGCCATTTGCCATGAAGCGTGGCGATACCCGGAGACGGTGCGGTGGGCCGCGGTGCGCGGCGCGCAAATCGTCTTTCAGCCGCAATGGACGGGCCGACACAGCGGGCAGACGAAACGGATGCAGTGGGGCGAGTCGTTTTTCGAGAAAGCGATGGTGTGCCGAGCCGGCGAAAACACGATCTATTTTGCCAGCGTCAATTTGGCGATGGATGGCCAGACGTCGGCGACGTCGCTCATCGATCCGCACGGCAGACTGATCGATCACGTCCCGTACGGCGCTGAACAGCTGCTCGTCTGCGATATCGATCCGGACAAGGCGACGCGATTGTTCGCGAGCCGGTTCGATCCGTCGCTGCTGCCTGACGAATAAGCCGGCCGAGCGCGAACGGCGCGAACGGCGAGTGGCGCCTGCCGTTTTTACATCCGGCGTATCCTTATGCTGCCGAGCCGGTGGAATAGTACGAACGGGAAAACCTCACGTTAATCCGCTCTCGTATAGGCGCCGTTTCGAAATACCGGGAAAAGCTCCGGTTAAAGTGGCGCTGAATCGGCGAAAAGCGCGGTATGGGCGAATTTAGCGGGACGTTTTCCCGTTGCTCTGCCCGGAAACGGGAAACGGCCGAAAATAGAGGGAACTTTTCCATTTCATTTCCCGCTTCGCTGCAGTTGCGGCGTGCAAGCAGGATCGGTTTGCGCAGAAAGACCGTCGTCCGACGGTCTTTTCTAATGCGAATTTCGGCGCTGAGCGCAGGTGCAATACAAACAAAAACGGGCATGCCGAACGCGAATGGTACAAACTTTTCCGGTTCTCGCGGAATACAGTAATCGTAAGTGCGAGACTATGAAGTGGGGGAGTGGGAAGATTGGAGAAGGCGTTCGTGAACGGCGTAACCATTTGCTACGATACCGTCGGGGAAGGGTTTCCGTTGATCGGGATTACCGGGAAAGACAGCAACATGGACTGGTGGCATCCGGCGGTCAAGCAGGCGTTCAGCGAGAACCATCGTTTCATCATGCTCGACAACCGCGGTTCCGGACGCAGCGATGCGCCGACCGAGCCGTACGGCATCTCGGATATGGCCAAAGACGTCGTCGGCTTGATGGACGTGCTGGGCATCGAGAAAGCGCACTTGTTCGGCCAATCGATGGGCGGCATGATCGCGCAGGAGATCGCGATCGAACATCCGGAGCGCGTGGCGAAGCTGATTTTATGCGGCACGACGTGCGGAGTAACGCGGGTGCTGCCTTCGTTTCGGATGATCCGATGGCTGATGCGAAAATCGACCGGCTTTTCCCCGCAAGATACGCTCGACATGCTGTTTTCCAAATCGTACATGCGGCGGCATCCGGACATGATCGCGTCGCTCGTCGAACGGATGGAGCAAGCGCCGCCGAATCCGGTCAGCGTTCAAATGCACAAGCAGGCAAGCAGAAGTTTCGATTCGTTCGATCGGCTCGGACGCATCAAGGCGCCGACGCTCATCATTCACGGCAAAGACGACTGGGTATTCCGCGCCAAGCACGCCAAGCTGTTGAACCGGCGCATCGCGGGCTCCGAGCTGGTGCTGATTCCGGGTGCGGGACACGGCGTGTTTTCGCAGGAGCGGAGTACGGTGTTGGCGGAAATTCGCCGTTTTCTCAACCGGTAACGAGCAGCCGAAGAAACCCGTCGGGGTACGATGAGCCCCGAAGACGATACACCGATTGCAGGAGAAGATCCGGGAGCCCACCGACCGGACCCGACTCAAAGCTGACAAGAACATACATGCTTAATAAGCCGCGCAGCTGCGGCTTTTTTCGTTCATATGAGTCATCGTTACTGTCGACAGATCGGCAATGGTTGCTTGCGACAAATGGGCTTCCATAGTATTTTCCGCATTTCCATAACAATTTCCAAGTTGTCCAAGTATGCGCCTTATGAAAACAGGATTGGTATTGACGCCGGCCGCAATCGGATCGGAGGTTACTGGAGCTTGGCGTTTTTTTGCGACCAACGCCATCCATGTCCAGGATATGAAGCGCAACGGTGTATTCCAGTGCTGCATGTTTCTTATTCGTTTAGGGAGAAGAGATCTTTCCTTTGGTTTAGCTCGTCATGCCGCCGGGTGAACAGAAATACGACGAGCCCGATAAGGACGACAGCCCCTCCGACGATTCCGAGCCAGGTGACGGATCCATATTGGATAACAAGGCCGCCGGTCATGGAGCCGAGAGCCGTTCCCACATAAAGTGTGGAATGATGCAAAGAGAGCACGACCCCCGAATCTTTTCCGGATAACCCAATCAGTCTGTGCTGCTGCGCTGGATTGAACGTAAAGCCGGCGAAACCCCATAGAGCCATCGCGGCTATGCCGAGAGCGACGGACTTGAAGAAGGATAAGGCAACGACCGCAACCATCAGCAGGAGAAGCGCCAATACGATGGTGCGAGCAGGACCGTACCGGTCTGCAGCGAAGCCCCCGAAGTTGACGCCCAGAAAGCTGGCGATTCCCGAAATGAGCAGCATAACCGTGATCGTATTTTCCCCGGCCCCGACTCTGCCAAATATATCGCCAATATAGGTGTATACGACGTAAATGCCGAAAGCCCAGGCCAGCGTTATCGATAAAGCGGTCAGGATGGTCGGGTTTTTCAGAAAAGACAGCCGTTCTGCCAAAGTGACGGATGCGGGTGCCGAAATGGCGGGAAAAAACAAGCGAATGCAGACGGCGGCGACCAAGGCGATAATGCCGACAAACCAGAAGGTCATTTTCCAATCAAATACCGAAGCAATCCAATTCCCGAGCGGGACACCTAAGACTAACGCGACGGTCATTCCGCCAATGACGATGGAAAGCGCCTGTCCCCGTTTTCCTGGAGCGGCAAGGATGGAAGCGCTGTGATTGGCTGCCGGTGTAAAGAGTCCGGCGCCTGCGGCAGCGACGATCCGTCCGACGAGAATGAGACCGTAGCTGGGCGCCAGGCCGCAAAGAATATTTCCGAGGGCAAAAATAAATAAGGCATACGTCAACAGTTTGCGCCGTTCAGCAAGTCCGGTAAGTGTCGTTAATACAGGAGAGCCGAGAGCATAGGCAATGGAGAACGCGGTAACCAACTGTCCGGCCGCGGATACGGAGGTTTGCAAATCCCGGGCAAGTGCGGGCAGCAGGCCGGCAATCATAAAACCTTCCGTTCCGATGACAAAGGTGCCGATTGCGAGAATAAAGATGCGAAAATTCATAGGGCTTCTCCTTTCAAGTACAAAAGTCGGATTCAAAGCAAACGGTGCAGTTACATTGAATTGCATAGGATGAGGGAATAGGTCAATAACACTGAATTAGTTTCATTGGTCGGCAAAAAAACATGACCGAAGAAAGCAAGGACACCGATCCGGTTTTATTGATGGCCAATGCAAAGGTTAACCTGGAGACCTTCCAAATGGCTTTTTCTCCGGTTAACCTGCAGTTTCTTATCCCGATTGTGAATTCTCGGCGAGTGTATCATGCAGCAGACGGGAGATCGTCACTTGTTCGAGTTCCTGCTTCATGGCTAATTCCGATTTTGTAAGAATCGGATTTAGGGCCGGTTGAATCCCTTTGCCGATCAGACATTTCGGATTCGGCGGACTGTGATGAAGCTCGAAGAGCGGCTTTTCCACAACAGCCTCATAAACATCCCGCAAGGTGATGGAATCCGGATGCCTGGCAAGCTTCCATCCGGGGGTGGTCCCTCCGTGCTGAACGATGACTAAATGGGCGTCATGGAGCGATTTTAGAATGCGGCGAATAAAAACCGGACTGGTGTTCACGCTATTTGCAATACGATCGGAAGTAACAAAATTGTCGTTATCTTCGGTCTTTTGCGCGATCCACGATAATATATGCAGCGCGACGACGTACCTGCTGACTACGGCCATCTGAACGCCCCCCTTCCAACAGTACCAGTATAGTTACAATGGACCTTCATGTCAACGTAATAGCCTACGGCGAAAGCTGCCTCCGCCTCCGCCTCCTTGCTGAACCGGCGATCGTTGAGCGTGCGGAAAAGGACGGCCCGCCCGGGATCCGGAGAAAACGAGATGCGTATCCGGCTATGCCGAATGCGCGAATCGGCTAACGAATCCTGCAATCGCTATCGGTGCCCCGTCCGATTCGTTCGGCGGAACAAGCCCGTGGAACGATACCGCGACAAAGTCTGCAAACGGACCGGCCGCGCGATAATACTCGTCGCGTTTTTTGTGTTTCGGCGAAACGGGGGACGTTGAAAAAGGTCCGAATGTCCGCGGCATTTTGGGCAATATAAGGGAGTACGGCCAAAATCGGACAACGAAGGAGTGAACGCAAGTCATGCCGTTAACGCAAACGATGCCGAACGCGCCGCAGCTGCAGCGCGTCAAAGATCAAGTCGCTTTCGTCACCGGCGCGGGTTCGGGAATCGGCCGGGCCGCCGCGATCAAGCTGGCGCAGGAAGGCGCCAAAGTATGTCTCGCCGATTTGAAGGAAAATCGCGCGGGGGACGTGTTGAAGCAAATCGAAAGCTTCGGCGGCCAGGCGATCGTCGCCGACATCGACGTATCGGACCCGACACGGATGGAAGCCGGCATCCGGCAAACGTTCGAGCAGTGGAACCGGCTCGATATCGTGTTCGCCAACGCCGGCATCAACGGAACGTGGACGCCGATCGAGAATATGGCGGAGCAGGATTGGGACAACACGCTGGCGACGAACTTGAAAGGAACGTTCCTTGCCGTCAAATACGCGATTCCCCATATGAAGCAAAACGGCGGCAGCATCATCGTGACGAGCTCGATCAACGGAAGCCGCAAATTTTCCGGCTTCGGCGCATCCGCCTACAGCGTCTCGAAAGCGGGTCAGGTCGCTTTCGCGAAAATGGCGGCGCTCGAGCTGGCGCGGTACAAAATCCGCGTCAACGTCATATGTCCGGGGGCCATCGAAACGAATATCGGAGAAAATACGAAAAAGACGCCGGAGCTGAAGCAGATCGAAATTCCGGTGCAATATCCGCAAGGCAGCCAGCCGCTCGAGCACAAGGCCGGCATGCCCGAGCAAGTCGCCGATCTGGTGCTGTTTCTCGCTTCCGGCGAGTCCAGCCACATTTCGGGCGCGGAAATCGTCATCGACGGGGCCGAGTCGCTGCTCTAAGGCGCACTCGCCGCCGTCCGATTCATACTGCGTCAAAGGAGCCGCGCACCTCGCCGCGGCTCTTTTTCGCGTTCGGATACCGAGCAGCAACAGCGTTATACGATCACGCAACATCGTTATATGCCCCTTTGTTATAGTTGCTTTAGAGATAGCGCTTTCTCGAAAATAACGGGAGGGGAAATGACGATGGGAAAAATGCCGAACGAGCGATTCGAGACGGAACCGCTTCGGGAAGCGCCGAAGCGGGAAACGGCGAATGCGGCAAGGCCGCTGCTTAGCCGACGAAGCATGCTGGCCGCCGTCGGCGCGGCCGGCGCCGCCGTTTTGGCCGGAGGCTTCTTGCATACGGCTTACGGCGATCAGTCGGTGAACGGGGCGGTGTACGGCAATGGCGACGACAAAAAGCTGCGCGACTGGACCAACGTGAAGACGCTCGGCATCGCCGGCGACGGGCAGACGCCGGCGGACCGGGACGTTATTCAAGCCGCCGTGAACGCCGCCCGCCAAGGGGACACGTTTTATTTTCCGCCGGACGTGGACGTGTTGTGCGTGCAGGCGATCGACATTACCGTGCCCGGCGTTACGTTTACGGGTGCGGGCAAGCTTCGGCTCGGCGCGGACAACGTCTATACGCTGCGCATTATGGCGGACGACGTCGTTGTGGACGGACTCGGCTTCCATAACCCGAGCGAGCTGAAGCGAATCGGCGAACCGCACGGAAGCGGGACGCGGTCGGGGGCGATCGAGATCCGGGCGCATCGCGCCATGATAACGCGCTGCCGCATCGACCGGATGCTGATCGGCATCCTGGTCAATTCGGGCACGAGCACGACCGAATACCGGGGAACGCGGATCGTAAACAATCAAATTACGAACCATCTGGGGGCGGCGAGGGAAGATTTGGGCGACGGGATTTGCATCTTCGGCTCGGACGCGATCGTAGTCGGCAACTATGTTGCATCCAAGCCCGGAGAAGACCCCCGCATCGGCATCAACTTCGAATCGCTTATCCACCCCGGCTGGGAAAACGGCCATATCGAAGACGGACACGGCACGATTCAGGGCAATGTGGTCGTCGGACCGTTCCGGCGCGGCATTCATATCGAAACGTCCGGCGTCACCGCGACCGGCAATACGGTGAAAGGGCAAACGTGGTGGGGGTTTATGTCCTACGGCGACCGCAACGTCATCGCGAACAACGTCGTCGAATCGCCGCCGTATAAAACGACCCCGGCGGGAGCGAGCTGGAACCCTCCCGTCAGCGGCATTATGGTGTACCGCGGCAAAGCCGCCGTCGTGGAGGGCAATACGATTATGGGCGGCGCCGCTCACGGGATCCGGGTCCATAAGGAAGCGTCGGGCGTGATCCTGAAAAGCAATCAGCTGGTGAAGTCCGCCTCGGGCGCATCGTTTACGTACGGCATCCATATCGTCGAAGCTCACGGAACGATCGTCGAAGGCAATCACATCTCGGAGGGGGCTTGCTCGGACCGCGGCATCTCCGTGTGGAAGGCGAAAAATATCCGGATTGCCGGCAATTACGTGGCGGGCTGCGGCTCGCACGGAATCAAGCTGGAGGGCGATCTTGGGCGGCGATACGACAGTCTCGTGCAAGGGAATATCGTCAAAAACAACGTCGGCTCGGGGATCAACCTGGTCCACAGCAGCTTTACGACGATCAGCGGAAATCAGTGCACCGACGACCGGGAAAATAAAACGCAGACGAGCGGGCTGCTGCTGTACAATTCCGACGACTGCCTCATTTACGGCAACGGGCTCGACGGAAACGCCGGCGCGGCCATCTCGCAAAGCTTGTGCGAGCGGCTGATCGCCTTCGGCAACAGAGGATACGCGGACGGCACGATCGTGACGTAACCGGCGGTACCGCCAAGCGATCATCGATTTGATAAACAGACGGGGGTTCGACGAAATGTACAAAACGAAATTGGTTTATCCGGCCTTGACCGTTGCGCTTTTGCTGACGGCCGGCTGCGCGAACGGCAAACAGACGCAAACGGACGTCGCGGCGACCGGCGGCAAGCCGGCCATCGATCTCAAGACGCCGGTCACGCTGAAAGTGGCTTATTCCGCGTCGGAGGAAAGCTTCAAGCAGTTCACGCAAAATCCGGTCATCAAGCAAAAATTTCCGAACGTAACGTTTCAGTACGTCAAATACGCCGACCTCGACAAAGCGATCGCCGCGGGCGATACGCCGGACTTGGTCAGCGCGATCATTTCCGCCTTCGCGGCGCTGGACGACTACGGCTTGCAATACGATGTCGGTCCTTTGGCGAAGCAGCTCGGGGTCGACATGAGCAAATTCGAGCAAAAAAAGCTGGAAGTCATACGGAGCTACGGCGCCAAAGGAGAGCTGTACGGCTTGCCGGACAACCTGGAGGAGACGAGTCCGTACAATACGTACGCGCTGATTTACAATAAAGACATTTTCGACAAATTCGCCGTGCCGTACCCGCAGGACAACATGACGTGGGATCAGACGGTCGATCTGGCCCGAAAATTCGTCCGGACCGACGGCGGGACGGAGTATAAAGGCTTGGTCGCCCACGCCGCCCCCCATTTTTTGGCGTTCCAGCTCGGGCTCGAATTCGTCGGCCCGAACGGGAAAGTGAGCACCGCCGATCCGAAATGGAGCGAGCTGCTGCGCATCAACGGGCGCATTTCCGGGGAGCAGGGCGGATTTTTGCCCAAGGGCGGCGACATCTCGAACTTTTACAAGACGAAAAACGTGGCGATGTACGCCGGGGATGCGGGCGATTTGTTCCGTGCGCCCGACAAATACGAATCCATCCAGTGGGACGCCGCTACGTATCCGGTATTCGCGGGAATGGCGCCCCATACGGTGGTGGGGCCGAACGGAGGCATGTGGACGATCACGGCGACGAGCAAGCACAAGGAGCTGGCGATGGCGGTGCTCGACACGATTTTGTCCCCGGAAGTGATGAAGTCGATTCCGAACTACGACTGGTGGAACCATCCGCTCGTGAAGACGAAACGGCTCGACGTGCTGAAAAATCCGAATTACCCGACGGTGAAAACGAACGATTACATGCAAAAATACAATTTGAAATTTCGTGCCGAAATCGCCAACGCGACCGAATCGGTGAGCAAAAACGGCGTCGACATCAACACGGCGCTCCGCACGTTCCAGGACAAATTCCAGGCCGTCATCGATGCGGATGGAAATAAGTAAGATGCTGGCGGTACGATGACGGCGACACGCCGGTAATGTGCTTGAATTGCTTGCAGAAATAGGCGTCGCTCTGAAAGCCGACCTGCGCGGCGATCGCTTTCACCGGCGTCTGCGTGGTGGCGATCAGCTTCGACGCTTCCTTGACGCGCCTGACGTTGACGTAGTCGGTGATCGACATGCCGGTATGCTTTTTGAACAGCCGCGACGCGTGATACGGCGACAGGAAGACGAAGTCGGCCAGCTTTTGCAGCGAAAACGTCTCGTGAAAATGATGCTCCAGCCACTCCAGCATTTTCTCGACATGATGCTGGGTGCGGGCGGGCGTCTCGTCCGAATCGCGCTCGTCGGGTGCGGACGACTTGCGCAGCCGGTTCAGCAGCTGGAGGAAAAAGATCATGTATTCCTCCTGCACATGCGCTTTTTTGACGCGAACGACGTCCTGCCTGAACTGCTCGATCAGCCGGCCGATTTCCCCGTCCGTGGCGAAACGGAACGCCTGGTCGGACAGCCGGTTGCGCAGAAGCCGTTGAAAATACGCGTACAGCTCGGGAAACGGGGCAAGCAGCGATTCCGCGATGACCGGATTGATGAAAAAGACCGAGCGGACGTAGCGGACGTCGGAATTTCCCGTCATCTCGACTTTATGGAGCTGAAACGGCTGAAAGTAAAGCAGCGATCCCGGACCGACCGGGAGCGGCTTCCGGTCGATGGTGGCGACGCCGGTTCCTTCGTGGATATACAAAAATTCCATCCCTTGATGGAAGTGAAGTATCGCGAAATCGCCGTCCGTCGACTGCCGGATGACGGCGTTCATAAACTGGCTTTCCTGAAAAACTTCGCCGGCGTTCGATTTGCGCATCCGATCCCTCCCGTAAGACGCGTGTAACTGCTTTTAGTATAGCAAACGATAAGTGCCGAACGAAAGGAAAGGAAAAACGGGCTGTTCGACTCGCCGGGTCGAGCGGCCCGTCTTTTTTTGCGCTCCGTTTCAATCCGCCCGCAGGATGGCCTCGATTTTCCCGCGCATGCCGATCTCGCTTTGCAGCTTCGCCCAATACAGGTTCGCTTCTTTCATGATCGCGTCCATCTGCGGGGCGGTCAAACCGAGGTCGGTGAACAGGCGCATGTACGGGACCATGTCCAAATACGACATGTACCCCGGCGGGCGGTATATCGTCTCCGCGCCGGTCCGTTCCGCGGCTTGCCGTAAGGCGGGGATGCTCAGCGTTTTGGCGCGTATATCCGTCTGGGCGTTCGCGGACAGCAAATAGTCGGCGAACTTCCGCGCGGCGCCGGCCGATTCCGACCGTTTGTTCACGGCGAGGCCGATCGTCATCATAATCGTCGCCGGCTCGCGCAGCACCGGCAGCGGCGCGATATCGAAGCGGACGTCCGATTCGCGGAGGCGGTTCATCGCCATGTAGGAAGACAATATGACCGAAACTTTGCCCTGCGCGAACAGCTCTTCGGCGTCGGCGTCGCTCCCGGACAAAAACGTCGGAAACGTATTCGGCGCGTAGATGATTTCCCGGCATACGTTCAAACCGTTCATGATCGCGTCGATCGAGCTCTCGCGTCCGGACGCCGCGTCGGCGCCCAAGCCGCCGCTTTGCATGACGAACACCGGCCAGCGGTTTTTCGAATGGAGGAAAAAATAGAAGCCGAACCGCTCGTTCTCGACCGTCAGCCGCGCCGCGTCTTCCGTGAGCCGCTCCCAGCTGTCCGGGCGGTACGGATCGGGCAAGCCGGCGGCCCGCAGATGGTCGCGGTTGTAGCACAGGACGAGCGGGGAGAAGACGAACGGCCGGACGTACAGCTTGCCGCCCGACGAGAACGCGTCGGCGAGAAACGGATAATAGGCGTCGTCGTCCCGCTCGCACTCGAGCAGCAAGTCGAGGCGGCCGTTTCTGCAAAAGTCGTGGAAGTTGTTGTAGTTCATCGCCACGATGTCGATCAACCCGGTCTCCAAATACGCTTTGACCGTCTCGTAATATTTGTCGAAGGCGATCGGGATCGGCTGCACGTGGATGGCCGGATGGTCGCGGTGAAATTGGCGGACGAGGGCGCCCAGCTCCGCGTCGCGGTCCAGCGAGGACGGGTAGCCGAACCTCAGACCGACCGGACGGTCCGGAAGCGGCTCCGCCACCCGGTTGCCGATACGGGCGATTTTCTCGATCAAGCCTTCGCGGACTAAAGCGCCGAGCCCGACGCGTACGAGCTTGTTGCTGAGCAGAAACTGCTTGGACAATTCCCGCTCGGTCGGCAAAAAATCCCCCGGACGCCGCTTGCCGGCGATTATGTCGCCGCGCAGCGTGTGGATCATATGCTCCAGTCGGAGTCGGGCCGTTTTGCGGCTCGGTTGGTCGGTCATGCGAATCGGTCCTTTTCCCGCCCGCTTACGGGCGCGGTTTGCTGTATTCATTTTACAAACAGTCGGCCGCCCGTTCAACTCGGTGCGGACTAAATGCGCGAACTCGTATTGACACTTCGCGTTTATTGTATTTATGATAAGTTGTGAGTCACGGGTGAGTCAAAAAAGGGGGATGAGGATGTATGGGGAAAAGCCGCTTTCGAAAGGCGATCGCCGGGATGGCGCTGTTCGGCCTGGCCGCCGGACTCGTACCGGCACCCGCCGCGTTCGCCGCCGATTCGTCCGCGCCGCCGGCCGTTCGCAACGCCGGATTCGAGGAGCCGCGGTTCGGCCCGGCGGTTCCGGGATGGACGCAGACGTTCGGCGTCGGGGAAAGCGGGATGAGCTTCGGCGTCACGTCCGCGCAAGCGTACGAAGGAACGAGCAGCCTGCTGCTCGACGACGCGAACGGCGCGAAAGCGCTCGGACTGGAAAGCGATCCGTTTCCCGTCGTTCCCGGTGCGAGCTACTCGGTATCGGCCATGATGAAAGTTGAAAACGGTTCCATGGCGATTTACATCCGGTTTTTCGACGCGGCGGGCGTCAAAGTCGGCGAATCGAGCAGCTTCATTACGCAGACGAACGGCGGCTGGACGAAAAACGCGACGTCGACGGTCGTCCCGGCGAACGCGGCGACCGGAACCGTACTTTTGTATTCTTCCGCCGCGGGGATCACGCGCGGATATGCAGATCGGGTGGGGATCGAGTTGAATCGGATCGGAACGTTCGAACATATCGGCGGCGTCGTGAAAGGAACGATCAACGAAGACAGCGCGATCGGCATCGAAGACGGCAAGCCGGTCATGTACACGGTGTTCAAAGGGCGGGGGGAGGTGCCGACCGTCTTCGCGGTCATCGACGCGGCTTCGCGCGGCGTGCTGCGCACGTACCCGATGCCGGGCGTGGAAGCGGCCTGGGGCGTCAAAGTCGCGAGCGACGGTCAAGTGTACGTCGGCACCCATTATGACGGCGGATTGTACCGCTATGCCCCGAACGGCAAAACGTTCGGGTACATCGGGCGGTTCGGCGCCGAAACGCACGTGTTTTCCCTGGTTGCCGGCCCGGCGGGCAAAATGTATGCCGGTACGTACCCGGGCGGCAAGCTGTTCGAGTACGATCCCGCGGACGGAACGATCCGCGATCTCGGGTCGTTCGATCCGGAGCAAAAATACGTTCGCTCGCTCGCCTACGACGCCCGGCGGGACGTTCTGTACGTCGGCGTCGGGGGAACGAAGAGCCGCATTTACCGGCTGAATCCGGACGGAAGCCGGACCGAGCTGCTTGCCGGCTCCATTCCGGGCGGCGGCGACGCGTACGCGTGGCCGTACGGCATGGAATTCGCCGAGGACCGGCTGTTCGTCAAGTTTTCGAACGGCGACCTGCTCGTCATGCGGGGGGACGACAATGCCGTCGAATACTTCGATCCGGCGGGCCTCGACATTCATTCGGAACGGGTGACGGCGATTCCCGGCCAGCCCGGAAAGGTGCTGTACTCGAACAGCGGCCACCTGTACGCCTACGACGTGCAGACGCGCACGTCGACGCAGCTTAAGACATTAGCGGGCGGAGTCAATTTCCACGAAGGCAAATTCGTCGATCTCGGCAGCCCGGATTGGCCCGGCCTTACGTTCGTCGCGGGGGGCAAGTTCGGCAACGTTATTCATTACAATATGACGACCGGCCGGGCGGAAGTGAAGCTGTCCGGGTACGAAGGGGCGCCGACGCTCATTCAGAGCATCCATCAAGGTCCGGAGGGCAGCATGTACGTCGCCGGTTACATGGCCGGGTTCACGTCCTACGATCCGGTTACGGGCGCCGTTTCCGAAACCGAGGATCTCGGCCAGATCGAATCGTCCGCCGTCCGGGGCGGCAAAATGCTGATCGGCGCGTACGCGGGCGCACGCATTCTCGAATACGACCCGAGCCAGCCGTGGTCGGGCAGCAACCCGCGGCAGCTGTTCGATCTGCGCGCTTACGGACAGGACCGCCCGTTCGCGATGGCGTACGCCGAAGACAAAGATTTGCTGTTCGTCGGCACGGTGCCGAACTCGACGTCGCTTCAGGGCGCGCTCGCGGTGTACGATTTCGCCTCCAGGAAGCTGGACGTGTTCCGCAATATCGTGCCGAACCAAAGCGTCGTTTCGATGGCGTACAAAGACGGCCTGCTTTACGTCGGCACGACCGTTTACGGCGGACTCGGCACGAGCGGACCTGCGGAAACGAACGCCAAGCTGTTCGTCTTCGATCCGGCGACGAAGCGGAAGCTGTTCGAGACGGTGCCGGCGACCGGCCGAAAAGGGGTAACCGGACTTGCGGTCGGGCCGGACGGCCTGATCTGGGGCGTCGCCGAGGATACGATTTTCAAATTCGACCCGGCGACGCGGCAGTTTACGTACAAGGCGGCCAAGCTGAGACGGTATAAGGACGGCACCGTTTGGACGTACGCGTTTTTGCAAACCGGCGCGGACGGCAACGTGTACGGCACGTCGCGCGGCCAGTTTTTCACGATCAAGCCGGATACGATGGAATTCGTGCTGCTGAACAGCTCGTTCGGCAACTATTTGAACCGCGACCGGTTCGGCAACTTGTACTTCTCCGACAACAATTCGGATTTGTGGAAATATACGCCGCCGGCCGAGGAAGCGCCGGATACCGCCGCGCCGGTTACGACGGCCGAACTGTCGCCGCAGGCGCCGAACGGGGCGAACGGCTGGTATGCGTCTCCCGTTGCGCTGAGGCTCGAGGCGGCGGACGATACGTCCGGCGTTTCCGGTTCGGTTTACAGCACGGACGGCGGCGCGGTTTGGCGGACGTACGGCGGGCCGGTCGTGTTCGACGTCGACGGCGCGTACGACGTGCTGTACCGTTCCGCGGATCGGGCCGGCAATACGGAAGAGGCGAAATCGGTATCGTTTCGCATCGACCGGACGCCGCCCGCGGTCGGATTGAACGTACGGCCGCATTCGGCCTATCTCGATTCGGAACGGATCGGGCTGAACGTGTCGGTCGCGGACGCCTTGTCCGGCGTCGACCGTTCGCGCACGGCCGTTACGCTCGACGGTCAGCCGATCGCGGCCGACGCCTCCGTCGACCTGGCGGCGCTGCCGCTCGGCCCGCACGTCTTCCAGGCGACGGCGGCCGACATGGCGGGCAACGTCGCGAGCGTGACGGTCCCGTTCCGGATCGAAACGAACGGCCCGTCCGTGCTCGCGTTGATCGACCGTTTCGCGGCGGACGGCTCGATCGCGGTCGGCGGCATCGCGAACAGCCTGCGCAGCCAGCTTCTCGGCGGCGAGCTGCAAGCGATGCTGAATCATTTGGAAGCGCAGCGCGGCAAGCATATATCGGCCGCGGCGGCGGATCTATTGATCCGCGACGTACGCGCGCTGCTGCAGCCGAAGTAAGCCGCGGCCGCTGCGTTGTTGGCGGGCCGGAGCGCCAGCTTGTCCGCGCTTCGGCCGGTCCCGCATAAAAAGACGCCCCATTCCCGCCGTCGGGCGGATTTGGGGCGTCTTTCCGTTTTTTTTCGCGTGCGGTTCGTGCGGGCCGCCGGCCGGGCGGCTGAGCGGCCGACGGCCTGAGCCGGCCCGAACCCGGCATGAACTCGGCATGAACTCGGCATGAACCCGGCCTCCAAGCCTGTTCCGGCACGTCCGCGTTTGTCTTCATTCCGGCTTACTTGCCGGTCATTTCCTTCAATACGGCTTCGATCGCTTCCAGCGTAATGTCGACTTCCTTGTCGGTATGGCTGTAGCTGAGATGGTTCCGCTTCAAGTTCATCGGCATTTTGTAAATGCCTTTCTCGATCATCTTTTTCCGGTACGTCACGTAAAATTCCGCGTCGTTATGCTGCAGGTCGGTGTAGTTTTTCGGCTCGAAATCCATGAAGTAGGTCGTCCACGTCGAGCCGAAGCCGGCAACGTACGCCTTGATGCCGAGACGGTCGACGATGCCGCGAATTTCCGTGCGCATCCGGTCGCCGAGACGGAAAATATGCTCGTGAACCGGCTCGTTCTCCATCACTTCGATCGTCGCGATGCAGGCGGCGGTGCCTACGGCATGGCCGTTGTACGTGCCCGCGAACCAAACGTCGCCGCCCGGCTGCGTGTTGAACCGCTGCATATATTCTTTTTTGCCCGCCACGGCCGCGATCGGGAAGCCGTTCGCCATCGCTTTGCCCATCGTCGTCAAGTCCGGCGTTACACCGGCCACCTTTTGATAGCCGCCGATGTTGTGACGGAAGCCGGTGATCACTTCGTCGAAGATGAGCAGCGCGCCGTTCGCGTCGCACAGCTCGCGCAGCCCTTCCAGGAAGCCGGGCTGCGGCATGATGATGCCGATGTTGTGCGGAATCGGCTCGAGAATGATGCAGGCGATTTGGCCTTTGTTTTCATGAAAAGTGCGCTCCACGTCGTCCAGATCGTTGAACGTGCAGACGAGCGTATTGTCGATCGCTTCCTCGAGCATGCCGGCCGAGCCGGGATCGCGCTTGCCGATTTTGTCCCAGGAGCTGAGCATGTTGCGGGCGACGTAGTCGTGCCAGCCGTGGTAGCAGCCTTGGAATTTGATCAGCTTTTGCCGTCCGGTCACGCCGCGGGCGAGACGAATCGCGTGGAACGTCGCCTCCGAGCCGGAGTTGGCGAACAGCACCTGCTCGGCGGAAGGAACGTGCGTCGTAATTTTGCGGGCCGCCTCGATTTCCAGATCGGTCGTGCCGACGCCGTACATGTCGGTTTTGCTCAGCGCTTCGATGACTTTATTGTTGACGTAAGGGTAATTATGGCCGAGAATGTAAGGGCCGAACGCCGCCTGATAGTCGATGAATTTGTTGCCGTCGGCGTCGTAAATGTAGGCGCCTTCCCCTCTCGTAAAGACGTGGAACGGTTCTACGTTTCTCGTAGCCGAATGAACGCCTCCCGGCGTATATTTGTTCGATTCCTCGCGAAGTTTAGCGCTGTTCGTCATGTCGCCCCTCCAAAGTTCAATATACTAAATACGATTCAATAAGTTGATTATATGGCGACATTTATCCCGAAGTCAACCCGCATATTCGGTCCGCGCCACATTTCCGTATCGGTCGCAAGCATTGACAATGAAAAAAGGATTCCACTATTATTATAGTGAATATTGTTCATTATATTAAAATGAGTCTTTTCGAGATGTCGGCGACAAGCTCGGGATCGAAGCCGGTGGCGAGGAGCCAATTTCCGCTTCATGCCGGAACGGCTTCCTCTCGCGGCCGGCTTGTTCCCGGATCCCGACATTACATGCGCGAGAAGGAGTCCATATGAAACTAACCGGTAAAAAAGCGCTCATTACGGGCAGCGCTCAAGGGATCGGCCTGGGTATCGCGGAAACGTTTTTGCGCGAAGGCGCGGACCTGTTTTTGCTCGACGTCCGAAGCGCGCAGCTGCGGGAAACGGCCGAATCGCTCCGCAAGCGTACGGCCGCGCGGATCGAATACGCCGTATGCGATTTGAGCGACTTGAACGCGGCGAAGGCCGCGGCGGAGGACGCTTGGTCGCGGATGGACGGCATCGACATTTTGATCAACAACGCCGGCATCGCGTTTCGCGAGCCGTTCGCGGACATTTCGCTCGAGCGCTGGACGAAGATCATGGACGTCAACGTCAATTCGATGTTCGTGCTGAGCCAGGTGATCGCCGGCAACATGGTCGCGCGCGGAACGGGCGGAGCGATCGTCAATATGACGTCGAAAAACGGCCTCGCCGGCAGCTCGATGCTGGCGCATTACAACGCATCCAAAGGCGCGGTCGTGCTGCTGACGCAGTCGATGGCCGTGGAGCTGGCGCCGCACGGCATTCGCGTCAACGGCGTCGCCCCGGGCTTTATCGACACGCCGCTCGACCGGAAGCTGAAGGAGCGGGACAGCTCGCTCAACTTGACCGCGCGCACGCCGATGGGACGGCTCGGTACCGTCGACGAGGTTGCGAACGCGTTTTTGTTCCTCGCCTCCGACGACGCTTCCTATATTACCGGCGTCACGCTGCCCGTGGACGGCGGCCATTTGGCCAACGCGAGCGAGCTGTAGGCGAGCCGGCGGGGTACGAGCCGCCGCGCTTCCAGGCCGCCGTTATCGCCGGTTGCAAAGTCGAGGCTTCGGATGCATCGTTTAAATAACGGAAACGATTTCCTTTATTTAAACGAAATATTGGTAAGCGCCACACGTAACGGAATCGCGTCCCGTTTTTGCGCCGATTGAGCGGCGTAACCGGGAAAATCGGCATATGAACGGAACGGCGTTCCGCTATCGTCGGGAGATGATCGGGAAATACGGCGATAGCGGAAATCGGTTTAAATCGGTTCCGTTATTGCCGGATCGGATCCTCGTGCGGCCCGGCTTTGATTCGAATCGCAATCGCGAGTATCAGAGTTCCCGAGCAATGGAACTCCTGAGCACTGGGGTTTCCGAGCAACGGAGCTTCGGATCATAGAAGTTCCGGGGCATCGCAGTTCCGAAGCGCCGGGATTCCGGCTCAATCGGACGCCGCTCGTTGTGGATTTGCCATTCGCCAATAGAAAGGAGGAATCGCGTTGAAGAAGCAGCCGAAAGAATATTCGGTTCCCGCGATCGACAAAACGGTGGCGATTTTGAACGCGCTCACCGAGCAGCAGCTGTCGATCCAGGAAATTCATACGACGCTGAACGTGCCGAAGTCGACCGCTTTCGTCATTTTGAACACGCTGGAGCAGTATTCGCTCATCCAGAAAAGTCCGGAAGGCAAATACCGGCTCGGACACGGCGTGCTGCGCTGGGGAATCGGCTATATGAAGTCGATGGATCTCGTCGCCGTCGCCAGACCCCATCTCGAGAAGCTCGTCGCCGATACGCCGTATACGGCCCATCTGGCGGTCGCGGAGAAAGACAAGCCGGTGTACGTGGATAAAGTCGAAGGCGGGGGGTTCGTCCGGTTCGCGACGAAAATCGGCCAAGTGCAGCCGCTCCATATGTCCGGCGTCGGCAAGGCGATCGCGTCGGGGATGACCGACGACGAAATCGCCGGCGCGCTGGCGGCCGAGCTGGAGGGCGCATCGGATAAACTCGACCGGGCGCTCGCCAAGCTGATGGACGACGTCCGGTACGTGCGCCAATACGGCTATTCGATCGAGGACGAGGAGTTCGAGGAAGGCATCCGCTGCATCGGCGCTCCGATCCGGAACGAGAACGGGCAAGTATTCGCCTCGATCAGCATCACGTCGCTGAACAAAGATTTGCCGGCGACGAAATACCAGCAAATCGGCGAAGCGGTCAAACAGACAGCCGATCGCATATCCGCCGAGCTCGGTTACTTGCAGCCGCCGACGCCGGCGAAGCCGCTGCCGAAGCAGGGCGGTGCCCGCTGACCGGCGAACCGGCCCGGCACCGCCGTACCAATCGTCGGAAAGCCGACGGATCCGCGCGATCGAGCGCCCAAGAAAGGCGTGAACGGTATGATCTTCGATTGCCATACGCATTTGTTTCTTCCCGGGCAGGTCGGCGGCGCGTGGGGCGCGGCCGCGAAGCGCGCCTGGAACATGGAAGTGATCGCGACCCCGGAGCAGCACGAAGCTTGCGTACGCGGCTTCGACGGCGCGATCGTGCTGGCGTTCGACGCTCCGGCGACCGGCTGCCTCGTGCCGAACGAGGATGTGGCCCGGTACGTCGCGACCGCTCCGGGCAAGCTGTTCGGCTTCGCCAGCGTCGATCCGAACCGGCCGGACGCGCCGAGGCTGCTGGAGGAAGCGGTCAAGGAGCACAAGCTGTGCGGACTGAAAATCGCACCGATCTACCAAAACTTTTACCCGAACGACCCGAAGCATTACGCGCTCTACGCGAAGGCGAACGAGCTGAAGCTGCCGATCATGTGGCACCAGGGAACGTCGTTCGTGCCGGAAGGCTATCTCGACGCGTCGCGTCCGGTCGAGCTCGATCCGATCGCGAGAACGTTTCCCGATCTGAAAATGATCATCGCGCATATGGGCCACCCGTGGATCGACGAATGCATTTCGGTCGTCCGCAAAAATACGAACGTTTACATGGATTTGTCCGCGCTGGGCTCCAGACCTTGGCAATTTTATAATGCGCTCGTATCGGCGATCGAATACGGCGTGGCGCACAAAATATTGTTCGGCTCGGACTTTCCGTTTTTCACGACGCAACAAACGATCGATTCGCTGCGGAGCGCGGGACGGTTCGCCGTAGGAACGCCGCTTCCGCCGATCGAAGACGACGTGATCGAATCGATCATTCACCGCAATACGCCCGAGCTGCTCGGTCTCGTGTAGCGGGCACAACCAATCAGGACGGAGCTGATCCAAGGTGACGTTAAAAGTAGGCATTGTCGGCGCCCGAGGGCTGAGCAACCTGCTCGGCTTCCGCGCTATCCCCGGCGTCGAAGTGACGGCGCTGTGCGACCTTCACGAAGGGCTGCTGAAGGAGCAGGCGGCGAAGTTCGGCATTCCGCGCACGTACCGCATCTATGAAGACATGCTCGAATCCGATCTCGACGCCGTCGTCATCTCGACGCCGATGCAGCTTCACGTCCAGCAGACGATTCAAGCGCTCGAAGCCGGCAAGCACGTCATGTGCGAGGTGACGGCCGGCGTGACGATGGACGAGCTGTGGTGGCTCAAGGAAGCGGTCGAGAAGCATAGCGACAAAGTGTACATGTTCGCGGAAAACTACTGCTACATTCCGACGAACCAGCTGATCGCCAACATGGTGCGCCAAGGCGTATTCGGCGACATTTACTTCGGCGAGGGCGAATATTTGCACGACGTCAAGCATTTGGCCTACGGCTACAACCGGCGCGTTCCCGGCGAGCAGACGACCGCCGGCAAAACGTCCTGGCGCAACTACTGGCAGTTCGGCAAGCGCGGCATGTTTTACCCGACGCACAGTTTGGGGCCGGTCATGCAGTGGTTCAAGGGGGACCGGATCAAGTCGGTCGCGACGTTCGGAACGGGATGGCATACGGCTCCGCAGTTCCGTCAGGAGGATACGTCGATCACGATGTGCCAGCTCGAAAGCGGCAAGCTGATCAAGCTGCGTCTCGACTGCGTCTCGAACCGTCCGCATAACGGGGCGTACTATACGCTGCAGGGGACGAAGGCGTGCTACGAAGCGCCGCGCGGGCTCGGCGACCAGCACAAAATATACGTCCAGCAGGACGGCGAGCATCCGGACAAAGCCGAATGGCGTCCGCTGTCCGACTTCAACGACCTGCTGCCGGAGCGGTACAAAAACGTGACCGAGGAGCAGCGCAGCGCCGGACATTGGGGCGGCGACTTCTTCATTGTGCAGGACTTCGTCGACGCGATCCGAACCGGCACGAAGCCGCCGATCGACGTGTACGACGCGTGCGAATGGACGGCGGTCGGCCTGCTGTCGGAGCTGTCGGTGACGAACGGCGGCCGGGTGATGGAGATGCCCGATTTCCGCAAAGCGAGCTCGTACAAGGAGCAGATCGTCCGGCTGTAAGGCCGGGGGAAGCGATATAGGGCTCTATTCCAGGCGCATGGGATTCCATGTGCCTGATGCGGCTTTGCCGGCTTCGGCGGCGGTTCGCCCGGCCGCGGGCCGCGCGCGCGTTTCGAATCGACGGTGCGGAAGGAGTGGCGGCCGTGAAGCTGCTGAACAAAATGAATAGCGTCTTTTACCGGCTGTTTTTTTCGTACGCCGCATTGCTGCTCGCGACGACGGCGGCCGTCGGGGCGACGTCGTACGTATTTTTCACGTCGAGCCTGAATGCGGAAGTGGAGAAGGTGCACGCCCGCATGCTGAGCCATACGGCCGACCAGCTGTCGGCGAACGTGCTCGGCAAAGCGCAAAAGCTGTATTTGGATCTCGCCACCCGTGCGGACGTCCGGTACTTTTTCGATAACCCGATACCCGGCCATTACGCCAAAATGAAAGGCGTCGCCGACGACCTGAAGGCGATCGCCGCGCTGTACCCGGACATCGTCGATTCGGTCGCCGTCTATTACCGCGACGAAAGGGCGGTCGTATCGTCGCTGCAGGGCGTTTCGTTTCTGGACAGCATTCCGGGCAAAGTCGCCGTCAGCACCGATTGGATCGAACGGGCGGACCGCGCCGATGCGCCGATGCTCTGGATCGAAACGCGCCGCGTCCCGGTCAACGTAAGCTCGGACGGCGCCGGCGCCGAGCTCGTCACGCTCGTCGGCGCGTATCCGTACAACTCCGCCGGCAGGTCGGCGAAAGGATATTACGCGGTCAACCTGAAAGCGGATGCAATCGCCGACCTGATCCGTATATCGGACGAGACGGACCGCGGGCAGCAATGGATCGTCGACCGGAGCGGCCATACGATCGCCTTCGGCAACTCCCGGCTTGGCGCCATGGCCGAAGAAAGCGCGGAGCCGCTCCGCGAGATCGGCGCGGCCGGGCAGGAACGCGGCAGCCTCAGCCGGACGCTGGGCGGCGTCGATTACTTGCTGACGTATACGACGCTGCCGTACAACGGCTGGAGGCTCATTCAGGCGACGCCGGTCGACGACTACAACAAAAACGCGACGGCGATTCAGCGCACGCTGCTGCTCATTTGCGTCGCCGCGATCGCGCTCGGGCTGATCGTGTCGCAGGCGTTGACGCTCGGCATGTACAGCCCGCTCAAGTCGCTCTTGCGCACGGTGAAGGGGATGTTCGAGCCGTCCGAGCCGCCGTCCGGAAAGCACGAAAACGAATATAAGGTGCTGGACCGGATCGTCAGCGGGCTTTCGGTCAAGGTGGGCGAGCTGGAAATGACGGTGCAGGAAAACGTGCCGATCATCCGGCACCATCTCGTGACCGGCTTGCTGAACAGCGGCATTGCCGGCCCCGAGGAGCTGGCGGAGCGGCTGCGTCTGCTGAAGATGAGCTGGCCGGAGCCGTACTCGTGCGCGCTCGTCGTCCGGCTGGACGATGCCGGTGCGCAGCCGCTCAGCGTCGGGGACGAGCAAATCGTCGTCTATTCGCTCGTGCGCGAGCTGGAGCAGGCGGCGGAATGCTTCGCGGGCTGCACGTGCACGGCCGTCGCCGCCTCGTCGAACGAAATATCGGCGATCGTGCGGGCCGGCGAACCGAATGAGCGGCTGCTCGCGGCACTTGCGGAAAAGCTGTTCGCGTATGCCGAGGAACGGTTTGGCGTACGACCTGCGGCCGCGTGGGGCAGATGGGTCGACCGGCCGCTTCGCCTGCACGAATCGTATGCGGATGCGCGAACGTGCTGGAAGTACCGGTATTTCATGCCGGAACGGAGGCTGTTCGCCTGGCCGGCATGCACGGAGCGGGAGAACAGCCGCGCCGAGCTGCCCGAGCGGCTGACCGACGAGTTCGCGGAAGCGCTGCGGGCGCGGGACGGTGAGCGGGTGCGCAGCCTCGTCGACGAGCTGACGGAGCGGATGGGGCGGGACCTCCTGTCCGCGGATTACTGCCACGAGAAGTGGAAGCAGTGGGTCGACGCATACCGGCAGTACGTGAAGCAGATGAACTTGAAGCTGACCGACGTCGTCGGCGAAGACTCGCTGGACCGGTTTCAGCGCATCGCGAATATTCGCGATTTTCGCGAGTGGCTGCTGGATGCGGTCCGGCAAACGTTCCGCTTCGTCGAGGAGCGCGGCCGCAGCCGCGGCAGCGAGTCGGTCGAGCGCGTGAAGGCATACGTCGAAGCGAACCTCGGCCGGGATATGAGCCTGCAGGTCGTCGCCGAATGCGTCCGTTTGCATCCCCGCTACTTGAGCCAGCTGTTCAAGGAGGAAACCGGAATCGGCTTCGTCGATTACGTCAACAAACGGCGGCTGGAAGCCGCCGCGCATCTGATCAAGACGTCCGATCTGAACGTCGAGCAAATCGCCGGGACCGTCGGCTTCAACACCCCGGCTTACTTTATCAAAAAGTTCAAGGAAGCGTACGGCGTCACGCCGAAAACGTACAAATTCAATTATACCGTTAATCCTTGATTCACCTAAAGCGCGCCCGGCAGGCCGAAAAGTCCCGTCGCCCCGGACGCGCTATTTGTATTGGAGCACGCGCCGCGTATCCGGTTCATCCCGCCGACTATTCGCGCATTTGCATCATCTGCATATCGTTTTGCCGGAAAAACCGGGAAATCTTGAACTTGTTTTATATTCTGCGTTATTTGCTATTGAGGCGCAACGGCGCGCTCGGCTATCGTAAAGGGCATGGCGAAGCGGCATGACACTATACGGAAAGGAGCGCATCACCGAATGAACCGCCTCGAAACGCAAACGGTTGCAAGCGGACCGGCGGCAGAGCGGCCGAAGCGCGGCGGGCGATTGACGAAATCGCTGCGCGGCTATTGGACGCACAAATATTTGACGCTGCTGTTTTTGCCGGCCGCGATCTATTACGCGATCTTTCATTACGTGCCGATTTACGGCGTGCTGATCGCGTTCAAAGACTACAAATTCAGCATGGGCATTATGGGGAGTCCGTGGGTCGGCTTCGATCATTTCCGCGAGCTGTTCACGCTCGGCAGCTTCTGGCAAGTATTCCGCAATACGGTGACGATCAGCCTGTACAAGCTTGTTTTCGGCTTTCCCGCGCCGATCCTGTTCGCGCTGCTGCTGAACGAAATCCGGCTGTCCGTCTTCAAAAAGTTCGTACAGACGGTCAGCTACTTCCCGCATTTTTTGTCGTGGGTCGTTCTCGGCGGGTTGGCCATCCAGTTTTTGTCCCCGTCTACCGGCCCGGTCAACCTGATCATGCAGTGGTTCGGGCTGAAGCCGGTCTATTTTCTCGGCAGCGCCGAATGGTTCCGCTCCGTGCTCGTCGTCACCGATATTTGGAAGGAGCTCGGCTGGGGAACGATCGTCTACTTGGCGGCGATCGCCGGCGTCAATCCCGAGCTGTACGAGGCGTCGACCGTCGACGGGGCGAACCGCTATCACCGGATGCGCTACATTACGCTTCCCGCCATGGTTCCGGTCATTACGATCATGCTCATTTTGTCGATCGGACGGCTCGTCAACGACGACTTCGATCAGGTGTTCAACCTGTACAACAACGCCGTCATGGAGGTCGGCGACGTGCTGAGCACGTACACGTACCGGATGGGGCTCGTCAACATGCAGTACAGCTTCTCGACCGCGGTCGGCCTGTTCAAAAACGTCATCGCGTTCGCGCTCGTGCTCGTGACGAACGCCGTCGCCAAAAAGTACAACGATTACGGATTGTGGTAAGTCCGCACCAAGAAAGGGGGAGCGAGAGTGAAGCTGGGCAAAGCGACCTGGTTCGACGTCGTCAACGGCTTGTTCATGATCGCCTTTTGCGTCTCGACGATATTTCCGTTCGCGCACCTGCTGTCGTTGTCGCTCAGCACCGGCAACGTGCCGCTGACGCAAATTCATCTCATACCGCCGGAGCTGACGCTCGCCAACTACAAAAAAGTGTTTACGAACGAATTCGTGCTGAGCGGCTTCGTCAATACGGTCGTCCGGACCGTCCTCGGGACGGCGCTGTCGCTGTGCGTCACCGTTTTCGCCGCGTATCCGCTGGCGAAGCGGTATTTCCCGCATCGGACGTTTTGGACCGGGTTCATCGTGTTTACGATGTTTTTCAGCGGCGGCCTTATCCCGAGCTACCTGCTCGTCAAAAATTTGGGGCTGATGAACAGCGTTTGGGCGCTCGTGCTGCCCGGTCTCGTCAGCGCGTTTTCGCTCGTCATCGCCCGCAACTTCTTCATGGCCGTACCGGAAAGCCTGGAGGAGTCGGCCAAAATCGACGGCGCGAACGACATCGTCATCCTGATGCGCATCGTCGTGCCGATTTCGATGCCGATCATCGCGACGCTGTCGCTGTGGATGGCGGTTTCCCACTGGAACGCCTGGTTCGACAGCATGATCTATATGACGGATCCGCACAAGCAGGTGCTTCAGGTCGTCATGCGCCGCATCGTGCTTCTCGGCACGAAAGACATGATGGACCTCAATACGCTGGACGATCCGAACATGCCGGTCAATCCGGAAACGATCAAAGCGGCGACGCTGATGGTTACGATCATTCCGATCGTCCTGTTTTACCCGTTTCTGCAAAAATATTTCGTCAAAGGCGTCCTTGTCGGCTCCTTGAAAGGGTAGACGCTTTGCGCGGGTTAAACGAGAGGGCCGATTCCGGGTCGGCCTTCGCGTTCATGCCATATACAATCAGAATCAACTCGGGAGGTCACGGTACATGAAGCAGCAGTTCAAAAAACGGTTGGTCGTCACGACGGCCGTATCGCTGGCGGTCGCTCTGGCTATAGCCGGCTGCGGCACGAAACCGAAGGAGACAAGCGGCGGCTCCGCCGACGGCGCGTCGAACCAGTATACGGTTTCGTGGGTGTCGGGCCAGTCGACTCCGGTCGACGCGAACGCCAAAATGATCAAGTATTGGAACGAGAAGCTCGGCGTCAAGCTGGACATTTGGAACATCGAATCGAAAAACTTTACGGAAATGATGAACTTGAAGTTCGCTTCCGGCGAAATTCCCGACCGGATGGTCGTAAACGGTTTCGCGACGCTGCAGCAGTACGTCAACCAGGATTTGCTGGCTGAAATTCCGCTCGACATGCTGAAAAAGTACGCGCCGAACGTGTACGCGAAAACCGAGAAGGAATTTCCGAACGCGTTCGAATACGCCAAAGTGAACGGCAAAATTTACGGCATTCCGAAGCTCGTCATGTACGACCGGTTCCGGAGCCCGATCGTCTGGAGAGGCGACTGGCTGAAAAACGTCGGCATCGACAAGCCGCCGGAAACGCTCGAAGAGTTCGAAAAGACGATTGCGAAGCTGGCGAACGAAGACCCGGACAAAAACGGCAAAAAAGATACGTACGGGTTGTCCGCATCGTCGCTGCCGCTCATCTACGGGGCGTTCGGCTATTTGCCGGACCGCTGGAGCGCGCGCGACGGCAAGCTCGTCTACGGCGCCGTGCAGCCGGAAATGAAGGACGCGCTGCAGCTGCTGAACAAATGGTACAAAGCCGGCCTGATCGATCCCGAGTTCATTACCGGCGAAAATACGGGCGGCTACTGGGCGCTGTCGCACGCGTTCATCAACGGCCGGATCGGCCTGACGAGCCTCGGCGCCTTCTACCACTGGAAGCCGCTGCTGTTCGAAGGCGATACCGCATCCCACGACTACGTCGAGCTGAAAAAAGTGAACCCGGCGGCCGCCGACGCCCTCGTGCACGGGCAGCCTCCGAAAGGGCCGAACGGCAAAATGGGCGCGCCGCAGGGCAGCATGCTGAACGGCAATTTCATCGCCTTCGGCAAGCAGCTGGCGAAAGATCCGGACAAGCTCGGCAAAGTGCTGCAAATGATCGATACGATCAGCGCTTCGTCGTACGAAAACTACGTGACGGCGATGTTCGGCATCGAAGGCGAAGACTGGACGTTCGACAAGGACAAAGTGCCGGTGCTGAAAAACAACATTTCGACTCAGGATTTGGAGAAGATGGGCGCCAACAACGTTATGGAATCGCTCGAGCTGCCGGAATTTTCTTCGATTTCGATGGCGAAGCGGAACAAATGGGCGTCGGACAACGGCTACGAGAAAGGCGGCATCCGCAACCAGCTGCTGACCGCTTTGCCGTCCCAGGCGAAATACCAGGCCGAGCTGCAAAAAATGCAGGATCAGACGTTCATTTCGATCATTACGGGCGACAAGCCGGTTTCCGAATTCGACGAGTTCGTCAAAAAGTGGAAAGCCGGCGGCGGCGAGCAAATGGAGAAAGAAGCGAACGAATGGTACGCCAGGCTGAAAAAGTAAGTCATCGAAGGCTTCGACGAACCGGCCCGTTACGGGCCGGTTTCGCTGCGTTTCGCGGCGGCGAAACGGTCGCGCCCATGCAAAAAAGGAGGGCTTGAGCCCTCCCGGATATTCCGCTTCATTCGGTTTGTCCGGACTCGGTTTGTCCGGAATCGTTCCGATGGTCGGCTTCGTCAGACGAGCAGGACGATGGCCAGCAAATCGAAAAGCACGAGCGGCAGTATGAACGGCGCGAAAATGCGGGTGCCGACTTTGCCTCCGCCTTTCCGCCTGCGCGGCGTTTTTTGCAAATAGACGTGCGTTTTCGTCACTTTGACGATTTTGCCGATATGCGTTTCCCCCGACATCGTGCGAACTTTGACTCTGCGATTCAGCATGGAACGTGCGGTTCCGAACATGACCATACGAACACCCCCTATCTACTTCCAGCATATGCCGAAAACGATAGATTGCGAGGGCGCTCGCCGTCCCGCCTAAGCGAAGTTCAGCGGTTCGGAACGGCGACCGCAAACCCTGCATGGAACGAGACGCCCGACCGCTCCGTCTTCGCCGGATGGATCGCATCATCCATCAGCCGAAGCGGATATCCCGCGTAAACGAAAACGCCCGCCGCGGGCACGGCGAACACGAGCGCGAGCGAGAGGACGATGCGCATTCGGCTTGCCGGCTTTGCCGTCCGCGACGGCGGGCGAGCTGCCGAAACGAGATTGCCTTGAATGCGCTCGTACAGCCTATGGAGACGAAACGAGAGGGCGAATGGTTGCAAAATAAAAGCCAGGCCGGGAACAGCTCCCGCGGCCTGACTCGATCACCGGCTGCGCCGTTCCGGCACTGCGCTTTGTTCAGATTGTGTACAGCCCCGTGCTTTATACTACTCCAAGATTTGACAAAGGGGCGATATTTATGGACAGCCGGAAACGCAGCAAGCTTGCGGACGGTGCGGTCGGACGGGCGGGAAGCTTGGAAGCCGTTCGGACGAATCCCGAAGCGGAATACATCATCAACGCCCGAGGCGGCATCGTTTATGCGGATATCGAGAAGCATGCGCTTTTGAAAATCCCGCAATCTTCCCGAGGCAGAATATACCACGTGCTTTCGGCCGGTCTCCATTACGTGTCGAAATACCCGATCGTTACGGTCGATATCGGAAGGACGGTCAAAGTATACAGACTCCCCGAAGATTTGAAAGAATGGGTGTTCCGCCAAAGACCGGCGGGTACGCCGAACGTCAAAAGTCTTCCCGCGGACGTCAGGTTCGGGTTCGACGGGACCCGCTACGTCGCCGATATTTTATGAACGCCGATGCTCAGACGCCCGCCGATTGCGCGCCGGATTTGGGCCGGACCGAACGGACGTTGGCCCAATAGACGCCGATCAAAATCAAGGCGCCTCCGGCAATTTGCGCCGGCTTGATCGGATCGCCCAGCACGAAATAGGCGACGACGATGGCGACGAACGGGGGAATGTTCATAAACATCGAGCTGGTCGACGCGCCGACCTGCGATATGCCCTGGTTCCACCAAAAGCCGGCGAGGCCTTGCCCGAAAATGGCGGCCGCCGCGAGCACGATCCACATCGTCGCGTGCGCGCTGACGTGCAGGTGACCCTGCACCCCTTCCATGACGGCGGCCGGCGTCATCAGCACCGTGCCCATGACCGTAGCCAGTATCGTAATGTCGTACGAAGCCATGATCTTCGACAGCTGGCGAATAAACAGCAGGCTGACGGACAGCGCCAGCATGGCGAGCAGCAAATAGACGTCGCCGTGGGAAATGCCGAGCGCCTTCCCGCCGAACAGCACGATCAGCGCCACGCCGATCAGCGCCAGCAGCGAGCCGACCAACTTGTTGACGGTGATCGTTTCGCCGAGAAACAGCCGGGCCAAAAAAATCGTCGCCACCGGCGATAACGCGATGATGAGCGAAGCGTTTCCCGCCGTCGATCCCTGCAGGCCGGTAAAGTAAAAAAATTGGTTCAGCAGCGTCCCGAAAAAGCCGGCGAACAAGAGCAGCAGCAGGCTGCGGCGGGACGGCTTTTTCATTTTGCCGCCGATGACCGCGACCGTAATTAAAAACAGCGACGTGAGCACGAGTCTCGAGTACGATAAAAAGATCGGGGAAAAATCTTTGAGCAAATAGGCGCTCGCCACGTAATTGAATCCCCACAGCAGCGATACGCCAAGCAGACGAAGCAATACGACGCGTTCTTTCACGTTTGCGGCAACCTCCACAGGCGATGGTAGCAAGTAATCATCCAAGTATAGCGCCGGGGCGCGAAACCCGTCAACGCAAAGAAACGGCCGAATTCGAGTGAATTCGGCTTTGTGCGCGCAACTTCCGCTGCCAGGTACGCCCTTCATTCGGTTCATCCCGCGATCGCGACCATTTGGAACACTTGCCGCCGGTCGCCGGCCAGCTTCGTTCGCTTCGTTTGCAGCTGCGATGAACCGTCCCCGTCGAGAAAGATGCCGTCGACGAGCCGGCCCGCGCCGAATTTCTCGACGATGGCGGAGCGGAATTGGCCGGCGGTGCAGGGCGTCGGCGTCACGATCAAATAGAGCCGGTTGTCGCGATCGTAGACGATGCCGGTGCGCATCCGGTTTTCGTCGTAGGCGGGCATTTGCTCGGCGATCATGCTCGCCGCAAACGAAGCTTCGTCGGTGACGTTCATGCTGACCCCGCCCTGCGCCCAAAACCGGCGCCGATCCGCAACGACGAGCTCGTCCGCCTCCAGGACGGTTTGAACGGAAAAGCGGCCGGCCGCTTCGTCCCAAACGAGCGTGCCGCGGCGCAGATGGCCGTCCACGCCGGTATTGTACCAGCCCGATCCGTAATCGCCGGGCGATCCTTTCAGCGGCGCGTCGTTCACGACGGCGATGCTCAGAAGCGAGCCCTCCCAGAAGAAGCCTCCGTTGACGCCGACATAAGGCGTCGCCGTCACGTTCGTATCGATCGCCTTCAGCTCGATTCGGTCGGGAGTCGTTTGAACGGTATGGAGCACCACGCCGTTGGAAGAATTCCATTTGTCGTACCGGTATGCGGCGGTTTTTTCCGAAGAATCGGGCATCCTCAGGAGAATGCCGAGTACGATGCCGACCAGCAGCAAGACGGCCAAGCCGATCCAATACGTGCGGGAACCGGGACGGCTGCGGAAACGAAGACGAACGACGACGACTCGCACAAGTTCACTCCTTGCCGGAAAAAGAATGATAGACGTTCTTGCTATCATTATACGAATCTTTCCCGGTCCTATGACAAAATAATGGCAGATTCGCAGGGAAGGCCGTTCCTTACAGCAAATCCAGCATTTAATTGTACGCCCGTCCGACATTATGAATTATAATAAGTTGAATACTTTTCGTTCATCCTACCGGAAAGGATAGTGGGTCATGGACAAGCTGAGCTTGTGGATGAAAGCGTCCCGCGCCAGGGTGCTTCCGGTCATGGTCGTCCCGGTCGTGCTGGGCGGCGTCGGCGCCTTCGCGTGGGAAGGCGTTTTTCGTCCGTTCCCGTTTATACTGACGCTGGTCGGCGCGGCATGCGCCCATCTGTTTTCGAACATGATCAACGATTTGTGGGATTACCGGAGCGGGGTCGACCTGGCGGCGAAAGAAACGGCCGCGGCCATATCCACGAACTCGGGCTTTTTGGCGGGCGGGGTCCTGTCGGAGAAAACGTTCGGATTCGCGACTTGGGCGCTGTTCGCCGCCGCGCTCGTCTGCGGCGTCGCGGTCAGCGTTTACAGCGGCTGGTGGCCGCTCGCCATCGGGGCGCTCGGAGCGTTCATCGCTTATTTTTACGTCGCGCCGCCGCTGAAGTTCGGGTATCGGGGCAAAGGCTACAGCGAGCTGGCGATCCTGCTGTCATTCGGCATTTTGCCCGTTATGGGCACGTATTATGTACAGCTCGGGCAGTTCGACTGCAAGCCGCTGCTGCTGTCGCTGCCGATCGGGCTGCTGACGACGCTCGTATTGTTCAACCATCATTTTTTGCATTGGCAGGCGGACCGGGCGTCCGGCAAAAAAACGCTTGTCGTCGTTTGGGGCGAGAAACGGGCGCTCGTCTTTTCGCGCATGCTCGCGACGTTGGCGTACTTGACGCTGATCGCATGCGTCGCCCTGCAGGCATTGCCCTGGTACGCGCTGCCGGCTTTGCTGACGTCGTTGAACCTGTTCCGCGTTTACGGCACGCTCGCGGACCGTAACGAGTCGCGCGCCTATTTGCCGCTTATGGGAGCTTCGCTTACGGCGTCCGTCCGCTGCGGGGGGCTGATGGCGCTCGCTTTGCTGCTGCAAGGACTGCTGCAGCGGCTCTAATTCGATCGAGGGGTGTTTTCATGGAAACGCAAAAAACGTTCGGAGATTTTCATACGATTTTGTCCGAAGGCGAAGTGTGGAAAATCGGCGGCTTTCCGCTGCCGGACGGCACGTTCTGGTCGTACCGCGAGCCCGACGCCGTCGTCATCGTGCGAAACGGCATGCTGTACGTCCGGGCGCCGCTCAGCCGCAGCCACGACAAGGTGCAAATTCTCGACAATGCGAAGCATATGTATTATTCGGTCGAGCAGGTCGAAGTGCCGGAAGCCGGGGAAGTCGGCTTCGAGCTGCAAATTCGCGCCCGTACGCAGCATACGGCGCCCGGCGACTTGTACGACGGCTACGTCTCGCTGAACCTGCTCGATTTCTCCACGGGCGCGGCGCTCGACTTTTTCGTCGGAGACGACAAGTACGCGAGCGTGTACGCCGTGCTGCCGTTTCCCGGCGTCGAGGTGCCGCCGTCCGACAAGACGCGCTATTTTTGCATTTTCAAGGAAGATACGAGCTTCAAAGCGCGCGAGTTCAATACGTACCGGATTACGTACGACCGGGCGGCCGACGAAGTCGCGTTTTACGTAAACGGCGTGGAAGTGCGCAGGGAGCGCGGCGTCCCGATCAAGTTCAACCGGTTTACGATCGCGCTCGGCATTATGACCGAGAAAGACTTGACGCCGGAAGGCAGCGTATCGGTGCATGGGCAAACGGTGATCGGCGAATGGTCGCCGGTGACGGTTACGATCAAAGAGTAGACCGGCGCAATCGGCCGCGTTCGAACCGCCATCGTTTTCGGAACGGAAGACGGGAGCGGTTCGTCTTTTTTCGCTTGCATTGAAACCGCAAACATTGGCAAGCTAGCTGCAAGAAGGAGAGTGACCGCAGATGGCAAACGTTCGCCCGTGCACGTTGAACGATATTCCGCAGGTCGTCCGGTTGTCCAACCGATGGGCCGAGGAAGGGATTACGAAAGGGTACGAAAACGTCAAATGGACGGAAGAGAAGCTGGCCGCCAAGCTGAGCGACTATTTTTTCGTCGCGGAAACGGAAGACGGCATCGTCGCTTATACGTTCGGCGCGGTCAAGACGAGCGGAGGGAGCTCTGTCATCCGGCCGGGGGAGCGGTATCTCGACATCTACGAGGTGTACATAGCGGAAGGTCACCGGGGCGGCGGACTCGGAAGCCGGCTCGTCCGGGCATTGCTGGACCAAGCGGAGGCCGAAGGCATCGTACGCGCGACGGTCGGGTCGTCGAACAAAAACTGGCGGCAAGTCGCCGGCTTTTACGAGCAGCTCGGCTTCGACATGTGGTACATCCAGATGGTGAAGGGATGACGGAAATTTGGAAGTACCACTTGAATGTGACGTAACGTTATATTGTAACCGTTTGTTTCAAGCCGAATACGCCAAACAGGCGTTTCGCCTTGTCGATACGAGGACGTTCCGTTCCGGCGCCGTCGTGCTGACGTATCGGCCGGAGGACAAGGAGTAACGGCCATCATTCGAATCGTACGGCTGTCGCGATAGGCGGCAGCCTTTTTTCTCGTTATCGGGAAGGAACGAATCGTAGTATGCTTATCGGCGGAAAAACGGACGTTTTTTCAGGCTAACGAATCCGGACATCGCTATCATGCCAAAATGGAAGGAAACGAGCCGATTTTTCCGGAAATAGCGATATGGGGGTTCGTTACAAATTCAAGCTTCCGTTATCGGCCCCGATAACGATTATTCGGTTCGTTAGCCTTAGTCCGAAAACCGGGTCGAAAAGCCCCGCATGTTTTTTTTTTTTGCGATCCTGCCCGTTACGGTGCTTCTTGCGGGAATCCGGACGGGACCGGCAGGGAGGTCAATCGTCCGTTCAACGCATATTCCACGGCTGCGTTTGCGTGAAGGAAGGTCGTATCGAAAAGCGGCAAAGGACTGTCTTCCTCCGAGATCAGGAGCGGGATTTCCGTGCAGCCCAAAATGACGCCCTCCGCGCCCTGCTCCCGCAACCGCCCGATCATGTGCAAATAGTCCGCTTTGGACGAAGGGTTCAGCTCTCCCCGGCACAGCTCGCGAAAAATAACGTCGTGTACCCGGATCCGGTCCGCCTTCTCCGGCACGATCGCTTCGATCCCGAGCTGCCGCAGACGCTGCCGGTAAAACGGCTGCTCCATCGTATACAGCGTGCCGAGCAGCCCGACTTTGCGAATCGCCTGCCGCTTCACTTCGTTCGCCGTTACGTCGATGATATGCAGCAGCGGGATGCCGATCGCGCGCTGAACGTCCTCGGCGACCGTATGCATCGTGTTCGTGCAGATCAGGACGACGTCGCAGCCGCCCGCTTCCAGCCGAACGGCCGCTTCCGCCAACAGCGCGCCGGCCCGTTTCCATTGCCCCGCCTGCTGAAGCCGCACGACCTCCGCGAAATCGAACGAGTACAGCAGGCATTTGGCCGAATGAAGCCCGCCGAGACGTTCCTTCACTCCCTCATTGATGTATTTATAGTAAAAGGCGGTCGATTCCCAGCTCATGCCGCCGATCAAGCCGATCGTTTTCATCGTCGCTCACGCTCCCTTTCGAAGCAAAGCATACCATGCTATACTGGTTGCTGAAAGTACCAGGAACGGACAGTTTTCAAAGTACCAGTTTGTTTGCGGAAGGGGAGAGGCCGATGCTGGGGTTCGAGGTCGATCGAAACGCCGACGTGCCGTTGACGGCGCAAGTGTACGAGCAGATGCGCTCGCGCATTTTGCGGCGGGAGCTGGCGGAAGGCGAACGGATGCCTTCGAGCCGCGAGCTGGCGGCGAATATCGGCGTATCGCGCAATGTCGTGCTGGAAGCGTACGAGCGGCTGGCGGCCGAAGGATATATCGAGGGACGCCCGCAATCGGGCACCTTCGTCGCAGCCGGTTCTTCCTTCGCGCGTCACGCGGAGGCGGAGCGGGAGCGCGTCGCCCCGGCCGCAGCGCGGGCCGAGACGGTTGCGGACCTTGCCGCCATCGACTTCCGAGCGGCGCATCCGGCCGCCGATTATTTTCCGCGCGCCGTGTGGGGGCGGTTGGCCAAGGAAGTGTGCCTGGACGCGCCGGAGCGCGTTTTCGGCTACGGCCCGGCCGAAGGCGCGCCCGAGCTGCGCGGCGTGCTGGCGCGTTACTTGCTGCAGGCGCGAGGCGTCCGCTGCCATCCGGACCGGATCGTCATCACGTCCGGGGCGACGCAGGCGCTGCACTTGGTTACGGAGCTGCTTTCGCGCAAAAAGGACGCGCTCGTCGCCGTCGAAGATCCGGTGACGGACGAAATGCGCGCCATTTTCGCCTATGCGGGGGCGACCGTGCTGCCGGTTCCCGTGGACGACAAAGGCATCGTTCCCGAGGAGCTGCCCGCCGCGGAAAAGCCGGACTTCGTATTCGTCATCCCGTCCCACCAGTTCCCGCTCGGCGGCACGCTGCCGATTCAGCGGCGCATCCGGCTGCTCGAGTATGCCCGGCGCCAAGATTGCTACATTGTCGAGGACGACTACGACAGCGAATTCACGTACGAAGGCGCCGCCGTTCCTTCGATGCAGGGGCTGGACCCGGAACGCGTCGTTTACGTCGGGACATTCAGCAAAATTTTATCGCCCGCGCTGCGGATCGGCTATGCCGTTTTGCCCGAACGGCTCGTTCCGGAGTACCGCCGCCTCAAATGGTTCGCCGACCGCCACACTTCCGTGCTGGAGCAGCTCATTTTGGCCCGTTTCATGGAAGAGGGCTATTTCGAGCGTCATATCCGGCGCATGAAAAAAATTTATCGCAAACGGCGCGAAGCGCTCGTAAGCAGCTTGCGGCAGCAGCTGCCGCAGGCGAACATTTTGGGCCAGGCCGCGGGCATGCATCTGGTCGTCGAAATGGCGGGGACGCGCTTTACCCCGGCATTGCTCGCGCGCATCCGTTCGGAAGGGGTGCAGGTGTACGCCGTGGAGCATTATGCGATTCGAAGCGGACGGCACGAGCACCAAATCGTGATGGGCTACGGCGGATTGACGATCGAATCGATTCGGGAGGGCGTCGCCCGGCTGCGGCGCGCGTTGGAGAACGAGCCGGGGACGGCGCCGACGCGAAAATGAAGCGGAATGCCGGAATAAGACCGGGAAATGGCCGGGGATGAAGAAAATTATGGTATAGTAAGGAAAAACGCGAAGAGGTGCATCCCGTGGGGAACGACTTTTACCATAAGCTCGGAGCCGCATTTTTGTTCGCCGCCGCAGCCATTTATACGGTCGAACGGTTAGGAAACAAGATGACGGGGCTTCAGCCCGAAACGCCCGAATTTTTCGCCAATGTTTTCGTGCCCGTCTTTTGCTTGATCGGCGTCATCATTTTCGTTTTCGGATTTCCGAGCGGCCGGCGTTAAATTCGGCATCGCCGGAGCGCTTTTTGCGGCGTTTTGCATACGGATGCCCCGCCGTCCCCCCCTTACTTCGAATCGCGCGTTCGAATATGTATGACGACATACATAGAGAGAACGCCGAGGGGGAAACCATCAATGAACAGAGCCAAGCAGCCGGCGGCGAGCGCGCACCGGCCGACAAGCCGCGCGCATCCGGGACGTCCCGCGTCGAAAAAGCCCGGACGTCCTGCGCCAAGCGCACGGAAACCGGCCCGCAAGCGCAAGTCGAAGGCCCGCATCGTCCGCCTCGTGCTGATCGCCGCGGTCGCGGCCGCGCTGCTCGCCTTTGCCGCGCTTGCGCTGTGGGTCCGGTCGCTCGATATCGCGAAGCTCGCGGATCCGCTGCTGGCGCCGACGCAGCTGCTGGACAAAAACGGCAGCGTGGCGTCGGAGGTATCGTCCTCGAAAATCGTCCCCGTCCCGCTGGAGCGCATCCCGCTTCATTTGCGCCAAGCGATCGTCGCGGTCGAGGACCGGAGATTTTACGATCACCCCGGCGTGGATACGATCGGCATTTTGCGCGCGCTGGTGCGGAACGTGAAGGACGGGGGCGTTTCGCAGGGCGGCAGCACGATCACCCAGCAGCTTGCGAAAAACATGTTTTTGTCGAACGAGCAGACGTTGTCCCGCAAGCTGAACGAGGCGGCGTACGCGTTCAAGATCGAGCAGTCGTACAGCAAAGACAAGATTCTCGAAACGTACCTGAACCAGATTTATTTCGGCGAAGGGCAATGGGGCATCCAGCAAGCCGCCAAAACGTATTTCGGCAAAGACGTCGAAAAGGTGACGATCGCCGAAAGCGCGATGCTGGCCGCCCTGCCGAAAGCGCCGAGCCGCTATTCGCCGTTCAAAAACAAAGAGAAGGCGCTCGAACGGCGCAATCTCGTGCTGGAACTCATGCTCGGCGACGGGTACATTACGGACGACGAGTACAAGACGGCGATCGCGGAGCCGCTTCCGGAAGCGGGCAGCGACGTCGGCAGCTTGCGCGGCCAATACGGCTACTACCTCGACCAGGTGATCGAGGAGGCGATCGAAGCGTACGGGTTTACGGAACGGCAGCTGCTCGCCGGCGGCTTGCGCGTTTACACCGAGCTCGATCCGGCCGTCCAACACGCGATGGAGACGGCGTACGCCAACGACTCGCTGTTTCCGCAAAGCGCGCCGGACCGGCCGATCCAAAGCGGCGCAGTCGTCCTCGATCCGTATACGGGCGGCGTGCGGGGCATCGTCGGCGGACGGGGGGAGCACGTATACCGCGGCTTCAACCGCGCGACGCAGCTTCGGCGTCAGCCGGGATCGTCGTTCAAGCCTCTGATCGTCTACGCTCCCGCCATCGAACGCGGCTACGGGCCGTCCTCCGGACTGTACGACGGTCCGCTCGACATTAACGGCTACCGGCCGACCGACTGGGACCGGCGGACGCGCGGGGAAGTGACGCTGCGTGAAGCGATCCTGCGGTCGTGGAACATTCCGGCCGTATGGCTGCTGAACGAAATCGGGCTGCAGACGGGCAAGTCGTTCGCGGAAAAGCTGGGCATCCCGTTCGCGAAAGGGGACGACCATTTGGCGCTGGCGCTCGGCGGCATGCAGGAGGGCGTCTCCCCGCTGCAGATGGCGCAGGCGTACGGCGCGTTTCCGAACCTCGGCGTCATGATGCCGGCGCATACGATCGCCAAAATAACGTCGGCGGACGGTCGGGTGCTGGCCGAAGCGAAGCCGGCGCCCGTCGCGGTCATGTCGCCGTCCGGCGCCTATACGATGACCGGCCTGCTGCAGGACGCCGTTCGCGAAGGGACCGGCTCCAACGCGGCGATGAGCCGGCCGGTCGCGGGGAAAACCGGAACGACGCAGCTGCCGGCCACGAACGAATTCGCGGGAATTGCGGACGGCTCCAAAGACGCCTGGTTCGTCGGCTATACGCCGGAGCTCGTCGGCGCCGTTTGGATCGGCTACGACCAGACGGACCGGAACCATTACTTGTCCACTTCGGGAGGGCATTATCCGGCGCTCGTCTTCAAGGAAATGATGAGTTTGGCGCTGAAGGACGTTCCGCCGGGCTCGTTCAAGCGGCCGCCGCAGCCGGACAAACGAAACGACGGCGCCGCCCCCGGCAAAAATAAAGAAGACGAAAACAAAAAAACGCCCCCGGGCAAAGCGAAAAAAGAAGACGAGAAAAAGGACGACAAGCATAAGGACGAAAAGAAAGGGAACGGCCAAAAGCGCGACGAGGACGACGACTGATCGGTTTCGCCGGCTCGCTGCCGGCTTAGCGCCGACCATCGCCGCTCCGCCTTCGCGGTCCGTTCCGACGAGAAAGCCGCCCTGACAAGGGCGGCTTTCTTCAATCGGATGAGCGATAGCGGACGTTTGGGCGTACGATGCCCGCGATTAATCCGCATCCGCGAATTCGCCGATAAAATCGTCCAAATCGCGGGCCGCCTTGCTCTGGTTGCAGACGCTGCACGCGCATACGCAGTTGGCGGGCGTCGTATGGCCGCCTTTGGCGCGCGGCAGCAAATGATCGATCGTATCGCCGTATTCGCCGCAAAAATGGCACGTATAGGCGTCGCGGTTCAAAATAAAGCGGCGAAACGACTTGTTCGTGTAAATGCGGCGAATCGTATGGCGGTTGACGACGACGGCGGCATGCTCGTTCACGAGCGTAACCGCCGTCTCCAGGTCGGTTTCCTGATGCCAGCGCCGCCCCTTGTCGGTTTTGCCGCGCATCCGGATGATGCCGTCCCGGGTCGGCCGGAGCACGGACGCGTCCGGACCTTCCGGTCTTGGCGGAAGCGGGGGAAGCGGCCGCTTCGTCCGCCGCTTCGGTGCGGCTTCGTTCGCGTCCGGGGCGCCGGCCGCGCCTTCCGCGGGCGGACGCTGCGAAGCGACCTCCGCGGGCGGACGCTCCGGAGCGTCCGCCGCAGGCCGGGCCGCTTTTTTCAGCTTTCGGCACGCGCGGCAGACGCCGCGGCGCGATCTCGCGCCGGACCTTCGCCCGGTCCGGCGCAAAAAGTGGGACAGCGGCTTCCGCTCCATGCAATGCGCGCAAAGCTTCGTTTGCGCCGCATCGCGCCCGGTATTCGCCGAAACGTCCGGATTCGGCGTCGATTGCGTATCGGACTCCATCTAGGATGCACCCCAAGCAGTATTTGGCATAACCGACCGGCCGGTCGTTCCGTCGTTCCCGTGCAGCGACAGGAACGAATCGACCACGTCCGGGTCGAACAAGGAGCACCGGTGCTCCCGCAAAAAGGCGAGCGCCCGCTCCTTCGTCCACGTTTCTTTGTAAGGCCGCCGGGACGTGAGCGCGTCGAATACGTCGACCACGCTGACGATCCGGGCTTCGAGCGGGATGTCCGTCCCCCGCAGCCGGGACGGATAGCCGGTGCCGTCCCACTTTTCGTGATGATGCATGATGATGTTTTTGGCGACGGACAAATGGTCTTTGAAAAAGCTGTCGTGCAGCTCGCCGATAATTTTGTCCAAAATGTCGACGCCGATCAGCGGATGCATTTCCACGATCAGCCGTTCGTAGCTCGTCAAAGGTCCGGGCTTGTACAAAATGCCTTCCGGTATGCCGGACTTGCCGATATCGTGCATGATGCTGGCGTGGGCGACGCTCTGCCTGTAGGCGTCCGAAAGCGAAAGGCGCATCCGCTCGTCGTGTCTCGCGATCAAGCTTTCGGTATAGTCCCGCACCCGCGTCAAATGATCCTCGATGGCGGGATCGCGAATTTCGCACGAGACGGCCAGCACCTTCAGCAGGACGGCCTGGATGTTCGTTCGCCGCTCCTCCGCGATGTAGACGCCTTCCTCCAAATGCTCGAGCTCCCGAAAAACGCCTACATAATATCGCTCCCCGTCCATCTGGTAAGGAGTGATCGAAATCGAGGAGTGCCACAGCTCGCCGTCGCTTTTTTTGTTGATGAAGATGCCGGACCAGCTTTCGCCCCGATCCAGCGCCCGGTGCATGCTGTCGTAGGTCGCTTGGCTCGTGTGCCGGCTTTTGACGATGCCTGCCTTCGCTCCGATAATCGACTCCCGTTTGTAGCCGGTAATCGTCTCGTAAGCCCGGTTGACGTCGACGATCCGATGATCGGCGTCCGTAATGATGACGGCGTCCGACAGCGTAAGAAACAAGCGCAGCGAATCGGTCATAAGGGGTTCCCCCGTTAGGCGTGTAAGCTTTTACGATACTTAGTTTACCATATCGCATGGCCGCTCATAAAGCGGCCGCTTTTCCGGGGGAGCGCCGGGCGGATTTTCGGGCGAATACCGATACGGACGCTCTCGGCACGGACGCGTACATCGAACGGATGCGGCTGCACGTATACGAGGTTGCGTCCGGACTTGCGAGGAGTTGTTGGAGAACCAAATAAAGAACATTTTAAGTCCTTGTACCGGGAAGGAGGCGGGGGTAAACTGGCATTGAAAGCCCTTTCAATCGAAATCCGGGAAGAGAAGGAGGGAATTCGTTTATGAAAAGCAGGTTCGGTTACGTGCTGTGTACGCTCGTCTTATGGTCGTCCCTGTTGGCGGGGTACGCATGGGCAAGTCCGGAACAAACGGAAGGAGGCGGCGATCCGATGAACGCAGCAGTGGAAGTCTACGACTATCGGTGGGCCGTCGTGCCGCAAGCGGCCGCCGCGCCCGCGGTGGACGGGGCGCTCGAGACGGTATGGCAGTCCGCCTACCGGGCGAGCGGCTTCGTCACGATGTTCGACAATAAACCGGTCGTCCCCGATACGGAGCTGTATTTGCTGTACGACGCGAGCCATCTGTACGTGGCGCTCGAAGGATTCGCCGATCCGGCCGGGGGCGAGCCGGAGTCGGAAACGGTCGAGCTGCTGCTGGCGCCGGGGACGGTGCAGGATGACGTTTACCGGCTGAAAATCCCGATCCGTACCGGCGGAATCCCGATCCGGACCGATTGGGGGATGGGCATGAAGGAGCTCGCCGGAGCCGAAGTGAAAGTCGCCCGGGGCGGCGGCTCATGGACGGCCGAGGCGAAAATTCCGTTCGCGGCGCTCGGCGCCCGCGGCGTTACGGCCGGCAGCGAATGGAAGCTCAACGCGGTCCGCTATTACGGCATCAATTCGAAGCCGTTCAGCTCGTGGGCGCCGATCCGCCAGTCGTACATGTCCGACCAAGGCACGGGAACGGCGACGCTCGTCGCGCATGCGTTGAATCAAGGGCGGATGGCCCCGATCTATTTCGGGAGTCCGCCGGCCGTGCCGGACGCGGCGGGTAGCCGTTCCGAGCCGTGGCGTCCGGACGATCCGAAGCTGCTGTATACCGGCTATCAGACGAAAAAGCTTACGCTGAACGGCAACGCCGTTCACGGCGGCGGCGATTTGCGCATGACGTGGCTGTCGCCGGACGGCATGCGGACGAAGCTGGAGCCGGCCGTCCTCGGCAAAGCCGGCAAAACCGCTGCCATCGCGTTCAGCCATCCGAAGCCGGTCGAGCCGGGCTTGTACCGGCTCCAGGTCGCGTTTCGCCAAGGAAACGGCGCCTACCGGTACTTCGAGCTCGCGTTCGACCGCGAGGCGCTGATCGCCGCGGGCAACGCGGCCGCGAAGCAGGCCGTTCCCGTTCCGGAGAAGCGGCAGGTCGCGCAGGCGCCCGCCTCCGCCGAGGTCGAGCGGCTGCTCGGTCTCATTCCCGACAAAACCGGCTTCATTTTTACCGGACTGCCGGAAAATCCGACGCTTCGCCCGTACCAGCTGTTCGATTGGAGCGACAAGCAGCCGGACCGGATCGTATCGAAGACGACCGGCACCGTCTATCCGAACGAAACGTACCCGGAGACGCGAAAGCTGGTCGTCACGAACCGGCTCGGCCAAACCGTCGAATATCCGTATTACGAGGACGGCGAAGGCCGCAAATATTTCATTTCCGCGCATATTTGGTATTTCCGCAAAGATTACGCGCTGCGCGAAACGGCGAAGCTCGCGGCGACCGACCCGCTCGGCGCCGCCCGGCTGCTCGACCGCTGGAGCGAAGTGTACGCCGGCTACTTGCCGACGAACGACTATTACTGGACGAACTACCCGCTCGTCGGCGGTCCGCCGTACCATTATTGGGGCGGCGTCTGGTACCGGTGGTACACCGGCGAAATGACGAACATGAGCTACTTGATCAACGCGTACCGCGACGTGCGCAAGACGAACGCGTTCGAGCTGCTCAGCCGGGAAGTCGGCTATGACGTCGAGAAGCGGCTCGTCGAAAACGTGTTCGAGCCGTCCTTCGACTTCGTGCGCTCGTTCCCGGTGCTGGACCATAACATGGAATATACGACGTGGCTCGGACTGGTCCGCATGGCCAAAGCGTCCGGGCAGCCGGCGTACATGCACGAGGCGGTCGAGCTGATGCGGCATTTCGCCGCGAACAACTTCCTGTCCGACGGCTTTTGGAAAGAAGTGACGCTGTCGTACCATAACCAGTCGACGAACGGCCTGCTGCAAAGCATGGCCGAGGCGAAAGGCTGGAGCGATTCGGCCGGGTACGTCTCGCCGCGCAGCGGGCAAACGATCGCGAATCTCGATATGGCGGGCACTTACCCGGCGCTGGCTAACGCTCAGGCGATGAAAAACATCGTCGCCTATCCGAACGGCGGCTATGTGCCGGTGCAGGATACGTGGGCGAACGAAAAAACGTCCCAGCCGCGCACCGATCTCGGCTCGTACGTGCTGCCGGGAGCCGGCATATCGCGTCTGACGCTCGGATCGGGGGCCGGCCAGCAGCAGCTGTACATGAATTTCGTGCCGAAATACGGCCACAATCATTACGACCCGCTCAATTTGACGCTGTTCGCGAAAGGACAGGAGCTGCTGCCGGATATCGGCTATACGCATACGTTTTACCGGGCTTGGGCGAACTCGACGCTGGCCCACAACACGGTCGTCGTGAACGGGAAAAACATGACGATCGGAGGAGACGGACGGCACGGCGGCCAAATCGAAGCGTTTCATGCGACGGCCGACGGCGTGGGCATCGCCCGCGCCGGCCAGACGAGCGCGTACCCGGAAACGGACGCCTACAACCGGGAGCCGTGGCAAATCCGATTCGCGGGAGCGGCGAACGGCGGCGACGGTTACGTCGTCGATCTGTTCCGCGTATCCGGGGGCAGCCGCCACGAGTATACGCTCGGGGGAGACGCGAACCGCGACGGCGAGTTCGCGACCGACCTGCCGCTTGCGCCGTACGGGCCGTACTTGCTCCCGGAAGGCACGAAAGTCGAAATGCCGAAGTCCGAGAACGAAACCGGCTCGGCCGGCGGCCATTATTACGCCTACATGTTCGTGCAGGACGTCAAGAAGGCGGATATCCCGGACGGCCGCTACCGGCTGACGCTCGAAACGAAGGAGAACGGCGCGGACAAGGCGAGGCTGGCGATTACCGGGTTCGCGGATCCCGGAGCCAACGAGCTGTTCGTCGGCAAAGCGCCTTCGCTGCGCGCGACCCGGCTGTTCGGCACGTCGAAGGATATCAACACGGAGGCCGTCAACTATTGGCTGCCGAAGCTGGTCGTGCGGCGAAGCGGAGCCGATCTGAACAGCACGTTCGTCAACGTGCTGGAACCGTACGAGGCGGCGTCGGGTCCGAAAATCGAATCCGTGGAAAAGCTGACGCCGGAGCTGGGGGCCGAGGGCGACGTCGCGCTGCAAATCCGGTACGGGACGACGACCGATATCGTGCTGAGCGCCGCGAACCGCGGCGGGACGCTGAAGGTAGGCGATATCGAGCTGGTCGGCAAATACGGCTTCATCCGTCTCGAAAACGGAACGGTGACGCAAATGGTGCTCGCGGAGGGCACGCTGCTCCGCAAGGGGGACCGGTCCGTCGTCGCCGGCGGAGCGGCGGTCGGGACGGTAACGGAGGTGCTGCGGAAGCTCGACGGCGATCCGGTCGATGCGTTGGTCACCGAAGCCGACGTATCCGCGGATGCGGCCGGCCGGTTCGCGGTCGTCACGCACCCGGACGGCAAAACGCACGGCTATCCGATCAAGGAGATTCGCCGCGAAGGCGGCAGGACGCTGATCGTCTTGAACGAAACCGACCCGGGCTGGCAATATGCGCCCGACGGAAGCTCGAAAATGACCTCCTATCCGTTTATCGGCTGGCAGGGCATGCATACGTTCCGCATCGGCAATACGACGGCGATGCCGTGACGCAAAAAGCCCGCGCCTCGCGTGCGCCGCACGCAGGGCGCGGGCTTTTCGTCATTCGACCCGCAATTTGTACTTGCCGCTGTGGATCAGCGTCACTTTGACGTCGACGTTTTGCAGCGAATCTCGATCCAAAATGAATTCGCCGTCGCGGTGCAAACTGTGCCACAATTTCGGATTTTCGCGATACAGGCATTGGCCCAGCTTCAACACGTCGATTTTGATGTCCAGCCCTTTCTCGTACGTATCGCGAATCTGCTTTTCGATCCCCTCGTTCAACAGCTTCTCGATATCGGTTTTGGACGTATCGCGTACGAGCTCGTCCACGAAAGCTTTCATCGTCAGCGTAATGTTGAAATACGGCTTTCCGTTTTTCACTTCGTGGTGAATGGCCGGTTTCGGTTTGATGACCACGATAGCCGCGGCGGGATTGCGGTCGTCCGGAATGTTGATCGGGGAACGCTCCAGCTTTCTTTGCAGCCACCGGTACCCTTCGAGGTCGCGCTCGGACAGCCAGCCGACCATTTTCTGCGCGTGGAAAAAGTACGCTCCGTCGATTTTGAACATCGGCCGCTTGTTTTTATCCTCGCTCCACGACTGCCGGTCGATCGAAATCGAAGGGAGCATGGCCGACTCGGCCGGCTCGTTGAACTGGCCGATCACCTTGTAGCCGTACACGGGCAAAATGTACGAACGCTGGGAATAAATTTGCGCCGGCGTGTCCATCAGCGTATCGAGCGGGGACAGGTTGAGCAGCGATTTTTGCGCGAAGATGTCGCGCAGCGGTTCTTTCGTGCCGTACAATAAAATATTGTACCGGATTTCGCGGTAACGGTTGACCATATCGTATGCCTCCTTGACCCGCTCGCCTTGCCGCAAAAAACGTTCGGTCACCACGATCGACTTCACGTGTCCCCAAAATACGCGCAGCTGGGAGGTGGAGTAGATGGAGTTGAACGATTCGGTCACGGTGACGCCTTCGCCGCGGCCGATCCACGTCGGCACGTTTTTGCCGACTTCCGCCGCTTCCCCTTTGGCTACATTCGTAAAGTTGAGCACTTGCGCGTACGTAATAAATGTTCCGTTCTCGTAATCGAAGCCGAGCGCGGTGACGTATGCCATGTTCTGAATATCTTTGGAGTTCCAGCAGCCCGTCAGAAGTCCGGCGAGCAGCATGCCCGCGATCGCAAGAGCGCCCGCCCTTCTCATCCGGCATCGTCCCTTTCGTGGTCCGGATCGATCGTCTGCAGCGCGGTTGGCCGTTTTTTCATTTTGTCCCACGGCAGGCGCACATAGCTCCTCAGTATATCTTTGAAAACGGGAGGCGATATGGGCGACCAGTACGGCACGCCGAACGAACGCAGCTTCGACATGTAGAACAGCAGCAAAATCAGGCTGAGAATAAGCCCGTACATGCCGATGACCGACGAGACGACAAAGACGCCGAACCGGATGATGCTGACGACCGTGCTGAGCGTCTGGTTGACGAGCGTAACGCCCATCACCGCCGTGATCGCGCCGACGACGACGACGGAAGGGGAGACGAGACCGGCACGTATGGCCGCGTCGCCGATGACGAGACCGCCGATGACGGTCAGCGTCTGACCGATCGAGCTGGGCAGCCGCACGCCCGCCTCGCGGAAAATTTCCATCAGCACGAGCAGCAAAAACATTTCCATCTGCGCCGACAGCGGAAGGCCGAGCCGCGCCACCGAAATGGTCGCCATCAACCGAAACGGGATCTGGTCCTGGTGAAACGCGGACAATGCGACCCAGAAGCCGGGCAGCAGAATCGAAACCCAGAAGCTGAACAAGCGAATGAGCCGCGCGAACGAAACGTACTGAAAGCTGAAATGCACGTCTTCCGGCGACTTCAAAATAAGCGAGAAGGTGGCGGGACCGATCAGGACGAGCGGGTTGCCGTCGATCACGATGACGAAGCGGCCGGCGAGCAGGCACGTGACGGCGTAATCCGGGCGACCCGAAATGTCCAGCAGCGGAAACAGCGGATATTTGACGTCGGCCAGCGCTTCCTCCAGTTGGTTGATGCTGTATAAGCCGTCGATGTCGATCTTGTCCAGCCTGGCGCGAACCTCCCGCAAAATGTCGGGGCTCAGCACGTCGGCCAAGTAAAGCAGCCCGACTTTCGTCCTCGTTCTTCGGCCGAGCACGAACGTTTCGCAATGGAGCGAATTGCTGCGGATCCGTTTGCGAATGAGGCCGACGTTGACCGTCACGTCTTCGACGAAGCCGTCCCTCGGGCCTTTGATCGATATTTCCGTGCTCGATTCCTCGGGAGACCGTTCCGGACGATTGGAAATGTTCAGCTTGAACAGCATGCCCGTTTTCGGCAGCATGATCGTCAAATCGCCTTCGAAGACGGCATCGGCGATATGTTCCTCCGTCGCCTCCTCCCGGAACGCGACGAGCGGCAGCGGCCCGAGCGAACGGCCTTTAAGCAGATGCTCGAACCCGTTATGCGCATACATGCGGCTCAGCTCCGGCACGACGGTTTTGACGATTTGCGAGCTGTCGCAAAGTCCTTCCGCGTAAATGAGCAGCACGACGGAGCCGTCGTCCCGCTCGTCGAAGGCAAACGATTGGATTTGTACGTCGGAGGAGCTTTCGAACAGACGGCGCAGCTTGTCCTCCGTCCAAACCGCGGCATGTTCGGATTGCCGGACGCTCATATCGGTTCCTCCTTGGCGGGCTTGGCGAAGCGGGCGACGATCGCCCATACGGTCGTCAGCGCCAGCGTAACGACCAACGTAATCTGGATATAGATCTCGAACAGCCCCAAATAAAACGTCGTGATCCGGCTCACTACGATCGCCATCGCCACATAGCTGAGCGATATGTATAAAATGAAACGTTTGCGCGACTTCGGCTTCCGGAACGGCATCATGTCGGCCAGCAAATATTGCGACAGGCTGATGCGCACGGTCGCTCCGGCGAGCCACTGGAAGACCGACAAAAAGTCGACGTGCTCGACGTAGTTGCCCAGCTTGACGAGCCGCCACTGCTCGTAAGGCGACACCATCTGCTTGGCCGCTTCCTTCGGGCCGAATTCCGTTATCGCGCCGACGATCGGACCGAGCGTAATGTAGACGAGAATGAGAGCGAGCGACATGAGCTGCCAAGCTTTCACCTTCGTTTTTAGCCGGTGCTGGAACAGCAGCAGCAGCGCGATTTCCACAAACGCCCCGCCGGCGAATATCATGCCGTTAAAAGCCGGCTTTAAGCCGTTTTCCAAGAACGGCTTGAGCAGCGGCCAATCTTTTTCCGGCGTATTGGCGATCGATACGAAGTAGCCGAGGCAGACGACCGCCGGAAGGAGCAGGCCGGCTCCGATGGCGATCGTACGGATTCCGTGGCTCGCCGAGTAATGGCATACGAACACAAGCGCGACAATGAGGACGAGTTGCGGCGTAGCCGGCAAGTAGTTGGAGATCGTCCATATCGCCGTATGCACGATCGTCATGCCGCCGATGAAGTACAGCTGCAGGACGACCGGGGCGAGCAGCAGCCAGGACACGAGCGGAGACGTCTGCCGCGCGAGCCACGGCTGCAGCTTTTGCCGGCCCGATTTGTTCATGATGTAGACGAGGACGGCGCACCACGGAACGTACAGCGCAGCGGTCATCAGAACCGATATCCAGGCGTCCCTGCCGGCCGAATCGAGCAGCATCGGGTTTACGATGACGTGACTGAGCAGCCCGTTGAAAAGCATCATGATCATGAGCAGTTGCAGAAAGCCGATTTTGCCTTTGGAATCGTTCACGCCGCATCCCCATCTGCTAATCGAATTATTGGAACATGGACGACCGTCAGTCATTTTGTTACGTTGCCTTTTTTTCCATAAATTATTCGCGTTCGCGGCCGGGCGGGAAAACGGACGGGATCCGGCGCAAAAAAAATCCCCTCTCGGGGAGAGGGGATGGCGATTCGTGCGCAACCGGATATTTTTTCCGCGATCAGCAGCTGCCGCCGATGCCGGGAAGCGCCTTGATCGTGATGCCGTGAGGCTGGGCGCCGACTTTGATGCGCTGCACCGCCTGGCGCGTCTGCGTGTCGATGACGGCGACCTCGCCCGATCCGCTGAGCGTGACGTACGCCTTCGTCTGCTGGCGGTTGTAGGCGATATGCCTCGCTCCGGCCAGGTCGGCGATCGACTGGATTTGCTTGCCGCCGGCCAGGTCGACGAACGTGACGGCGCTGCCTTCCATCGACGTGACGATCGCGCTTTGCCCGTCCTCGGCGACGACAACGTCCGTAGCTCCTGGCGCGACGGCGATTTTCGCCTCCTGCTTGCCGGTTTCCGTATTGTACACTTCCAGCGCGCCGTCGCCGGCGACCGGAACGAACAGCTTCTTGCCGTCGTCGCTCGTTTTGACGGCCCGCGGCGTTTTGCCGGTCGGGATGGTCAGCACCGTTTGCTTCGTCTTGACATTGACGACGTACACTTTGTTGTTTTCGTGGTCGCTGACGTACAGCCTGTCTCCGAACAAGCTCATATAGTTCGTTTTCGCTCCGGTGCCCAGATCGATCGTGCCGGCTTCCTTCCGTTCCTTCGTGTCGACCAAATAGACGAACTGGTCGGCTACGGCGGCGACGTACAGCGTCTTGTTGTCCGGCGACAGCACCATGCCGTGCGGCATCGGGCCGACGGGGACCTCTTTCTCGACCTTGAGCGTTTGCGTGTTGATGATCGATACGGTGCTGCTGTTCATATTGGCCGCGTACGCTTCCCGCATCGTGCTGGAGAAGACGACGGTCGTCGGCGCCTCGGACAGCTTGACCTCGCCCACGACTTTGCCGGTCGGCACGTCGATGACCGACAGGGCGTTGTCTTTCTCGCTCGGCACGTAAAACTGCACGGCCGTCAATTTGCCCGCCTCGGTTTGCGCCGGCGCCGCCGCTTCGCCGGTATTGCCGCCGCCGGCCCCGAGACGCGCCCGGGCCTGCTCTTTCGTCTCCATGGCGCATCCGCCCAGCAGCATGGCGGCCGCTATGCCGAGCGCGAGCATCTTTTTCCCGTTTCTCATCCGTTTCACTACCCCACTAGTTAGAAAGTATTCAAAATGCAAATTTAAACCTTGTAAATCACTCGGGATAGATGTATTATACAGGGGAAATCATCAAAATAGCAATACGCATATGGGACCGAGGGGAGCGGCAGCAATGAAATCGAAACTGGCCATTTTATCGTTAATCGTATTGGCGGGCATTACCGCGGCCTGCAGCAGCAAGCCGGCGGCCGGACCGACGAACGCCGCGGGGGGCGATGCGGGAAATAAACCGGCGCAAGAGATAAAGACGACGGATACGTATCCGAACGCGCAGCTGCTTGCCGATGTGAAATGGGTCGAGGAGCATGCGAAGGACGCGAACGTCAAAATTATCGACGCGCGTTCGAAAGGGTACGAGCAGGGCCACATTCCCGGAGCCGTATCGGTGAACGCCGGACTGTTGAAAGATTCGAAAAACAATACGATCATCTCGAAGGAAGCGTTCACCGAATTGTTCCAGAAAGCCGGGATCAACAGCGACTCGACCGTGCTTGTCTACGACGAGGGCGGGGCGGGCAACTCGGCGACGCGCATTTTTTACGGCTTGGAATATTACGGGCTGAAGGATAAAGTGAAGGTGCTGAACGGCGGCTTCTTGGCGTGGACGAACGCGGGCAAGGAAGTGTCGACCGATACGCCGACGGTGGCCAAGGGCAACTTTACCGCACAGCCGAACGACAAGCTTATTACGACGAAAGCGCAGCTGCTGTCCGCCAATTTGGCGCAATGCACCGTCGTCGATACCCGCTCCGCCAAAGAATATACCGGCGAAGATTTGCGCGGCAACAAAAACGGCGGACACGTAAGCGGCGCGATCAACGCCGAATGGAGCGAGGCGATCGATCAAAACCCGTCCGACGGCGTACCGAAATTCAAAAGCTACAAAGATTTGACGGCGCTCTACACGAAAGCCGGCATAACCGATAAAGAGAAAACGGTCATCCCCTACTGCCAGACGAACATTCGCGGCGCCCATACGTATTTTACGCTGCGGCTGCTCGGGTTCAAGGACGTTCGTCCGTACGAAGGCTCGATGGCGGAATGGGCGAATTCGGACGACGCCCCGCTCGTCAAATAAGGAAGGGAGATGGACTCGGACATGGCACAGCGAATCGAAGGCGTCTCCCACCTGGATTGGCGGGAGCTGAAGGAAGTGCTGGAACAGACGGAACGCACGACGATCGTCATCGACGTGCGCGAGCCGGAGGAATACGAGGAGGCGCATATCGAAGGCCTCCCGCTCATTCCGATGGGCGACATTATCGATTGGACGGAAAAGCTCGACCCGCGGCGCGAATACGTGTTCGTCTGCCGCAGCGGGCGTCGAAGCTTCGAGGTCGCCAACTATTTTCAAAACAACGGATTTTCGAACGTGCACAATTTTCTCGGCGGCATGCTGAGCTGGGCGGAGGAAGGCAACCCCGTCGCAAGAGGGCCGGCGGAGCCGATCGAAAACTACGGATTACCGACGACGAAAGGGGATAACGAACAATGAGCCTCAGCGAAAAAGAACTGCTTGCGATCAAACCGGACCATATCGTCGACGCGATCGGGGAAGTGTGCCCGCATACGCTCAATTTGGCGCTGGACGGGCTGAAAAAGGCGAAATCCGGCGAAATCGTGGTCGAGATTACGGACCACAGCATCGCGACCAAAACGATTCCAGCCGCGGTGAAAATGAACAAAATCGGCGAGTTTCTCGGCGTCGCCAAAAAGGGCGGCGAATACCACATTTTCGTCAAAAAGGCATAATATCGATCGAACTTGGATAAAGGGTGGTTGACGCAGGTGGCATACACATGGGACGTCTTTTTGCTGGCCGCCTTCTTCGGCTTTGCGTACGGCTTTTTGCTGCAAAAAGCCGATTTTTGTTTCGTCGCTTCGATTCGCGACTGGATCAGCGTGAAAGATACGCGCATTTTGAACGGCGTGCTCGTGCTGATCGGCACCGCGCTGCTCGGCTGGACGCTCGTGCTCGCGACCGGCGCGCGGGGAATCGCGGACCTGTGGACCGTACCGGTCAGCGGCGGCAATTTGCTCGGCGGCATCCTGTTCGGCATCGGCATGACGATCGCCGGCGGCTGCGGCTCCGGGACGCTGTACCGGTGCGGCATGGGCTACGTGCAGTTTTGGCTCGTCCTCGTCTGCGCGATCGCGGGCAATCTGCTGTTCGCGCTCGTTTACGATCCGTGGGGCAAGAGCGTGCTGGACCCGCTGACGTTCGCCGAATCCGGCTATACGCTGTACAGCTTGCCTCTGCCGGTTTACGTCATCCCGGTCGCGATCGTCGTCGTCATGATCGGCATCGCGGTGGCGCGCTTCGGCGTCCGCGGCTTCGCCCAAGGGATCAAGGAGGCGCTGACCGACTGGGAGCGCAATCCGTTCAAGCAGTCGCATTGGGACATTCGGCTCGTCGCGTTTCTGATCGGCGTCGTCGCCACGGTGCAGTTCGCGCTCATGTCCAACGTCGGCATTACCGGCCCGGAGACGCGCATCGGCGCCGTCGCGGTCGCGCAGCTGCTCGGGGACGATTTCGTTTACAACAATACGTACTTGAACGCGCTGTTCGCCGATTTTCCGAAAGTCGGCCTCGGCCCGGAGGAGACGCTCGTCATCTTCCTCGTCATCGGCTCGCTGGCTGCCGCGCTGCTCAGCGGCAGCTTCAAGCTGCGGCTGCCGCGCAAATCGCGCCTGCCCGCCGCCATTTTCGGCGGCCTGCTCATGGGCGTCGCCTCGCGCATCGCGCCGGGCTGCAACATCGCCAACGTCATTACCGGCATCGGCGCGCTGTCGCTCAGCAGCGTGCTCGTGCTGGTCGGCATGATCATCGGCATTTTTATCGTCGTGGCGTACGTGTTCAAAATGCCGCTCATGCTGTTTCAAAAAGACGATTCGTTCGGCGCCTGATGGCGTGCGAAAACGTCGAAAAGCTGTCCGATCGGTCCCGCGACCATTCGGACAGCTTGTTTTGATCGATATCCGGCCGAACTTCAACGGCATTCCGATCCGTCCCCGGGCTACCCCTCCTCCGCCATCCGCCGTTCCCTCCGGTATTCGAGCGGCGTAAGTCCGGTCAGCTTGCGGAACATGCGGCTGAACGAGTTGGCGTTCCGGTAGCCGACCTGCGAGGCGACCTCGTGGATTTTGCAGTCGGTCGATTCGAGCATCTGTTTGGCTTTACCGACGCGGACGTCGTTCAGCAGGTCGGTGAACGTGACTCCGCTGCGGCTTTTCATGTAGTTGCACATATAGCCGACGGAGATGTTCAGCTTGCCGGCAACGGTTTCCTGCTGAATATCTTCCCCGTAATGGGACTCGACGTAACGGCGTATGAAATCGAGGATCGGGTCGGTTTCGGATAATTTGCCCGCAACGAGCTGCGCCGCCCGGCGGGTCCACGACTCCAGAAAATCGGCGCATTCTTCGGCCGTTTCCAAATCTTTGGCTTGCTCGTATAAAGGGATTTCCCCGTTCCATTCCCCCGGATCGATCCTCCGCACCGTAAGCGCCATCAGAAGCTTGGAGACGATCTCCTGCGCGAACTGCCGGTATTGCCACGCGGTGGCGTCCGCTTTGCCCATCCGGTGCATCATTCTTCTGACGAGGTCCACGGCCGCGGGCGCATGGCCCGACTGAAGCGAAGCGGCAAACTCGCGTTCCTCGGCGGGGCTGAAATGAAGGTCGTCCCGGAGCGGACGTTTCTCCGTAACAATCTGGGTATACGGGGACAGCCGGCGCCGGCGCAGCAGCTCCATTCCGTCCTCGTAAGCGGCGGTGAACTCGCTGGAGCTTCGCAGGGACGGACGAAAGGCGACCGTCAAATAATAAAAGCCGCCGTCCCGGTCGAACACTTGCTTCATTCCGGAGAGCAGGTCCGTCAAATCGCCGCATAAGCCGACCCCGTCTTTGCCGTCCGCCGTTTCGCTTTTTCGGTCCGCATCGTCCCCGCCAACGTCCGCCGCCCATTCGCCGCCGCCGCCCGCGCTTTCCGCGAACACGATCGCAAACAGCAGATCTTTTTCGCTCTGGACGGTAATCGCTCCGGGAAACCGCTGATGCATGACCAAATGAATATATTCCGCAATATAATCCGTCAACTGCTGTTCGCCGATGCCGAGCTCGCGGAATCGCCTGGTCCGTTCGATCTGGAACAGGATGAAATAAAACGGCCTGGACGTATCGACCAGCGAGCGGGCGTCTTTATGGTTGACGTTCGTTCGTTTGACGAGGTCCAAATAGCCGTATTTCTCAAGCATTTTCGTCTTCTTGCGCAAATCGTCGCGAATCCGGTCCCCGGAAGCGATCAGATCCTGAAGACGGTCGCCGATCAGCTTGAATTCGGAAATTTTGCTGCGGAGCTGGATGTTCGGACTGCTCCGCTGCAGCGAATGGACGAGCTTTTGGATCGGCTGCTTGAATTTATAGCTGAAAATGACGGAGAGAAGGAGGCTGACCACGACCGACGAAACGAACAACGCGAGCAAGATGGCATTCAGCCTGGACAGCTGAGCGGCGATCCGTTCGTTCGGAACCATGTTGACGTACGACAGGCCGGTCATTTCCCCGCGATTTTGGAAGAAATAGTTTCCGCTGTCGGTAAAATAACCGCGGTCCGTTCCCGCCGGCGGAAGAGAGGCTGCGTGGGCGTCGTTTGCAGCCGTTGACGGATCCGAGCTGTAAAGCGGCCGGCCGTCAGGATCCGCGATTTGAAACACGTCGCCGCCCGACAGCGAATAGCTTCGAAACAGCGCCTCGGCATCCAGCAATACGCCGATATAGAAGGCTTGATTGATCTTATGCTTATAAATGACGGGGAAATACAGGCCGGTCTTTTCGCGCGAGCCGTCCAACTGCTCCTTGTCGAAACGGACGGCGGGGAAAATGCGGCTCCGGTACGGCTCGCGGAACGGCTCCGACCAGAAAGCTTCGCCGTAAGCGGGATGGATGTACTGCCGAGTATGGAAGTCCTTGGCTGTAAGAAGACCGGTCTTGTCGATCAGCAACTCTTTCTCCTTAAAAGCAATGAACACATTATGCACGTACAGATTGTTGGAGGCGGAAGAAAGTTCGGCGAATTGTTCGCGCAATGCGTTTACCGCGCTAAAATACCCGTACTTGTCGGTCTCGCCCGTAAGGGCCCCGGCATTGGGACTGTTCAGAAAAGGGGCGACGGCCTCCTCCAGCTTCCGGAAATGGTCCTCGTATTTGGCTACGGTATAGTTCATCCGCAGGTCCGTGTTTTTGACGATTTCCGAACGGATACTGCCGATAAAGAAGTTGGAGGCGGATATATGGAACAGAAACGGAACCGACCCCACGATCAGGAAGGCGAGCAGCAGTTTGGTAAAAAAAGAATGGCGGTTTGCTTTCCAGCCGGATGCCATGACCGATCCCCCTATCCGAAGCTGCGTATGTAGAAACGGTAAATGTAACGGGAAACGTCCGATCCAAAATGTTATTTATATTATATTAAACATTATATATAATTTAAATAGCGAATGCGGCACGATCTTCCCAAATTCATTATTTATTCCCCGATTCACTTTTGTTCGTCGTTTCCCAAACCGGGTGCGAAACGTGGAAACTTGCGGCTTCCGGTTCCGGCCGGCTTCGGTTAATCTACGGGTGCCGGCAAACAAGTTGGGGAGGGGATCGGGCAAAGAAAAGGAGAAAGAGGATTATGCGGATCAACTTGCACGGCCATGACGGCAACAGCACCGCCACGAGATCGCACGGGAGCCGGTTAACGGTAAAAGCCGCCGACGCGGGTTGCAAGCGGCGAAAATGGCGCGCCGCGCCAAAGCCGCAAACGCTGCTGTTATCGCTGCTTCTGCTTGTCCTCCCGTTAAGCTCCTGCGAAACGGTGCGGGACGTTCCGCCATCCGCGGTGGTTGGCGGCGCCGACGTCGCGGCTTCCGCCGCTCTGCAAGCGACGGAAGCCGTTTGGAACGAGCATGGCAGCGTACGGAGCGGCCCGCTCAAATACGACCCGCCGATCGTTCTGCGAACGATTCGGGTCAACGAGCCGGGAGTGAGGTTTTCGCCGGGCAATTCGTACAATAACAATCCGTGGACGCGCGCTTATGAACAGCGGCTTGGCATTCGAATCGAGACGCTGTGGACCGACGACAGCAGCCAGTATAACCGGAAGCTGGATCTGATGATCGCATCCGGAGATATTCCCGATCTGTTCCGGGTTAACGCCGCCCAGCTGCAGCAGCTGGCTGAGAGCGGGCTTATTGCGGATTTGACCGATGTGTACGCCGCGGGCGTGTCCGAAAGGACGAGAAAGCTGCTGGAAGATCGGGGCCGGGACTCGCTCCGGCTGGGGACGATCGGCGGGAGGCTGATGGCCGTCCCGTGGACGAGCACGCTTTCGGAGGCGGCCCAAGTGCTTCATGTGAGGACGGATTGGCTGAGGAAGCTGAATTTGCCGGAGCCGAGGACGATCGGGGACGTGCTGGACATCAGCGCAGCGTTTACGAAGCGCGATCCGGATGGCAACGGCATTCACGATACGTACGGACTGGCTTTGGATCGGCATTTCAACCTGGCGGACGGTTTTTTTAACGGCTTCCATGCGTACCGAAACTTGTGGATCGAGTCGGGGGACGGGCTGGCTTACGGGTCGATACAGCCGGAGATGAAGCGGGCGCTTGCCGGCTTGCGGGAGCTGTACGCCGCCGGACAAATCGACCCGGACTTTGGCGTCAAGGATGAGCTCAACGTATACGAGTCCGTCGTGGACGGGCGGATCGGGATGTTTTACGCTTCTCCGTTCGCCGGCTCCTACCCGCTTCATCAGGCGAAGAAACGGGACCCTTCCATGGAATGGAAAGCCTACCCGCTTCCTTCGATCGACGATAGGAAGGCGCGTCCGCAGGTACCTTTGGATGTAAACGGTTACTGGGTGGTCAGCAAGGACGTGAAGCACCCGGAGGCCATACTGAGGCTGATCGATTTCTGGATCGAGACTTATTACGAGAACGATTCCGAGCAGGCGTACTACGAATTCAACCAATCCAGAGACAACAACCCGGTATGGAAAATGGCTTTGGTCGCCCTCACCAAGCAGTACAAAAACGTGGACGAAAGCCTCCGGATCATCGAAGCGATGGAGACGAACGACCGCTCCAAGCTCAGTCCCGAGGATAAGGGGGTTCTGCAAAGAATCGAATCGTACCGAAGAGACGGCAATTCCGACGGTTGGATGTGGGACTACATGTTCGGCAAGGGCGGGTCGCTGTCGGTGGCGGCGTATTATCGCAATCAGGATTTGTATAAGCGCGAGCGGTTCGTATCGCTCCCTCTGCCGGTCACTCAGCGAAAAAGCGAAGCGCTCGGCACGCTTCAGGCGGAGACGTTTACGAAAATCGTACTGGGGCTGCGGCCGGTCGAGGATTTCGGGCGGTTCGTCGAGCAATGGGAGACGCTCGGCGGCCGGGAGATGACGGACGAGGTGAACGAATGGTACCGGGAGCGCAGATCGCCTTCAACCAAATAACCCGGGGGGATTTACGCATGGCACAGAAAAAGTTGGCTTTGATCGGTATGACGGCGGCGATTGTCGTCATGACCGGATGCGGCGGTAGCGGAACGGGCGGCGGCTCTACGGAAGGGAACGGCAACGAAGCGGCGGGACAATCCAAGCCGGCACAGCCGATCGAGCTCGTCATCCACTCCAATTCCGGCGATAACGAAGACATGTTTAACGGGCAGTACGGCAACGCGCTCCGCAAAAAATTTCCGGACTATACGATCAAATATATACCGCACGGACAAGGGAAGTCGCTGAACGAACTGCTGGCGCAGAAGCAGCAAATCGATATTTTGTATCAGTCGATCGCCTATTATCCGCAGCTGTCGGAAACGTCCGGCCTCCAATACGATATGACCGAGCTGGTCAAAAAACACGGAGTCGACCTCGGGTCGTTCCAGCAAACGCTGATCGACGGCATCCGCAGCTCCGGCGGAGGAAAGCTGCATGCTCTGCCGGTCACCAATACGGTGCAGGTGCTGTACTACAACAAGGGGCTTTTCGACAAGTTCGGAGTGCCTTATCCGAAGGACGGGATGTTCTGGGACGAAACGCTGGAGCTGGCCAAGAAGCTGACCCGCAAGGAGGATAAGCAGTATGTCGGTTTTGCCGCTTCGGCTCCGCACCTGCTCGGCAACAACCAGCTCTCGCAGCCTTATTTGGATGCCGCGGAGAAGGCGACCTTCCAGGCCGAGGCATGGAAAAAGATGATCGCGGCTTATTTCCTGGACCCTGGAGCCGATCAAGGCTACAAAGACCGCGTGACGGCTTTGAAGGCCGTCCCGTACCGGCTGGAGCTGACGAACAGCCAGGAGCTGGCGATGTTCGCTTTCCATTCGCAATTCCCGTTTGCGGTGCCGAAGGACATGGAGAAAATCGAATGGGATCTCGTCTCGCTTCCGACTTTCCGGGATAAGCCGGGGATCGGCTCGCAAATGGCGCCGTTCGTGTTCGGCGTCACGTCGATCTCCCCGAATAAAGATGCGGCGATGGAGGTGATCAAATATTTGGTGTCCGCGCAGCAGCAGATGAACTTCTCCAAGCAGGGCATTATGCCGGTGATCGAGGACGAGAACGTGAAGAAAGCGTACGCGTCGGAATCCGCCTTCAAGGATAAAAACTGGAAGGCGATTTTCTACAACAAGCCGGCCCCGATCGCACCCAAATCGAAATACCAGCTGTCGGTGGAAGGACTGCTCACGAAGCGGATTCCCGATATCGTCAAAGGGACGGTCGATCTCAACACAGCGCTGCGCGAAGCGGCGGAAGAGGCGGACAAGGCGGTCGCGGAGGCGAAGCGAAACTAGGCGGGCCGCCGCTTGCCGAAGGTTCGGAAGCCGGGACGCCTTCGACGGACCTTCGAAACGGCGGCAAGCGGCGAAAGCCGGGCATTGATGCAGGAACGTTCCGATCGGGGCGGATCCGAAAAAATGGGAGCTGACGAACATGAGCTTATATCGCACGACACTTCGAAGAGGGCTGCTCGATTTCCATATCGGGGAAGCCGTGCCGGAGATCGCCTTCGACGTCCCGCGCTATATGCGCGAGATGGCCGAGGCCGGCATGCAGACGCTGACGTTTATGACCAAGGACGCGTTCGGAACGTCTTACTACGACACCCGGATCGGCAAACAAAACGCAAAGCTGGCGGGCAAAGATTTGCTGGAGGAAGCGGTCAAGGAGGCGCACCGGCACGGCATCCGTCTGATCGCCTATTACAACGTCGGGCTGAACAGCTACGTCGCGGGCTCAAATCCCGATTACCGGCAGCGGGACAAGGACGGCGCGCCGGTCACGAACGCATTCGGCTTCTACGATCTGCTCTGCCTGAATTCTCCGTACCGGGATTACGTGGCGGCGCAGCTGTCGGAGATTGCCGGGCGCTACGCGGTGGACGGCTTTTTCTTCGATATTACGTACGTCTGGCCGTCCTCCTGCCACTGCGACTACTGCCGCAAATGGTATGTGGAGAAGTACGGGCAAACGCCGCCCGTCTCGCCGCCGCCGGGCTCGGCCGACCTGCGCAGATGGCAGCAGTTTCAGCGGGATATTCGCGCCGACTTTTTGCGGTTTATTACCGGGAGGCTGAAGAGGCTCAATCCGGAGCTGGAGATCGGCTGGAATCATGCCGGAGACTTGGCGTTTGCGCATATGGAGCCGGATGAGCTGGCGGATTACTTAACCTCCGAATTCCATCCGCCGATTTATTTGTACGGCAGCTTGCTCGCCAAGTGGAAGCGGACGAAGGGCAAGCCGTTCGAACTGATGATGCCGAGCGAGATGGGCAGCTGGGGGGAATGGACGCTCGCTCCGGCGGCGACGCTTAAGGCGGCTGCGGCCATAACGATATCGGGGGGCGGCTCGATCAGCTTCGGCCACGTGCCGATCCCGTCGGGCGCGCTCAAAGGAGCGCTTCCCCCGCCGGTCGTAGACGCGATAAAGCAAGCGAACGATTTTATCCGCGAGCGGGAGGAATGGCTGCTTGGAGCGTCCAGCGTCCCCGACGTGGCGGTGCTGCACGGCGTTCATAACCGGCGCATGCTCGAAAGCACTTCGCTGCCGAATCACGCGGACGATGCGCTGAACGGAATGAACCGGATGCTGATCGAAGGGAACGTCCATTTCGATGTCATGTCGGAACGCGATCTGGTGAAGCAGCTTGGCGGATATGCCGTTCTCGCGCTGCCGGATCAGGCGTACGTGTCGCCGGAGGTCGAAACGGCGGTTCGCGAGTTCGTTCGCGGCGGCGGCTTATTGATCGCCACGTACCGGACGTCCTTATACTCCGAAGAGGGGATGCGTAAAGCGAATTTCGGGCTGGCGGACGTGTTTGGCGCAGATTTCGAGGACAACTCGAGATACAGCGTGAATTATATGGCCGATTTCGCCAAGGAAGCGTTTGGCAGCGTCCCGGATATGCCGGTGCTTGTGAAAGGGACGAACTCTCCGGTGCTGCGGGTGCAGCCGTCCGCGGGCGCAAGGGTGCTGTCCGTCTTTATGGAGCCGGCCATGGAAACGAAAACGCATCGGCACGTCTACCATCAGCATGCCCATCCGGCGATCCGTACCGACGATCCGGCGATCACGCTGCATCGTTACGGCAAAGGCGCATGCCTGTATATAGCCGCGCCGATCGAGGCTTCGTACTGGAAAACCGGCTCTCCGTGGCTGCGCCGGATTTATATGGACGGCTACAAGCTGCTTCGTCCGAATCCGCTGATCGAGGTCGATGCGCCGATCGGCGTGGAGGTCAATCTGATGCGACAGGCTTCGCGTTGGATCGTTCATCTCGTACAGGTTCGAGAGGAGAAGGCGGCGGGCTCGAAAACGTTCATCGAGGAAATATGGCCGCTTCACAACATTACGGTACGCATCCGGGCCAAGCCTGAACGACTTTATTTGGCTCCGCAGCTGGAGCCGCTTCCTTTCGCCGAAGAGGGGGACGGCATCGTATTTACGATTCCGGTGCTGGAGCTGCATGCGATGGCCGTACTGGAAGACGTGCCGGAGTAAGCGCCGAATGGCGGATCCGGTGAATCAAGCGGAAGGTCCGGAGCAAATAACGGCAAAATAGCGACGGCATACGGGACCACGCGGACCGGATACACCGACCCTATAAGTAATCAATCCGGGAGGGAAAAGGTATGGATCGTTCAAGCATGGAAGGACCGGGCAGTTCGGACAGCCCGAAGCGCCCGTTAAGCCGCAGAAAGCTGCTGGCGGCGATGGGGGCGGCCGGCGTATCGATCGCAGCCGCCGGAATTTCCGGCGAGTATTCCGCACAGGCGAAAGGCGGCGACGACTGCGTGATCTCCGTTCCTTCCGTTACGGATCTGCTGGCCCTGAATACCGCTTCAATGCCTGACGGACAGATCGTCCGGGTATTATCCGTCTTCGCGTCGCATCCCGGCGGCGTTTCCGCCCTGTCTATGCCGATGGACTCGAACGGCGGAGGGGAGTTCGTGTGGAAGGCGTCCGAGCCCAAGTCGGGCCATAACGGCGGAGTCGTCATCAGCCCCACTGTTCCGTGGAACGGGACCGTGGCAAATTTGCCCGCTTTTCTTGCGGGAACGGGCGAAACGAGCCCGTCCGGGTCGGGCTGCTGGCTGAGGGTGGCGGGAGGCGCGGTCAACCCGGCCTGGTTCGGGGCGATCATGGACGGTTCGACCGATAATGGAGTACCGCTGGCCAAGGCCATTGCGTACGCGGTATCCAGCGGCCGAAGATCGATTGTACTGCCTAAGGGCGTGTGCGCAACATCGGCCAGCCCGAACTGGGGGTACTCCTACTTGTCGGTGAGAGGAGCGGGCAAGCATGATACGGTTTTGAAGTATACCGGCTCGGGAAGAGCCTTTGTCGTGGACGGCAGTCCGTTCGGTCCGCAGGTCATATACGGGATTACGGTAGAGAATTTGACGATCGAAGGCAACCCGGCGATCACCGATTTATTGTATACGGAGAACGCCTCGCATCTGGTCGTTCGGAACGTGAACCTGCGCGAAGCGAGCTCGTCGACGGGCACGGCGCTAAAGCTGCTCTGGACGGTGGCCGGCGTGTTCGAGAGCGTTACCTGCTCGGTTAACGAACAGCCGATGACAAGCAAGCCGTATACGGGCATTCATATCGGCAAATCGCCGTCGCGCAACCTGCGCTCGACCTGCAATACGTTCATCAACCCGATTATCGAAGGGCTGACCGGGATCGGCATCCGGATTGCGGACGGAGACCAGAATACTTTCGTCGGCGGCACCTCGGAAGCGATAGGCATCCACGGTGTCGTCATAGCGCCGGGATGCAGATTTAATTCGTTTTCCGGACTCGGCTTCGAGGGAAACGGAACCGACGACGTGATGGATCAAGGCCAGTTCACGAAGCTGATCAATTGTTATTCGGCGAAAAAGCTGCATTTTGCCGTCGGCTCGCTGAATGCCGAGGTGAGCGGAGGGCTCCATGAGCGCATTCAAACCGACGCGGGCGCCCGCCGCACGCTGATCGAGAAGCTGACCGTCAACTATTGGAACACGTCGGCGGGCGGGGTGTACGACAGCGGAGACGATTCGACGATCCGCGATATTTACGATCACGATACGAACCGGTTTATGACCGTCCCTAAGCCTAGAGTCGAAATACCGGTCGGAGCCTCGCCGTTTGCGTACACGAACAACGCCGGCCATCTCCAGCAAGTGGCCGTGCGCGGCGGAACCGTGACGCAGGTGCAGTTTAGGCGCGGGGGAGACCAGACGGTCGTGGGCGGCGGCACATCCGGACTTCCGGTCAACAACTTGTACGGCCTGATGCCGGGCGACGAGCTGATCGTATCGTATTCCGCGGCGCCGGAGATGTTTGCGATTCCGATGGGAGTTTAGTCTGTTGTAAAATGGCGGTACATACGGCAGTTCGGGACCCGATTGGAGGCGCCGGACTGCCGTTTCTGTTTATGCCTTCCATTCGACTCCGTATCCGAAAACGACAATTGACTTTAACGCAGCGTTAACCCTTATACTATTTCAATCGGGGGGATTAAGCTTACAATAGGGATAGATCACTTCCGCACGCGAGGGAAACATATGCAAATCATTGTTCACAATACATTGCCGATTCTGTACGATGCCTTTACGAAACGGTTCAAAGCCGAAGAACTGTTACCGCGATTCTTGGAATGGGCCGAAAGCGAGCAAGGCTTCATTTCTTTGGTAAGGAATGCAAAAGGACGGCATGGATTTCAGGATTTCGATATGTTGTCCGCCGTAAGAAGCGACGGCATCGATATTTTGGAAGCCCAGCAGCAATACGGATTGTTTAACCCGACCAGGAGCTTGGAAGCGACGGAATGGAGTTTTGACGAATCGGAACGGCGACAACTCGCCGATCGGATCGCGAAAACGTTGGAGATATTGGCGAAAGCCGTTCCTTCTCGTCTTTTGCCGGATCGTCTCGTTGTCGCCATTGTTCCGGCGGATTGTGCAAACGGAACTTTGATGATGAACGGTTCGGGTATAAGCTGTTATGGACGGGCACCGGGTTATTTGTTTGTTCGTATATGGCCCTCGGCGGGGAATCTCCGTCGTCTGGGTTATATTCTCGCAAGGAGCTTCATCCATGGAATTCGGCGAACGGCCCGAAACGAAGATTCCGCGATCTCGCTTGGTGAAGCTGTTGTTATGGAAGGCTTAGCCGCAGCTTTTATACATACCGTTTTTTCGGATGCGGAATTCCCGGCGTTGATTCATTTTATGCCTCCGGACGACTGGGGAGAAACGCTTGCCGAACTTGCAGGCTATTACGGCAAGACAAGCTATGACGACGTTCCGATCAACATTTACGGAACCCGAATCCAGGCAGGCAGCTTCCGGTCTCCGGATGTTGTTCCATTGACGCGGGAGGAACTCCAATATGCTTGCGAACTGATCATTGCACATTCGGAACGTACGGAAGCGAACATTGTCGCCGCCTATCTTTACGGCGATCCGCTCCTTGCCGCACAGGGGCATCCGACTTTCGGAATTCCTCACCTTGCGGGCTTCGAAGCGGGATATCATACGGTCCAACGATATTTAGAAACGACCGGTATTGAAATTGCGTCGGCGTTATCCCTCCCTTGGCGGGACATCCTTGAAATGGAAAGGAAGTAGAAGGACGGCAGTGGATCAAGCCGGCATGGGGGAGCGTTGCGCAGGTAGGCAAAAATCGGAGTTCGTCTCCATCAAGACTATGATGAAATGCGACAGGAGGTGATATTGATGCAGCAAATGTGTACAAAGTGCGGCGCCGTTCATACCGGGGAGAAAACGTGCGAATCGATTTTCGGCGAATTTCTGGCACTCGAGTTCGCCGATCCCGGTTACGGTCGGGTTCATTTTCTCACCGTTGCCTGCTACATGGTACAGCATGAGGGCTACAGCGATGAATTGTATGTCTGGGCCCAAGCCGCGCTGCGAAAATATTTGGAGGAAGGCTTCACGACGGAGATGATTCGCCGGGATGCAGCCCAAGGACCGGGACGCGACAAGGGAATTCGAAGGCCGGCGGATGCGCCGCCTCTTCCCAAGGTGGCCTGGACGATGACGATCGCCGATGTGGACGCGCAGATGCACGACGCGGAAAGTTATTGCCGGCTTATGGAGCAATGGGGGCGTACCACGCTGCGGGAGATGGAGCCGCTCGTTTTGAAAAAATGACATCGCGGTTCCCGAGCGGCGAATCGTGGTTTTGCCGCGGATGGGGCGGTAACAGCGGAAGGGCCTGACATTTGTATCCGGCGGTTACTTGGCCATGCCCGGCATCCGGAAGATAACCGGAATACGTCCCGCTATTTCGTCTCGAAATAGCGGTTGGTTCGGACGAACGGGAAAAACTCTTCCCGGTAAAGCGGCAGCACAGCGGCAAAAAGCGCGATTCGGCGAAAACTATCGTGAGGTTTTCCCGCTAATGCGGCCGGAAAAGGGGAGGCTGGCAAAATAACGGGACGTTTTACCGGTAGTTTGAATATCCCGATGCGATGGGGAGTTTGGAAACGAACCGTTCCTCTACGAACCCGGCTTCAGGTACGATTCGGCCGCGCAGCGGATGAAATACGCGAGTCCGGTTCGCCGCCCTTCGAGCATGCCCCGGCGGAAGTAAAGGGCGGTCCGGCCGCCGCCGTTAATGCCGCTCGCGGTACTGCTTCGGCGACATGCCGAACTTCGCGCGGAACACCCGGTGAAAATACGTATAGCTGCCGAACCCCGTCGATTCGGCGATCCGCTCCAAGTTCGTCACCGTAAATTTGATCCGGTCGCAGGCGATCGACAGCCGCACCTCCTTCGCGTACTGCATGATCGTCTGATTGCATGCCGCCTTGAACAGGGCGACCGCGTAAGGGACGCTGATGCCCGCATAATTCGCCACGTCTTCGAGCCGGAAAGGGGAAGTCGCGTTTTCCGTAATATACTGCTTCATCCGTCCGACGAGCTGCGACGGGTTGTCGTCCTGTCGGTTCGCGTCCGGGACCGACCGTTCGATCATGCGGCACAGCACGCGCAGAAGATAGTCGGAAATTTCCGCCTTGTGCGGCATCGCCCTCCGGTGCTCCTGGACGATTTCCTTGAAAACGGCCAGCAGGCTGTCGCTCAGCGGAATTTTCATCCGCTGGGGGACGGGCGTCCGGGCCCACCATTCGTCGAGCCACGCCCCGCGGCACGACATGTAATAATTGCCGCTCAGAAGCGATTTGCCGGCCGGCTGCCCGGGGGGACGAACGAATTGAAAGAAGGCGACGTCGCCGGGCCGGTACAGCAGCAAATCGCCCGGACCGACCGGAACGGTTTGGCCGCCGACAAACGCCATGCATCCGCCTTCGACCTGAAGCCGGAAATAGTAGTAGTTGAGCATCCGTTTCGCCGTTTGATACGGTTTATAGTGGTAGGCGTAGTCCGCGTGAAGCACTTCCGACTGCGGCTTGCCGCGATCGCTTGGTGTCAATTCCGCTCACTCCCGGTTCGATCATCAAATCGTTCATCTTATCAGCACATCGTTCATACCCAGTATAAAACAATTTTGATACGATAACGAATGAATTCGATCGATAGCGAAAAAGGGGAGAACGGACGACCATGAGTCAAAAACGTGCACTGCTTGCCGCCGCCGCCGCGTTAGTTTTCGGCGCCGCATTGGCGGGCTGCGGCTCCAAGCCGCAAGAGACGGCCGGAGGAAACGCCGCGCAGCCGGGGGGAACGAAGCTAGACGCAAAGCGGGAACCGGTCGAGCTTGTGTTTTATTCGACTTCCGGGGACTTCGATGAAAACGGTTTCAACAAAACGTTCGGCGACAAAATCAAAGCGAAGTTTCCGCACGTGACGCCGAAATTTATCGCGCTGACCAAAGATACGTCGCTCGATAAGCTCATTACGACCGGCCAGCCGATCGACATATTGTTCAACTCGATCGGCCAAACGTCGGAGACGCTGCTGAACTACAAGATGGAATACGACATATCCGACCTGATCAAGAAAAACGGTTACGACACGTCCGTCCTCGAGCCGGTGACGCTCGACATCCAAAAGCAAATCGCGAACGGCGGCATATACGGGCTTCCGGTCTTCACGACGACGCTGGCGCTTTACTACAACAAAGATTTGTTCGACAAGTTCGGCGTCCCGTACCCGAAGGACGGCATGACGTGGGAGGATACGTACGAGCTGGCCAAAAAAATGTCGCGCACCGACGGATCGGTGACGTACAAAGGGCTCGGCCTTTCGTTCTCCCATACGTCGCTGCTGAACGCGAGGTCGGTCCCGTACGTCGATACGAAAACGAACAAGGCGGCGTTTACGAACGAATCGTTCAAAAACGTGTTCGAGACGCTCACGAAATTTTACGAAATCCAGCATAACGAAGTGAACAAAGACACGGTCGGCTATACGAAGCAGATCCAATCGTTCGACAAAGACCAGACGACGGCGATGTTTCTCGCGCTCAGCACGCTCGGCTCGGTCCGCTTCAAGGAAGGGCTGAACTGGGACGTCGTCTCGTACCCGGTCTACAAGGAGCAGCCGAACGTCGGGCCGCAGTCGTACCCGACCTACTTCTATATCAACAATGCGAGCAAGCATAAGGACGACGCGTTTTCCGTCATCGCGTATTTGACGACGGACGAATTCCAGACGCATTTGGCCAAAAACGGCATTTTCCCGGTATTGAAAAGCCGCGAGGCGATGAAGTCGTACGGCGCGGACATTCCGTTCATGAAAAACAAAAACACGCAGTCGTTTTTGCCGAAGCAGTTCGCTCCGGCCGCTCCGGTCAGCAAATACCAAAATATCGCCTTCAACAACTTGAACAACGCGTACAACGCCGTTCTGCTCAAGGAGAAGGACGTCAACACGGCGCTTCGCGAGCAGGAAGAGAAAACGAACAAAGATATCGAGGCGCAGATGGCCAAATAAAGGGCCGAGCGCCGGAAGCGAAGCGACCCCATTCCAAATCGAAGAAGGAGCGAAGTAGTCATGCTCAACTCCCGGTTCAAGCTTCCCCGCGCGGCCGCTCTCGGGCTGCTCTGCGCGCTCGTCGCGGGCGCCGGCGTCTGGATCGCGCCGGCCCCCGCCCGCGCCGCCTCGGCCGTAACGATCGATTCGCCGGCGGACGGGACGACCGTGCCCGCGCAGACGGTGCGCATCTCCGGAACGTTCGACGGCGCGACCGACATCAAGCTCGTCATCAACGGGGCGAAGCAGGCGGACGTCGCGGCCGACGACCCGGACGCGGACTATAAGGGGACGTGGACGTACGACCTGAACGCCGGCCAATACGGCGGCGAAATCGAGCTGCGGGCGAAAGGAACGGACGTGGCGACGCGATCGGGCGTCTGGTCGGCCCCGGTCAGGCTGCGGGTCGATCACGATCCGGTCCAGGTGCCGCAGGTGGCGATCGCGAGTCCGGCCGACGGCTCCGCGGTAAGCGGCAGCGTTGCCGTCCAGGTGGCGGTTTATGCGGCGAACCCGCTCGGAAGCGTGCAGGTGCGGATCGGCGGCGGGCCTTGGCAGACGGCGGCGAAAAACGGCGCGTACTACGAGCTGCTCTGGGACAGCTCGGGACTCGGCGACAAAACGACCTCGATCGAGGCGAAGGCGACCGACACGACGGGGAAAACCGGGTACAGCATGACGACGTACGCGATAACGGGCTCGGGCGAAAACGAGCCGGTCGCCGTCCGGAAGCAGGACCGGGCGATGTGGATTTGGGAACCGGCCGCCTACAATCTGTTTCTGAATCCGGGGTCGCGGACGGTGCTGGACGCGTTCGCCAAAGACACCGCCACGTTCGGATCGGACCCGATCACGACGCTTTACCTCGCGGTCGGCGGATTTAGCGGCGTCGACATTTTGGAGCAGGAGCCGGGGAAAGCGCGCGATTTCGTCGCTTGGGCGCACCGGAACGGCTTCCAGGTGCACGCCCTGATCGCCGGAGGCACGACGCCGCCGTATTTGGGGGCGTACGCCCAGTATCACGACAAGGCGATCCGGCAGGTCGAGAAGGTGATCAACTACAATCTCGCTTCGCCCGCGGACGCCCGGTTCGACGGCGTCAACGTCGACATCGAGCCGTACATTTCGCCGGATTTCAAAAGCCCGGACCGCTTTTTGCAGAAGCAGTACTTGGACTTGCTCGCGAAAATGATCCAAAGGCGAAATGCGGCCGAAGTCGGTCTTGCGATCGGTCCGGCGATTCCGCGATGGTACGACACGTCCGTCGATGCCGCCGGCATCGATTGGAACGGCGCGGTTAAGCCGCTGTCCGAGCATATTCAGGACGTCGCCGATTACATTTCGATCATGGATTACCGGGATACGGCGGACGGCTCGAACGGGCTGATCGCCAGCGCCCGCGGCGAGATTGAATACGCGGATTCGATCGGCAAGCCGAACTCGGTCGTCATCGGCGTGGAGACGATCGACGTGGCGAACACCGCCGATCCGTACGACGTCACGTTCCGGCAAAAAGGACGGACGGCGATGGAGCAGGAGCTGGACAAAGTATACGCCGCGTTCGGGGGCCATGCGTCGTTCGGGGGAATCGCCGTCCACCAGTACGATTCGCTGCGGGCGCTGCCGTCGTATTGGGGCCCCGGGGCGACGGTTTGGACGCCTCCGGCCGATACCGCGCCGCCGACCGCGGTCAGCGCGAATCCGACGGCGCAGACGGTCGATTACAAGCAGATTACGGTCCGGTACGGCAGAGCGTACGACAATACCGAAGTGGATCAATATTTGGTATACCGCGGCACGGTCAGCGGCTTTACGCCCGGTCCGGCCAACTTGGCGGGGAAATCGAGAAGCTTGACGTTCCAGGATACCGGCCTGCTGCCCGATACGACATATTACTACAAGGTGGCGGCCGTCGACGTCCGGGGCAATATCGGCCCCGCATCCGCGGAAACGTCGGCCCGAACGGGGACGACGACGCTGAAGCCGCTTGTCGTCAGCGGCATGAAGGTCGCCTATAACGGCAGCGGCGCCACCGCGACGCTGAAGGTGGCCGATTACGCGACCGGCGCGGCGGTAGCCGCGAACGTCGGCGGCCGCTTCACCTACTCCGGCGGCAAATACGTGACGGCGCCGACGACGGCGGCCGGCGTCTATACGGCGAGCTCGGAGCCGATCCCGGCCGGCCGGCAGGTCGGGTTCATGGCGCGCAGCATCGACGCTCCGGGCTACTATTGGGCGAAGGCGTACGACAGGCCGGCGGAGGCGACGTTGCTTCCCGCGGACGGGGAAGGCCTTGCGGGACTGTCCGTCTCCGGCGTCGCGCTCGAACCGGAATTCGCGCCGTACCGGATGATGTACAGCGCCGGCGTCGACAACGAAACGAGCGGCGTTACGGTAACGCCGACGGCGGCGTCCGCGGATGCGGCGATAACGGTGAACGGCGTTCCGGTCGTCTCCGGCTCGGCTTCGCCGGTCGTGCCGCTCGCGGTCGGGCGCAACGAGATCGTCGTCGAAGTGACGGAACGAAGCGGCGCCGTGGCGGCGTACACGGTCGTCGTCGTTCGCGCCGGGGAGACGACGAACGTATTCCCGGTTACGGAAGCGGCGTACGTATACGAGACGCGGCCGCTCGAAAACTTCGGCGGCAAGCCGCTGCTCGAAGTCGTCGACATCCCGGGCGCGTCCGGGGGCGGAGACCGGATCGCCTACTTGAAGACCGACTTCTCCGGCTTCCTGGATGCGGACGTGCAGGAAGCGAAGCTGTACTTTTACGTGGACGAACAAACGGCTAAGCCGGTCACGCTGTCGATCGACGCTTACGCGTCGGCGGCATGGAGCGAATCGACCGTCAACTGGAACAACCGGCCGAAAGCGGGCTCGGTTCCCGTCGGAACGGTTGCGGTCGGCTCCGCCGGCTGGTACGCCGTGGATGTTACCGGCTTCGTCCGCTCCCGGATGGACGGCGATCGGACCGCGACGTTCCGGATCATGGACCCGAATACGAAAAATACGCTCGTCCGCATACGCGGCAGCGTGTACGACGGATACGCGCCTTACTTGATCGTCAATCCGTCGCGCAGCCCCGACTTGAGCGCGCTGACGGTCGGCGGCGCGGCGATCGCCCCGGCGTTTTCGCCGGAAACGACCGCCTACGAGGCGACGGTGACGCACGACGTCTATGCGGTCCGCGTAACGCCGACGGCGGCGGACCAATACGCGGGCATTACGGTGAACGGCGCCGCCGTGCGCAGCGGCAAGCCGTCGGCGGACATTCCGCTGCAGACGGGCGACAACCCGATCGCCGTCACGGTCGCCGCCCAGAACGGCGCGACGAAAACGTACACCGTCACGGTGAAGCGGCTGATGAACCCCGATTTGGGCGCGCTCGCCTTGTCGGCCGGGCAGCTGGCGCCGGTGTTCTCTCCGGACCGGACCGACTATACGGTCGATCTGTTCGCCGGCGTGCCGAAAATCGCGATCGTGCCGACCGCCGCCGATGCGCGGGCCGCCGTTACGGTGAACGGCGAGCCGGCGGCAAGCGGCCGGCCGACCGGCGAGATCAAGCTGCCGATCGGCAGCTTGACGATTCCGATCGTCGTGACGGCGCCGGACGGCACGTCGAAAACGTACACGATTACCGTCAACCGCACCCCGCCCGGTCAGGCGGGACGGTCGAACGGAAACGAAAACTAACAGAAGCGGGACAAACTGCCGCGGCATCAGCCGCTGCCCCCCACGCCGGTTGCAGTTGAAGCTCCGCTCGGTCCGGCATTATGAAAATAGCAGTCCTTCGGGACTGCTATTTTCTTTAAAAATGAACTTTTTGGAAAATTAGAAGACGTTCGAGACTCTTATTTGCTGCGAAATCGCCGTTCGGCATCGTTTCGCCTCCATTTACGAGTCTCAAAAGACTGCTAATATCGGCGATTTTTTTTCGATACGGGAGAATTGCCGAAAAAGCGGCCTTTCTTCCGGACCGGACCGCCGTTACGGGCGGGATTTCAGATGCTTCCGGCGGTACTCCTTCGGGGACATGCCCTTGATTTCCTTGAACACGCGGAAAAATGTCCGGAAATGCTCGAACCCGACCTCCGCCGATATGGCCGAAATGCTCATCGTTGACGTGGACAGCAGGCTGGCCGCCCTGACGATGCGCAGCATATGCAAATATTTGATAAACGTCTCTCCGACGTGCTCCTTGAACGAACGGCTTATATAGGACGGGCTCCAATTGAAGGTCCGCGCCAGCGAATTGAGCGTGATCGGTTCGTTATACCGCATATGCACAAAGCGGACGATATCCCAAATGTTGTTCTTCGATCCGGGTACCGTGGGGGCCGGCGGGTTCCGTTTCTCCCGATGGGTGCGTACGACGAGCACGAGCGCCTCGATCAATTTCGCGCGGATGATCGATTCCCGGCCGTATTTGTCGCTATCGTACTCTTCCGTCAGGCGGATCATAATTTGCTCCAGTGCCTTTGTCTGCTCCGCATTCAGCTCGTAATGCGACGGCAAATCCTGCCCGGATGTAAGCAGATCGTGGCCGATCGGAAGGTCGCAGGTCGAATGGAACAAAATGTTCATGTCGAACATGCACGAGTAAATTTCCAACGGCGCATCCGGATGGCTCTGAATGTAATGGATGTGATGCGGCAGCAAGAAGGAGACGGTGCCCGGCCGCAGCACGTGCCGGTAGCCGTTGATGATTTCGAAACCGCTTCCACCGACAACCAGAAACAGCTCGACGAAATCGTGATGGTGCAGCTGCGTCCTCATTTTCGAAAAGTGCAGAATGTAGAACGGTAGTTGGCCGTCGCCGAACTTTCCGAGTGCCAGACAATCTTGGTAAACGGGTATACCAGACATCGGAATTCCGCCTTTCCGTCAAGATCGTGTGAACCGGGGCATCGCCTTTATTGTACCATACTCGAACCGCCGGCGAGCATACGCGCAGGGAGGGGATATTTTTTTCAAAAACAATGCAGGTGGCAAATAAAAAATGACATGTTTGCCCGCCCTCGAACGGATATGCTGAAAAAAATCCGTCATCGTCAGCGCAGAGGCGCCAGCGCCTCCCGATCATTTCAGAAACGGAAAGGGGTCTTGCCGTATGAAACGAAAACGTTTTCTGGCCGCCTTCACAGCCATTGCCGTCGGCACGGGCGTGACGTTGTCCGCCTGCTCCGGGGAGACGAAAGAAGGAGCGGGCGAAGGCGGGGGCAGCGGGCCGGTTTCGCTCCACATACTCAATTCGCACGCGGGAGCGAAATACGCCCAGCAAGTAAAGGATAACGATCCTTACATCCAGGAGCTGAACAGGCTGTCGGGCTATACCGTCAAATGGGAGTTTCTGGGCCACACCGATTTCACGCAGCAGCTGACCCTTCGGTTCGTTTCCGGAGAATTGGCCGATTTGATCCGCACGACGGATATCGACGCCCAGATGCATCCCGGCGCGGTAGAGAACGGCATCTTTACGGAGCTTGGCCCCTTGATCGACAAGTACGGCCCGAACATTAAGAAAAACGTGCCGCAGGCGGCATGGAACAGCCCGAAGGTATCCAAAAACGGCAAAATTTACGCCATCCCGTATCCGAATCCGCTGCCGGCCCAGCGGGTCCTGTACATCCGGCAAGATTGGCTGGACAAACTGGGGATGAAGCAGCCGCGAACGCTCGACGAATGGACGACATATTTCGAGGCGGTCAAGTCGCAGGATATGAACGGGAACGGGGATCCGAACGACGAGTACGGCTTTTACGTACGCAACGGGCTTTCCTACAGCGACGTGTTCTTCAAGGAGTTCGGCTACCATCCGGCCGAGTGGACGTTCCGCGACGGCCAGCTGCAGCCCGGCATCATTCAGCCGGAGATGAAGGAAGCGGTCAAATGGTGGAAGACGATGTACGACAACAAGTACATCAACCCGGACTTTTTCACCGCGAAGCTCGACGATTGGGTGGCAGGCATTCTGAACGGCAAAGCCGGCTCCTGGATGTACGACTTTACGGCGTACAACGTGTCCTACCCGAAAGAAAAGTTCGTAAACCAACCGAACGTCAAGCTGGACATGATCAACGGACCGGTCGGCCCTGGCGGCAAGCACGGGTTGACGCCGCGCAACGACCAGATCGTCTACGTCTGGGTCATCCCGTCTTCCTCGAAAAAAGCGGCCGAAGCGATCAAGTTTCTCGACTGGGCTTGGTCTTCGCAGGAGGCGCAAACGTTTTTCGCATACGGGATCAAGGACAAAAATTACACGGTCGAAGCCGGCGGCATCAAATGGTCGAAGACGAGCCCGGCAAACGATGACAACGGCAACATGCCGTGGGTCTTCTACCAATACTCGATCAACCCGATCTATCTCGGAACGGTATCGCCGAAGCTCCTCGAGCTGGAGCCGAACAAGGATAAGCTGTTCGCCGGCAAAAAAATCGCCGAGGAGGAAATTTACGAGCATGACGGCCTGTTCATGCCCGCCCTCAAAGCGTTTCAGACGAGGCCCGAGCTTGTGCCCGGCGTAGGGACGGGAACGCTGTTCATGGATATGTTCGCGAAGGCGATTACCGGCAAAGAACCGCTCGATGCGGCGTTCGACGGATTCGTGAAAGAGTGGAAGCGCCGGGGCGGCGACGAAGCGATCAAGGAAGCGACCAAATGGTATGCCGATTTTCACAAAAAATAACCGGAACCGGAAGGGGGAGACGCATCCATGGCTCGGAAAAGGCTGACCGTTGAAAAGATTTCCCTCCTTCTGATCGCCTTGCCCGGCATTCTGCATTTTGTCGTCTTCAAGTACGTCCCGCTGCTTGGCAACGTCATGGCGTTTCAGGATTTCAACATGTTCAAAGGCTTTTTCGGCAGCGACTGGGTCGGTTTCAAACATTTCGCGACGATGTTCCAATACCCCGAGTTTTACCAAATATTGCGCAATACGCTGCTGCTCAGCTTCTATTCGATCGTATTCGGGTTCCCCGCGCCGCTCGTCCTCGCCCTGCTGCTGAATGAGGTCCGAAGCATGTGGTTCAAGCGGCCGGTGCAAACGCTGCTCTATTTGCCGCACTTTTTGTCCTGGATCATCGTGGGAGGCATCTTTCTGAATTTGCTTTCGGCTACGGGCATCGTCAACATGACGCTGGCGTCGTTCGGGATGAACCCTCAGCAGTTTTTGACGGAGCCGGGATATTTCCGGCCCGTTCTTGTTTTCATTTCGATCTGGAAGGAAGTGGGCTGGGGGACGATTTTGTATTTGGCGGCGCTCGCCGGCGTCAACCCGAACCTGTACGAGGCGGCTAGGGTCGACGGCGCGAGCCGGCTGCGGCAAATGCGGCACATTACGCTGCCGTCGCTCGTGCCCACGATCGTCGTGCTGTTCCTGCTCCGGATCGGCGGGGTGCTGGAGGCCAACGCGGAGCAGGTGCTCGTGTTCATCAATCCGGTCAACCGCGAGGCGGCGGAGGTGATCGATACGTACGTGTACCGGGTCGGCCTGCTGGGCGCCCAGTTCAGCTATACGACGGCGATCGGCATATTCCAGGCGCTCGTCGGGCTGCTGCTCATCGTCGTCCTGAATGCGGTCAGCAAAAAAACGACAGGCGAAAGCATCTACTAGAAAGGAGCCTGCGATATGCCGGCATATCGAACGGATCGCTGGTTTCCGTTATGGAACGGAACGATTTTGGTCCTTGCATGCTTCACGATGGTCGCCCCGATGATTCATTTGCTCGCGGTTTCGCTAAGCGATCCGGTCTACGCGAATGCCAAGCTGGTCGGTCTGTGGCCGAAAGGGTTCAGCCTTGTCGCCTACAAGGAAATTTTGTCGTTGGACCGGTTGTGGCGATCGTTCGGCATCTCGGTTTATTTATGCGCGATGGGGACGCTCATATTTTTGGCGTTTACGACCTCGTTCTCGTACGCGCTGTCCCGGCCCAACATGCCGATGCGCAAATGGGTGCTGCAGGGAGTTCTCGTCACCCTTGTGTTTACGTCGCCGCTCATACCGAACTATATGCTCGTCCGCTCGCTCGGGTTGGAAAATACGCTGTGGGCGCTTATGATTCCCGGCGCTTTGAGCGCGTTTTCGGTCATAATCATGAAAACGTTTTTTCAAGGGATTTCGTCGGAGCTGTTCGACGCCGCCAAAATCGACGGCAGCGGCGAATGTTCCGTATACGCCAAAATCGCGCTTCCGCTGTCTGCGCCGGTCATCGCCACGCTCAGTCTGTTTCATGTGGTCGGGCTGTGGAATTCGTACTTCGGCGCCATCATCTACATCCGGAACAAGGATTTGTACCCGCTCCAGGTCGTGCTCCGCAGTCTGATCGTGGAAAACGGCGCCGCTACCGCGGTCGACGTAGCCGGAGGCGCAGCGGAGATTGCGGTGCCGGCGACGCCGGAACAGCTGAAGGCGGGCATCATTTTGGTAGCGACTGTCCCGATATTGTTCGTATATCCGTTTATCCAGAAGCATTTCGTCAAAGGCGCGATGCTTGGCTCGCTGAAAGAGTAGGTGATTGCCATGAAACTGTATGTGGGCGCCGCAAAAGCGGATATTACGCCGACCGAGCCGGTGCCGCTCGCCGGGTTTGCCGTTCGCGGCAACAAGCCGTTCGAGCGGATCGAGAGCGATATTTACGTCAAAGTGCTGTTTTTTCGACAGAAGGACGCGGACGGGACCGTCCGCCAGGCGGTCGTCGCGGCCGCCGACCTGATCTGGTGGGGATCGGACCGGATGGCGGGCATCCGCGAACGGTTGAAGGCGCGGTGGGGGCTCGGTCCCGAACGTATCGTGCTGAACGCGACCCACAGCCATTCCGGCCCGCAGACGTGCAGTACGTTCCACCGGATGCTCGGCAGGGCGAATTCCGCCTACGTGGCTTTTTTGGAAGAACGGCTGCTGGAAGCGATCGACTCAGCGGCGGGCAATCTCGAGCCGGTCTCGATCGAACGCGGGACGGGGGAAAGCCGCATTGGCGTGCAGCGCAGACGGTATGCCGACGGCAAGGTGTACGGCGGGCCGAATCCCAACGGGCCGATGGACCCGGAAGTGAACGTCGTCCGGTTCCGGACCGAAGACGGGCGGACGAAGGCGCTGATCGTCCATTACGCCTGCCATCCGATCACATCGACCGAAAACGAGGTGTCGGCCGAATTCGCCGGCTATGCGACGGAACGGTTGGAGCGGGAACACGAAGGTTCGGTATGTCTATATTTGCAAGGCTGCTGCGGCGACATCGCCATTTCCAAATCGTCCGCCCCCTCCGAGGCGGCGACGGATCGCGAGAAGATGGCGTATTTCGGCGAGAAGCTCGCCGATACGGTATCGGACGTGCTGGCGTCGTCGATGAAGCCGCTTGCATCGTGCGCGCTGCGCGGCCTATACCGGACGGTGCCGCTCAAGCTGCTCCCGCTGCCGGACCGGGAGCGGCTGGCCGCCGTTGCGGCCGCGGGAGAGCCGCCTTATGACGAATGGGCCTCGTACATGCTCGAACGGTACGACGAACGGCCTGCGGCGCTCGGCATGGAGATGACGCGGCTCGATGTGGCCGACGGTTTAACGCTCTTGACGATGAACGCGGAGGTGGTCGTCGACTATGGGCTGTACATGAAGCGGTTGTCCGCGGGGAATGTGCTTCCGGTGGCCTATACGAACGGGATGATCGGCTACGTGCCTACCGCGGAGCAGCATCCGTACCGAGGATACGAGTCCGATTTGTCCACGTATTATTTCCATATGCCGTCCAGGCTCGACCCGGCGTCGGACCGTGACTTCAGGGCGGCGCTCGCGGACATGATCCGTCCGCAATCGGGGGAGGGGAGCGTATGAATGCGGCCATTGTCGGCCTCGGGCCGGTCGGCCTTTCCTATGCGGAAACGCTGTCCCGCATCGCGGGAGTCCGCTTGGCCGCCGTCTGCGATCTTGACGAACCGCCGGAGATGGCGGCGGCAAAGTACGGGGCGGCTCCGTATCGTTCGTATGACGACCTGCTCGCGTCCGGACGCGCGGACGTCGTATGCCTGGCGATTCCGGCACGGTTGCGCGAACCGTACGTGCGGCGTGCGGCGGAACGGGGATTGCATGTCGTTTGCGGGAAGCCGCTGTCGTTCGATCCGGAGGAGGCGCGGCGAATCGCGGATGCGTGCGAACGGTGCGGCGTGAAGCTGTTCGTCGAGCATCCGCTGCGCTTTTCGCCCGAATATGCGAATTTGCGCCGCCACGCCGTATCCGGCGCGATCGGCGCGATCGGCGTCGGCCATTTGAAGCGAGTGGCAGGGAGCGATTCGCGCGCCGCCGGCACGGACCTCGTCTTCGACCATATGCTCCATGACCTCGATTTCGTCCGGTGGACGCTCGGGGACGTGAAAACCGTCTTCGCCGCGGACAGGCGGACGGACCGCCTGCACTATATGACGGCCACGCTGCGGCTGTGCGGCGGAGCGATCGTCAATTTGGAGACGGTGCTCGGTTATCCGGGGCCGTCCGGGACCGAGGCGGAGCTGGCCGGCTCGAACGGTCTGCTGCGGGCCGACAGCCGGGCGTCCCGGTCGCTCGTCGTACGCAAGGCGGGATTGCGCAAATCGGACGAAGCCGGCAACGACGATACGGCCGCGAAGCCGGATGCGGACGACAGCGCCGCCATGCCGCCGGGACCGGTGGCGAAGCCGACCCGGCAGTCGGCGCTCGAGCATGCGATCGCCTGTATCCGCGACCGCTGCGAGCCCGTTATGACGGCGGAGGACGCCGTCAAGGCGGTGGAGCTCGCCTCGGCGGTCGCGCGCTCCGCCCGGACGGGCATGCCGGTGCGGCTGGCGAGCGGTTAATCCGCTGTGCAAGGAGGAACGCGAATGAAGGACAAAGTGAAAATCGGCATGATCAGCTTCGCGCATTCCCATGCGTTTACGTTTCTGAACGAGCTGATGAACCGGTCGGACGTCGTCGTAACCGGCGTGTACGACGAGTCGCGGGAACGCGTGCAGTCGGTGACGGACCGCTACGGTCTGACCTTCTACGGCAATCACGCCGAACTGCTCGCCGCCGATGTGGATGCCGTCGTCATCTGTTCGGAGAATGCGCGGCACGCCCCGCTGGCGCTCGACGCGGCCGCGGCCGGCAAGCATGTGCTGTGCGAGAAGCCGCTCGCCACCACGATCGCGGACATGCGGGCGATGATCGCGGCTTGCCGCGACAGCGGCGTGCAGCTTATGACCGCGTATCCGTGCCGCTACTTGCCGGCCGTCGCCGAGGCGAAGACGGCGGTCGACCGCGGGGAAATCGGCCGGCTGCTGGCGATCAAAGGGACGAACCGCGGCCGCATGTCGGGCCGATGGTTCGTCGACCGCGCGCTTTCCGGCGGCGGCGCGATCATGGATCACACGGTTCATCTGATGGACCTGATGAATTGGTTTACGGGCTCCGTCCCCGTCGAAGTGTACGCCGAGGCGGGGACGCTGTTTCACCGCGAGCTGGATGTCGAGGACGCGGCCATGATTCACGTCCGATACGCGGACGGCGTCATCGGCGTATTGGATCCGAGCTGGTCGCGGGTGCCGAGCTATCCCGGTAGCGCCGACGTCGCGATGCACGTCATCGGCACGGATGGCGCCATCGAACTGAATGCGTTCGCCCAGCGGAACGAAGTATACCGCAACGACAAGCCGCGAGCCGAGTGGAGCTATTGGGGGGACGGCATGGAGCGGTTCATGATCGGTGAGTTCGTCGAGGCGGTGAAGGAAGGGAGGAACGTAGCCGTCACGGGCGAAGACGGGCTGCGATCGGCGGCGGTCGCGGTCGCGGCGTACGAATCGTCGCGGACCGGAAAGCCGGTGCCGCTCGTTTTATCCTGAATCGTTCGCAATGGAGGCGAACGCGAACCCCGTTAAAGGGATATTCGTAAAAATTCGGCAACAGCAGGGAAAGAAATAGCACGTTCCCGCAGGGCGTTTCCGTTACGATGAACACGAATCCGGCGCAAGCGAGAGGAGAAAGGAAGCCTTATGGAAAAACTGGCGATAGACGGCGGCACTCCCGTAAGAACGGGCGGCTTCGCCGAGTGGCCGATTTTCGGGGATTTGGAAGTGCAATTGCTCAAGGAGGTCATCGCGTCGGGCAAATGGGGCGGTTCCGGCGCGGTCAAAAACGCCGCTTACCAGCCGAAGCTTCCCGAGCTGGAACGGAAATTCGCCGCCATGCAGGATGCTTCCCGCGCGATCAGCGTCGTCAACGGCACCGTGGCGATCACGGTGGCGCTGCAAGCGGCCGGCGTCAAACCCGGCGACGAAGTCATCGTCCCGCCGTACACGTTCATCGCGACCGCGTCTGCGGCATTGGCTTACGGCGTCATACCCGTTTTCGCCGACATCGAGGAGGATACGATGCTGATCGATCCCGCCAAAGCGGAGGAACGCGTCGGCCCGAGGACGAAGGCCATCATTGCCGTCCATGTAGCCGGAGCGCCGGCGAATATGACCCGCTTGAAGGAAATCGCCGATCGGCACGGTCTCGTGTTGATCGAGGATGCGGCGCAGGCTGTCGGCGCCAGGTGGGAGGGCAAAGGAGTCGGCTCCATCGGGGATTTGGGCACGTTCAGCCTGCAGTCCAGCAAAAACTTGACGTCCGGTGAAGGAGGCATGATCACGACCAACGACGAGCGGTATTGGAGCAACGCGTGGTCGGTCTGCAATGTCGGACGCGTGCCGAACGGCGCATGGTACCAACACGAAAAAATCGGACAAAATTACCGGATGACGGAGCTGCAGGCCGCTGTGGCCCTTGCGCAGCTGACCCGTCTCGAGGAGCAAATGCGCAGGCGCGAGGCGAATGCGGCGCTGCTCGACGAGCTGCTCGGCGAAATCGAAGGCGTCCGGCTGCTCAGGCGCGATCCGCGCATGACGAGGCACGCGTACCATCTGTATATATTCAAGCTCGCGCCGGAGTTGGCCGAGCGGGTCGACAAGGACGATTTTTGTAAAAAGGTGATGGCGGAAGGCGTGCCGCTCTATGGCGGGTATGTGCCGTTGAACCGCAATGAAGCCGTTATTCGGGCGACAAAGGAGTGGACGGGCGAGGAGCGCATCTACGATTGTCCGATCTGCGAGCGGCTTTGCGCCAACGAAAGCGTCTGGCTCACCCAAAACTTGCTGCTCTCGGACGAACGGGCCATGCACGATATCGCCATGGCGGTGCGAAAAGTAATCCGCTCGTATTGAGAGGGCCCGAAACCGGATATGATGCGAAAAACCGCGCATGCAAACGCATGCGCGGTTTTTCGTGTGTCTTCGTTCGGAGGCCCGGTCCGGCAACAACCGGATATGTCCGGAAAGAACCGGATATATACGCGGGTCATCGCTTCCATTACGCTGGAAGCAGAGGCGAAAACGGACAAGGCGGAAAGGAGGGGAGCACGGACGGCCGTTCGCCATGCGGATAGGCGGTGGAGAACAAGCAGGCGTCGCTAGATGAATATGGGGAGTGATGATGGTGAAACGAAGGAAATTGACGGCGCTTTGGGCCGCGGCCGTACTCGGCGTTTCGCTTTGCGTTCCGGCGGGAGTGCTTGCGAACGGCGGGAGCGGTGCCGGAGCCAAACCGGAACCGGCCTTTACTTCAGATGCGGGGTTAGGCGGTTTGACGCGGCAGACGGAGGTTGGGATGCATGCCGCCGGATTCGAGGCGGAATCGCCCGTACAGGAGGAAATGGCGATCCGGGAGCAAAACCGGTTCGCGGAGGGCGTCCGCAAAATGGCGGAGATGCGGTCGCTAACGGCGTCCGTGTACGGCCCGCCCGGACAGTTCGGGAAAAACGGCTTGACGGGGGGCGGAGTAAGTCCGGCGACGCCGGAGCCGTGGAACGGCCCGGTGCGCGAAGCGAAGCTGCTCGTGCTGCTGATCGAATTTCCCGACTATTACCACAACAGCCTCAAGCCGGAGGAAACGAGCCACTATTACCCGGACTACTCGAATCAGCACTATGAGAACATGATTTTCAGCCCGAACGGTTATACGGGTCCAAACGGCGAAGCCTTGCAATCCGTTCGGCAATATTATGAGGAACAGTCCGGCGGAAGCTACACGCTGACCGGCCAGGTCGGCGGCTGGTACAAAGCCAAAAAATCGGCCTCCTATTACGGGGCCAACACCGAGACGCAGCAGCGTTACATCGAGCTTGTCAAGGAAGCTTTGGAAGCGGCCGCACAAGATCCGACCGTCGATCTGACGCAGTTTGACGTCGAGGACCGGTACGATTTAGACAAGGACGGCATCTACGACGAGCCCGACGGCGTGATCGACCATCTATACGTCATTCACTCCGGTCTCGGGGAAGAGACGGGGGGCGGTCTGATCGGCACGGATGCCCTGTGGGCCCGGAGATGGAGCATGCTGAACTTCGACCCGATTCCCGGCTCGACGATGAAGGCGTTCAACTACATGGTCGTGGACGAGGCGGTCGCTCCCGGCATTCTCGCGCACGAATACGCGCACGATCTGGGCTTGCCGGACGAGCGGCCGGCGCCGCCGATCTCGTACTGGTCGATTATGGATAAAGGCGCGTGGGCCGGCAAGCCGGCAGGGACGTCGCCGTCCGGGTTCAACCCGTGGGACAAAGCGTTCCTGCAGGCGACGCTCGGGGGAAATTGGTCGAGCGGGACGGCGGTGAACGCCGAAGCTTTGAGCGCAACCGGTCTAGAGCTGCTTCTGGACCAAGCTTCCATGAAGGGTACGAATAACGACGTCATTCGCGTCAATTTGCCGACCCGTGTGGCCACGGTCCAAAGCGCTACTTATGCTTATTTCAGCGGGCGAGGGAACGGTGTCGATTCGACGATGACCGCGGCCGTCGATTTGCGGGGCCGGTCGCAAGTATGGCTGAATTTCAAAGCGTCGTACCATATCGTCGGCGCGAAAGACCTCGCCGCCGTCGAAGTGAAGCCGGCCGGCGCGACCCAATGGACGTCGGTACCGGGCAACCTGACCAACATTACACTCGGCGCCACCTCGTCGACACCGGTCGGCATTCGCGGCAAAACGTACGGCACTTGGGTGGATGCGGCGTTCAATTTATCTGCCTATGCCGGCCAGCAAATCGAACTGCGCATCCGGTTCACGACCGATTCGGCGACGTACACGGGCTCCCTGAACGGCAACCGCTTCTTCAACAGCCGGAGCTTGGGCCTTTATGTCGACGATCTGCGCATAACGGCCGACGGCAACGTCCTGTTGACGGACAATGCGGAAGGCGTTCCCGCTTTCACTTTGAACGGGTTCATCAAAAGCGACGGCATCGACCGGACGATCCGCTACTACTTGCTGGAGTGGCGAACGCATACCGGATTCGACGCCGGGCTGAGCTCGATCCGTTACGGCAACGGCCTGTCGTACGACGAAGGACTTCTTGTCTGGTACGTCGACGAAACGTACGGCGTGAACAACTGGACGATGGAAGGCGGGTTTTTAGGCGTTGTCGATGCCGATCAGCACGTGCTGAAATGGAGTGACGGCTCGCTCGGCGAGCTGCAGTTCCAGCTTCATGACGCCGCCTTCAACACGTCGGACAGCTCGCCCTTCCATTACGACGTCAGCTACAAGTCGATCTCGGATACGTACGTGCAGGCCGTACCGCTATTCGACGATAGTAACAGCTACCGAAACCCGCTTTATCCGGACGCGGGGCGCGTGCTGCCGCAGCACGGGCTGAAGATCGAGGTCGTGGAGAAGAGCGCCGACGGCAGCGCGGCGAAAATACGGTTATACCGATAGGTAGCGGGCGGATCGGATGCGATCCGCCTTTTCGCCATGCAATATTTCAAAAAACGTACCGGTTCCGGCCAAAAAGTGTCATTTTTCCGGCTCTCCGTTTCGGTATGATGAAGGCGCGAAACGAACATGACCATTTCCACGACATGCGAAACGCCCGCTTGGAGGTGAAGGAAAATGTACTTGAAGGTAAAGCCTGTACAAGCCGATTCTCGGGACCGGGACGGACCCTATGCGTCCGTTTCTTTCGTGCTGTGGATCAACGGGAAGGAGGGAAGCGAACGGTTTCTGCGCTTCGAGGAAGGAGAAACCGTCGATATCAGCGCCCTTCTCAAGCCTGGACACCAAATGATCGTCGTCCAGAAAGTCGAGAAGAAGCATCCGTGGGAAGGCAGGTCGAAATGCTCGGGATTGTCTTCCGAAGAACTGACGAATGAAGTTGTCCGTTACATTCATTCACATTACCGATCGAGCAATATCAGCTTGAAGGAGCTGGCGCATCGGCTCGGCATGTCCGCCTCCTGCCTGAGCAGGGCGATCAAGGAACGAACGGGCTTCACGTTTACCGACCTCGTGCTGAGGCTGCGCATTGAAGAGATGAAGCGGGAATTGCGCAATTCGGACAAAACGGTCCGGGACATCGTCCTCGACTCGGGCTACTTGGGTGTCTCGAACCTGATCGCCAAGTTCAAAAGGATGGAAGGGGTTACGCCGGGACAATACAGAAAGCTTCACGAAAGCGGGCGCGAAGCCACCTGAACCATGACTCGATGTCCGGCAAGCGTTCGCCAACTGTTGAACGGAATACCGGACACGCAACCTAAGCCGATCGATAGGGAGAAGCACTCCTTTGAGGGCCTATGGCTTTCTTTGGTGTGCTTTGAGTTTTTTTCTCTAACACAAATCTCTTATGGAGGAAGGGTACGCCCTGTTGTCCGGCCGGACGGCCCCTGCTTGCTGTGCGATGTGGGACCCGCAGAAGTAAGCTCCGATTCGAAACGCTCGACAAGGAAACGATTATATAGAAAAAAAAGAAAAAGCATTTGAAATTTTTAACACGCTTTAATATAATGACTTTAAAGTCAATTAATGAATATAAATTCTAAAAATAGGGGGTACAAGGTATGACTCCAAAAATTTCTTTGAAGGAAAAACAGCGTGAGGATCGAGAACGGCTTATTTTACATTACGCGGAGAGAGTGATGCTGGAAAAAGGCTACCATGATGTCAGTATGGATGAAATTGCTGCTGGGGTTGGTGTTGCCAAAGGTACACTATACCTACACTTCCCCAAAAAAGAAGACCTTGCGTATGCGTTGGTAAAGCCCAAGATGCAGTCGTTTCTCAGTTCCGTCGAAGAAGCGAAAGCTCTTTCGGACGGTCCGAAAGAAAAGCTCATGTATCTCCTTAAGCGCGAATTGACAGGAGCCTTTTTCCAATTTTTGCTGAAGAGCGGTTCCGACATGACAACGATCTTCAAATCGTACGAAACGGAGATCAATGAAATGCTCCCCCAAATCTTTAGCGGCATCCATGAGATTTTGAACGAAGGAATAAGAAAAGGGTTATTTGAGCCCGAATTGCCGGTCGAGTTTATGTCTTCGGCCTTCATTAACTTATTTGAGCCGCATTTGTATAAAGAGATGGTGATGGTAAGGAGTATGCCGGCAGACGTATACATCCGACATACCGCAAACCTATTTTTCCGAGGCATTATGAAATCCAAGGAGACGGAATAGCATGAACAATTATCAAGAATTGATGAGTCTGAAGTTCGGGGAAGTCGTAACGGAGGAACAATTCAAATGGCTCCATGAAATCGTATTTCTTTCGGCACTGCAAGAGGTTTTGAGTTCAAGCGAGTTGGCGCACCGCAAAGAGGGGGAAGGGCCTTACCCGGAGCAGTTCGAGCTACTAAATCAGGTTTTTGGAATGAGCCCCCAACAATTTGAAGCGCGGCTAGAGTCGTTTGATCAGCACGTCCAAAGGAAAGGCAAGTTAGGGAAATGAACCGAAACAGAGCCTTAACAACCGGCCCGATCGGAAAAACGTTGTTCTATCGCCCATATCCAAATGCCGGGAATAGCGCTCGGCGGCGCTTTAACGGCGATGGCAGCGCAAAACATCGGTGCAGGCAAGTGGGAACGGGTGAATCGCGCCGCTCTGGCAGGCATTGGGATAAATTTGCTGCTGACGGGTGTATTGGTTCTAATATGTATCCTGTTCAGAGACGAAATTCTTTCGCTCTTTTTACCGGCGAAAGGGAACGCCCTAGAAATCGGCAAACAAATCATTTTGATTACATTTTGGTCCTATATTTTGTTCGGGATTTCGCTTGTCATTGCTCGCCTATTTTTTAGGAAGGAATTACGGATTGAGCGAGTTATGGTGGAGCTTCCCGATTTCTCTTGTCTGTTCGGCTATCCTTTTTGCCGGTTATTACCTATCGGGAAAATGGAAAAAAAGTATGAAAGAGAATGCAGACAGGGCTGCCTCTACAAACTGATCGTCACATGGATATAAACGGCGGCCCCGATTATTTTCCCATTTTGTGGTATGATGAGGATTAGAAACCGCTTCGGATACGAAGGACTGGGAAGGAGGAGGGGGGCAGCGTGTGGGCCAGATGGGTGCGTTATCAGAAAGAACGAATGTTCTGGGGCGTGGCGGGCAGTTTGGTCGTCTTCCTGATCGGACTGGCGGTCGTTGTGGCGATGAGCATGTACCGCTTGTTCGGGTATACGTATCTGAAAGAGATCGACTATGAGCGGTTCCGGACGGCGGCAGAGCTTGCTGCAGGTTCTCCGGTCGTTGTCAGAGCGACTGCAACCGCAGATGCGGTGCCTTACAACCTTCCGTATGATCACTTTACGAAAACGAAAGTAACGATCGACGAGATACTGCAGGATGAGAGCGGATCGCTGCAGCCCGGCGGAACGCTGACGGTGCTGGAACAATATTGGATCAAAGGGCGGGCGATGTTTCCGAAGCAAACGGTCTACAATGGCAACTATTATTCGAAGCTGGTTCCGGGTGCATCTTATTTGCTCTATTTAGCGGAAGCGCCGCAGCATGACGGCTACTGGACCGTGGCGTTCCATCAGGGCAAGTATAATCTCGACGGCAAAGACAAACTGGAGCGGCGTATGGAGAAAAAGGATCCGCGTTACGGCGAATTGAAGCAGCTGGTGCTGGCGGCGTATGCCGTCAGGAGCGAAAAGGTCTCGCCGCCGAGTCCTTTTCTTTTTCACTCATTTTGACGATGAAAGGCCGGGCGCGCGGGATGCCGGCTGTTTCGGAATGCGGCCGGCGATAGGCCGAACTTCGCTTTAAACGCCTTATGGAAAAACGTGTAGCTGCCGAAGCCGCAGCTGTCCGCGATTTCTTCCAGCGTCATCGTCGTATACGTCATCCTGTCCACTGTTGCCGCCAAACGCAGGTCCAGCGCGAATTGCATGATCGTTTTACCGTAATTGGCTTTAAAAATCCGTGAAGAACGGGATACGCTCAGCTCTACGTATTTTGCGACATCCTCCACTTTGAACGAACGGTGGACATTTCGTTGAATAAACCTCTTCATGCGGGAAGCGGTGAAAGCGTGGTTGTCGGGTGAATCGTTTTCTGCCAATGATTTGTCCAGGCAAAGACATAGCGAACGGAACAAATAATTCAGCAATTCGTTATTTTCCCGAAGAGAACCGTTCTTTTCGGAAATGATCTGTCTCCATAAATGGAGGAGATCTTCGTTTACATCGATACGGGCTTTGACGGGTCTGGGCGAACGGGCCCACCATTCGTCAAGCCATTCTCCTTGTCCGTACAGGTAATAATCTCCGCTGACAATATCGGTCTGCATTTGATCCTCGCACATGCCATCAACCTTTAACTCGTATGCACTTCCAGGCTTCAGCAGGACCAGATCTCCCGCTTCAATCCGTAATTGCTCCCCGTCCACGTATATGGTACAAGAGCCCTCCGATTGCAGCCGGAACAGGTATGTATTCAATCGATGCAGATCTTGAACAAAACGTTTGGCGTGAAAAGAATAGCCGCAAGACATAACCTCGTTGTCCACCATATCACCAACTGAACGCCGCGATAATATGAAGATTTTACTAACAGCAAGATAGTGTATCTATTTGATAGTATCGCTTATTCATCTCCCCGTCAACGAACGTTACAATAATTTTGGAAATGAAGCCTTACACAGAGCCATCATGGAAGGGGAGGAAAATGGATATCAACGGAGCAACAAAAAGGTTTATTCGTGGATGGATAGTCGCCATAACCGCAATATCCGTCGCCGGCTGCTCATCGGACAGTCTGCCGAACAAAGAGGAAGCGAAAGCGGAAACAGGAGGCTCGAACGGTCAGGAAGCTAGGGCCGGCGAGCCGATCGTGAAAGAACCGGTAACGCTAAAGCTTTACTCCCACTATGCCGCAATCAATAACGATCAGGATGTGCAATCCGTTTTCGGCACGGTGCTGGCCAAGCATCCGAATATTACAATCGAATTGGTTAAAGGTGTCAACATTGCAGACCTGATCGCCGCCAAGGAAATCCCCGACCTTATCGCCGTACCGAACGGTTCGATGTATGACATGCTGAACCTCGGACTCGCAAGCGACCTGAACGACGATTTTGTAAAAAAATACGGGGTTGATTTCAATCGTTTTGAGCCGGAAGCAGTTAAAGCGTTACGATCGTACGGCAAAAAAGGCGAGGTGTACGGAATCCCCTATACGCTTAATTATGGAGCTTTAATTTATAACAAGGACATTTTCGATACATTCGCCGTCCCTTATCCGAAGGATGGAATGACATGGGAGGAGATTACCGATCTGGCCGCGAAAGTTACACGCGTAGATAGCGGAACTTCATTCATCGGCCTCGATCCCGGCGCTATCAAATCGTTTAGCCGCAGTTATATGCTTCCGACAGTCAATCAAACCGAAGATCGGGCCGTTCTCGATTCGGAAGGCTACAAACGGCTGTTTTCCTTATTAAAGGACATGTACGACATTCCCGGAGTCGTCGATCCCAAAAATAAGTATTCGTACGGGATCGACTGGTTTTTGAAAGAACAGAAGCTGGCGATGCACTCCGCCTGGCTTGCAGCCATTACGAGCCGCCTGCCGCCTTTTGAACAGTCCGGTAATACATTCAGCTGGGATTTGGCAGGACATCCGGTATTCAGCGACCGGCCGGGCATCGGGAAGGAGATTGAGTTCCAATCGCTGCTTGTTCCGGCCGCGAGCAAACATAAAGAAGCCGCTTACCGCGTGCTTTTGACCCTCATCGGGGACGAAGCTCAGTCGGTTATGAATAAAGGAAATAACCTGACCATTTTAAATAAACCGGAACTGAGAGTCGAATTCGCTTCCAATACGAACATTTACAAAGGCAAAAATCTCGAAGGCGTGTTCAAGATCAAGCCTGCTCCCGCGCCGATGTATTCGGAGTACGATGCGGAAAACTACAAGTATTTGGGGGATGCGCAGAAAAGCATGATCGTGGACAAAGAGGACATTAATACCGTTCTCCGGACTGCTAACGAGAGAGCGAACAAGTATATGGAAACGGTAAAGTCGCAGAAGTAGAGGCTCTTCTTTTGCAAAGCCGATCGGGAATAACCCCATGACCAGGGAAGGACTGCATGAACACGATGGTATTCCAACTAATCGCATTAGATATGGACGGCACGTTAATCGGAACGGATAGGGACATTTCCCCGAATAACCGCCGTTGGATCGAATCCGCTCAACAGGCGGGAGTCCGCGTCGTATTGGCGACCGGACGTCCTGTCCGTGAGGTGCTGCCCTTCGCGGAACAGCTGCGTCTCCGCTCGCCGCTTATTATCAATAACGGAAGCGAGATCTGGGAAACCCCTTCTTCCTTATATGAAAGGCATGTGATTGCGCCTGAACTCATTGAACGTTTGTTTGCCGAGATAAGCAAATACGGAAACGAAGTCGGCTTTTGGGCGCATACGGTAAGCGGGCGCATCGACAGCGCCTCGACGCTTTCCGATATTCGTTCCGCTCAGTGGCTGCAATTCGGAATCAAATCCGCAAATCTTGATCGTTTGCACCGAATCCGGGAAGAACTGACCTCTTGGGGGGAACTGGAAATCAGCAATTCCCATCCGACGAATATCGAATGCAATCCGTACGGAATCAGCAAAGCGAGCGGACTGGAGCGGGTGTGCGGCATGCTGCGCATTTCGATGGCGGACACGATCGCGGTTGGCGACAGCTTGAACGATATTCGGATGATTCGGGCAGCAGGTCTTGGCGTCGCTATGGGAAATGCCCAGGATGCGGTCAAACATGCGGCGGACGTCGTTGCTCCTTCAAACGCGGAAGACGGGGTTTCATGGGTGATCCGAAATTACTTGCTGCCGGAGGAGGGAGAATAATGACGACAAAGCATGCGTGGGCGTCCTTGTTCTTGATCGCCATACCGGTGATCGCCTTTTCCGGTTGCTCGTCGGAACAAGCAAACCATGCCGACAACGCCGCTCTAAGAGTGATGACATTCAACCTGCGCACGGCTGCCACGATTGACCGTTTCGCATGGGAGAAGCGGAGACCTGCCGTACGGGAGTTGCTCATGCAGGAAAAGCCGGATCTGATCGGCACCCAGGAGGGCACATACGCTCAATTGGCCAACATGGCCGACGATTTGCCCGCCTACCGTTGGATCGGCGAAGGCAGGGACGGGGAGCGACGCGGAGAATTCAGCGCGATATTTTATAACAAAGAACGAATGAAGCCTCTGCAGCAAGGGAACTTTTGGCTGTCGGGCACCCCTGACGTTCCCGGATCCAAAACTTGGGGCAATACTTATCCGAGAATGGCGACATGGGCCCTCTTTCAGGATCTTCGTACCCGGAAGAAGGTTTATGCGATCAATACCCATTTGGACCATCAATCCGAATTGGCCCGCCAGAAAGGCGCGGAGCTGATTATCCAGACGGCCAATACGTTCGAACCGGGCATCCCGATTTTGTTGACGGGGGATTTCAACAGCAAGCAGGGAGGCTACTCTTACGAAATATTTGTAAATAAAGGGAGCATGAAGGACGCATTTGCCGATGCGGAAGTGCGGGTTCGCGAGGAACTGGGGACGATGCATCATTTCACGGATCCGACCGGCGGAGGGAAAGACAATAAAATCGATTGGATCCTTTATCGCGGTCATGTAAACGTTCTTCGGAGCGAAGTGGTGACCTTTGGCGCAAACCGGATATATCCGAGCGATCATTACCCGGTGTTGGCCGACATTTTATTGCTGGACAGGCAAAAATAATACGTGGAGACGAATCCGCACCCATCCGGAACGTTTTCCCGATCCGAAACAGACGGCCCCTGTCCGCTCCCGAAGGAGTGGATCTAGGGTCGCTGTCGACGAGGGGACCTCGATCGTTCACGTCCAGCCGGTTTGGCTGCGCCTAACGATGCAAGCCCGGCTTCAGCCGGGCTTTTCCGCGTTCATGCCGGCTTCCGCCCGCCGATAATCGCTGGGCGTCACGCCGGTCACTTTTTTGAACATGCGTATAAACGACGTAACGTTCACGTAGCCGACCCGGGTCGCCACGTCGCGAATCGGCGCGCTCGACGTCGCCAGCAGCTCCTTCGCTTTGCCTATGCGCACCTCGTTCAAATAATCGGAGAAGTTGCTGCCCGTCTTTTCCTTCACGTAGCGCGACACGTAGCTGGGCGTCAGCCCGAGGCCGCTTGCGACGCGCTCCAGCGACAACTCCTCGTGGTATTTGCTGTGGATGCTGTCCAGAACGAATTCGACGACGGGGTCCTTTTTCTCCTTCCGTTCGGCGATCCGGCTTGCCGCCTCCGCAAGAAACCGTTCGAACAGCCGCCGGTATTCGTCCGCGCTGGCGCAAAGCTTGATTTCCTGGTACGGGGACAGCCGGTCCAGCACGGAATCGATGTCCACGCTCGCGGCGACCATCGCCTTCACCGTCTTGGCGACGATATCTTTGGCGAACGCGCGAAACTGCTCCTCGGTCGCTCCGTCCTTCTCCATGCGCCGCAGGGCGCGGTCGATGAGCGATCCGACATGCTCCGTCCGCCCGGCCTGCAGGTTGGCGTACAGCTCCTGCTCCTGGGCGGGGGAAAACCCGACGTAAAGCGGCTCCGGCACGAGCGACGTCAATAGCTGCGTTTCCGTCAGCAGCCTGCGCCGTCCGACCATGTCGAGCGCTTCCTCGTACGTTTCCGTAATGCGCGCCGGCTGCACGAGCTCGGGCTTGAACGCCACGGTCAAATAGCCGTACTGCTTGTCGCGGTCGAACACCGCTTTGAACCGATCCAGCGCCTCGAGCACGCCTTTCGCCTCGCCGTCCGTGAAGAGCAGCGACAGCACTTGATGTTTTTCCGTCTGCAGCGTGACCGATTCCGGGTATTTCTCGGAAAGCGAAATGCCGATGAATTCTTTGATGAAAAACATCGCGCGTTCCTGCTCCGCCGCCGGCAGCCCGCGAAACCGGCCGGTCATCGAAAGCTGGAACAGGACGAGGTAAAACGGCTTTTCCGCGGTCGGCAGTTCGTTCGGGCGGGTATATATGTTTTTCAGCTTGCGAATGTAGCCGAGATGCGCCAGATGCGATTGCTGGTTGCGCAAGTCGCGGCTGATGTCGAGATTCGTCTGCAAAAACTGCTTCACGTTGGCGTCGATAAACCGCAGCTCGTCGATTCGCTTCGAGGCGGGCAGCTGCGCCTGCGGACCGTGACGCTGGATCGTCTCGATTATGTTTTGGATCGGCGTATAGAAGCGGATGCTGACGAGGACGGACAACGCCGCGCTGACGACGAGCGCCAGGGCGAGCAGCACGAGCAGGACGACGTTGATGCGCGATATTTGGCTCGCGATCTTTTCGTTCGGGATGACGAGGGCATACGTAAGCCCGGTGACGTCGCCTTTGCGGAAAAAATAGTAGTTATGGTCCGCTTTCACATAGTCCCGGGCCGGGTCGAGACGGTCTGCGGAAAGCGCGAACGGGCGGCTCGGGTCGGAGCCGAACAAGATGCGGCCGCTTTCGTCCAGCATGTAGAAATAGCCGGCGGTCCGGCTGTCGAACGTGCGGAACATGCTCTCGGCGTCGAGCAGGGCGGCGATTACCATATTTTCGTCCGTCGTCGATTTCAGCAGGAGCGGAAACAAGTCGCCTTGAGGCATTTGCTGCGAATTGGCAAATGCCGCCTGCGGGTACAGCCGCAGCTTGAAACCGGCGTCGAACTGCTCCCGCCAAAAGTCGGCGCCGTACCGGGAGCTCCGGTACGTATTGGCGTACAGCGCTTCGAGACGGTCGGGCCCGCCTTGATGAACGACGAACGAGTCGGGCTTGAACTGGACGATGATGTCGTGCAAAAACAGCATGTCGTTTTCGCGGATTTCGCGGATCCGCTTGACGAGCTGATTGACGGCGTCGTTCGCGACGGAACGGTCGGCGTCGAACAAGTAGTTCAGATGATTGTTGAAAAACAGTCCGACGAGCGAAAGCTGCACGGACTGAATATGATTTTCGTACCGGTCGGCGATATGGGACAAGTTTTGCTTGCTGCTCGTCGTAATTTCGTCGCGGATGTTCCGGTAAAAGAACGAATACGAGACGAGATTGAACGACAGCAGGAGAACGATGACCGCGATGAACCCGGATAACAATTTGATGAACAACGAGTTCGTTCTCAAAGTCGTCCCCTCCGTTTCGGAAACGCTTTCGCAATCGGGATGATTCGATACGGTTGACGGGCGCATCCCGCCTTGACTCAATAAGGGTAATACGGCCGCAGCCCCAAGTCAATAGCGCGGCCGTTTACATTTTTTATACTTGTTTGCATGTTTTGATATGCCGCAACGAGCGCATACGATTGCAAAAAGAGATACTGGCGCGGCGGACGAAGCGGGTGTATGGTTGGCTTGTAAGCGGTTTCCGATGCGTGCCGCGGAAAGGGAGGCTGCATGCGCCGATCAAAGGGGGGATAGCATGCGTTTCGGCAACGGGCGGGGAAGCGGGGGCGGGGGCATCGCGGCGGCGGCCGCCGGATTGCTGCTGCTTGCCGGCTGCATCGAAGCGCCGGGCGCGGAGACGCCGCTCCCGAACGCCGGAAAGACGTCCGGAGAGCTCGTTTTCAAATACGATCCCCCGGTCGCGCTGTCGACGGTCGGGACGACGCTGCCGGCGCCGGTATACCCGCAGGGCGACGATAGGAACGACAACGCGTGGACGCGTCATTTGAGAGACAATCTCGGCATCGTCGTCGACAAATGGTGGGAAACGGCTCCGGGGCAGCTGGAGCAGAAGACGAACCTGATGATCGCCTCCGGCAGCATCCCGAACTTCTTCATCGCCACGCCGAGGCAGCTCGTCCTGCTGGAACGGGCGGACTTGATCGAAGATTTGACCGACGTTTACCCGCGCCACGCGTCCGCAAACGTTCGGGGCGTCATCGAGGAGGCCGGTCCCGAGGTGCTGGAGGCGGCGAAAATCGACGGCAAGCTGATGGGCATTCCGTTCACGGGGGTGGCGAAGGAGTCGGTGCCCGTCCTGTGGATCCGGGAAGATTGGCGAAATAAGCTGAACTTGCCGAAGCCGAAAACGATGGACGACATGCTGGCCATCGCCGAAGCGTTCGCGAAGCGGGACCCGGACGGCAACGGCCGGCACGATACGTACGGGCTCGCGCTGGACAAATCGTTGTCGATGGGAATCGGGCTGCTGAACGGGTACCGGGCGTACAAAGGCATCTGGATCGCGGAGCCGGACGGCCGGCTCGCGTACGGCAGCGTCCGGCCCGAAATGAAGCAGGCGCTCGGCAAGCTGCAGGAGATGTACCGGTCCGGGCTGATCGATCCCGATTTCGGAACCAAGGAAGGGACGAAAGTGTACGAATCGATCGGCGCGGGCCAAATCGGCATGGCATACGGATCGATATCGGGCAATACGTTGTACGCGCAAACGCCCGACAGCCGCTGGTTCGCCTACCCGGCCCCTTCGGCCGACGGAGCGCCGACGCGGGTGCAGCACGGGCTCAACCTGAACATCGGCTTTTGGGTCGTGAGGAAAGGAACGCCGCATCCGGAAGCGGTGCTGCGCATGGCCGACGAATTCGTTAAAACGTTTTACTTGAACACGGACGACGCCGTCTACAAGCAGTTCAACTTCGATATCGAGCACAAGACGTCGATCTGGCACCAGGCGCCGGTCAAGCTGTTCAAATCGTATAAAAACGCGGAAATATCCGCCCATCTCGAGCCGTTTTTATCCGCCGGCAGGACGCCGACGGCCGCGGAAAAAGCTCGGCTTACGCCGGAGGAGCGGGAGAAATACGCGCTCATTCAGGATTACTTGACCGGCAAATCGGCGGATTGGTCCGTAATCGCGCGCAACGGCCTGCACGGCGGCGGCACCGTCATTTTGGATTATGTCAAAAACGGCCAGCTGCTGGCCGACCGGTTTTACGGATCGCCGACGAAAACGATGGTGCGCAAGCAGGCGAGCCTCGCCAAGCTGGAGGAGGACGTGATGAAACGGATCATCCTCGGCGCGCCGCTCGACGAGTTCGACCAATTCGCGGAAGATTGGAAGCGGCTCGGCGGCGACGAAATCACCGCGGAAGTGAACGAATGGGCGGGCTCGAGGTGACGAGACGCCGCATCACTTTGGAGAGAGCAAGGAGGAAACGACAATGGCGCGTTTTGTGAAAATCAGCTGTTTATCGGCTCCGCAGCTGCGGGTACCGTCCGAAACGGACTTGGAGGAAACGGTCGTCCGCATGATCGCCTACTGGGAGCGCCAGCTGGAGCAGGTGCTCCCGGATCGGCCCGATCTGATCGTGCTGCCGGAATGCTGCGACAGGCCCGAGAAGTCCGGTTATACCGCCGAACGGATGAAGGAGTATTACCGGTACCGCGGCAACCGGATCCGCGATTTTTTCGCCCGCGTCGCCGCCGAGCGGCGCTGCTGGATCGCCTATTCCGCGGTGCGCGAGCTGGAGGACGGCACGTTCCGCAATTCGACGCAGCTGCTCGACCGGACCGGCGCCGTCGCCGGCGTTTACAACAAAAACCATCTCGTGGAAGGGGAGCGGACGAACGGCGGCATGCTATACGGCAAAGACGCGCCCGTATTCGAAACCGAATTCGGCCGGGTCGCCTGCGCCATTTGCTTTGACTTGAATTTCGACGAGCTGCGGCTGAAGTACGTGCGGCAAAAGCCCGATCTCATCCTGTTTTCGTCCGCGTATCACGGCGGGCTGATGCAGCAATATTGGGCGTACAGCTGCCGCGCCCATTTCGCCGGCTCGATTTATACGCATGCGACGAGCTCGATCGTATCGCCGGTAGGCGAAGTGATCGCGACGAGCACGAACTATTACCATTACGTCACGCGGACGGTCAACCTGGACTGCGAAGTGATTCACATCGATTACAACGGAGCCCATTTCCGCAAAATCAAAAACAAGTACGGCCCGAAGGTGAACATCCACGATCCGGGGCTGCTCGGTTCCGTGCTCCTCTCCAGCGAAACCGACGAATTTACCGTACAGGACATTATCCGCGAATTCGGCCTGACCCCGCTAGACGATTACTGGGAGCGGGCGACGGCCCACCGGTGCGCGCCGGGCAATATGGAGCCGTAACCGACGAAACGAAAAGGGGTGTCGCCATGCGAAAACGTTCGTTGAGAGGAATTGCCGTGCTGCTGGCGGCGGGGATCACGCTGGCCGGCTGCTCCGGCGGCGGAGGGACTTCTCCCGCCGACCCGAAGCCGGACGCGGCGAAACCGGACGCCGCGGCGAAGCGGGAGCCGGTGACGGTCAAGCTCGCCGCTCACAATTCGGTGCTGACCGCCGAGGAAATCAAAACATATATAACCGACCCCGTCGCCAAGCTTTACCCGCACATTACGGTACAGATCGTCGACATCGCGGAAAAAGGCAAAACGCTCCCGGAGCTGGTGGCGGCGAAGGACATTCCGGACATTTACGCCAATTTCCCGCTCAATCTGAACGATTATGTCCAGCTCGGGCTCGCCTACAACATGGACGAAATGATCAAGACATACAAGTTCGATCTGAACCGGATTCAGCCCGAATTCGTCGAATCGATCAAAATCGGCAGCAGCCTCGACTATTTGACCGGTCTGCCGATGTTCAACCAGTCGTTTGCGCTGTTTTACAACAAAGATTTGTTCGGGCGGATGGCGACGCCGTTTCCGAAGGACGGCATGACGTGGGAGCAGGTGCGAGACATCGCCGTCAAAATGACGAGAAGCGAAGGCGGCGTTCCGTACTGGGGATTGTGGCCGGACGGCGTTTACCGGGGGGCGTATCAGGCGAGCTTGCCGTGGGCGGACTTCAACGCGAATAAGCCCGTGTTCCAGACGCAAGCGTGGAAAGATTTGTTCGCGATGTGGTACGACCTGTACAAAATACCGGGCTACGCGCCGAAAGGGACGAACTACACGAAGGAATTCAACGAAGGCCGGCTCGCCATGATGAGCGGCTCGACCTCGACGCTGAAAAACATGCTGGCCGTCAAAGACTTGAACTGGGACGTCGTCACATATCCGCAAAATCCGAAGGCGCCGGGCGTCGGGCAGCGGGTCGATTCGTTCACGCTGGCGATTACCGCGCAAAGCAAACAGAAAGACGCCGCGTTCCAGGTCATATCCGTCATTTTGTCGGACGAGGTGCAGCGGCTCATGTCCCGGGACGGCCGGTTGTCGGTGCTGAAAGATACGGCGATCCAGAACGAATTCGGCAGCAACGTCCCCGGCTACAAGTCGAAAAACGTCGTGGCGTTTACGAAGCCGAAGCTGGCCGTTTTGCAAACGTTCAAAAATTTGCCGGCCGCGACGATTATCAACCAGGCGTTCGATTCGATGCTGTACGAGGGGAAGGACGTAAACACGGCGCTGCGCGAAGCCGACGAGAAAATGGCCCAGGCGATTCAGCAGCAGCTGAGCAAGTAAACGGCGCGGCAGTGCCGCCGCGAATGAAAGGGAAGGCGTTCCGCCGCAACGACGGAGCGCCTTCCCGGCTTTATTGCGCATAAGCTTGCTTGAGCGCTTCGATGTCGAGCTTGTTCATGCGAAGCATCGCCTGCATGACGTTGTTCGCTTTGCGTTCGTCCTTGTCCTGCAGCAGCTCCCCGAGAATCGTCGGAACGATTTGCCACGACAAGCCGAACTTGTCTTTCAGCCAGCCGCATCGCGACTCTTGCCCGCCGTCCGCGGTCAGCCTTTCCCACAAGTCGTCGACTTCTTCCTGCGTTTCGCAGTTGACGAACAGCGACACCGCTTCGTTGAACTGGAAATGGGGTCCCCCGTTCAACGCCATAAACGTTTGTCCTTCCAGTTCGAACGTCGCGGACATGAGCGTGCCGTCGCCGCGGCGGTTCGCTTGAACCGTTCGCGCGCTTTTGAAAATCGAGCTGTAAAATGCGATCGCTTCCTCCGCGTTGTTGTCGAACCATAAAAACGGGACAATTTTTTGCAAGCCGAACAGCTCCTTTCAAGGGTATGGGGTTATTCGAGCAGCGACGCGGCGTGGCCGATCCTGGCCGCCAGCTTGTCGAGCGATTGATTCATGCCGATGACCGCATATTCGGACATTTGGCCGATCGTCCAGTTGCGTTCCGTAATCCGCAGCTCGGTTTTCTCGCCGAGTTTGACGAATTCGACGACGAACTTCACTTCCTTCGGAAAATCCGGGGGCATTCCGACATCGGCGGGATCGATGACGTTGCCGTCTTTGTCGGAAAGATATTGCGTAAATTCGAGCCTTTCCAGCGGAACGATTTTCTGGTATTGGCCCGTGGAATAAAAATCTCGGGAACCTTGATGTTCCGGCGAACGCATGCAGAACAAATAGGTTCCGCCTTCGCGAAAGTTGATCTCGCACGACGGCGACGTATATTCGGCCGGACCCCACCACAGCATGACCAATCTCGGATCCGTCCACGCCTTCCATACGAGCTCCACCGGAAAATCGAACACCCGGGTAATGACCAAATCTTGCTTCTGTCCGTTTGGATTCACGTTACTTGCTCCTTTCGTCTTCGCCTTTTCGGATTTTTTCCATCTCCGCCTTCAATACGGATTCCATAGCGTCCAAGCGGCGGCTCCAACGCTTCCGCATGCTCGAGGACCATTGTTCCAGCTCGACCATCGCCGCCGTGTTCAAGGTGTAAATACGCTGCTGCGCCTTTTTCTCCACATGCACCATGTTCGACTCCCGAAGAAGTTTCAAGTGCTGGGATATCGCTTGCGGGCTGACTTCGAAATGTTCGCAAATTTCGGATGCGGATAGGCCGTTCGAATCGGCGAGCATCTCCAAAATTTTGCGCCGCGTCGGATCGGCGATTGCGGAAAATAAATCGTTGGACATCTGCTTCCGATCGTTCTCCTCCTTTCGGGCTGCGTTTGCGTCGGTGTCGAAAGTATTGTTTGCAGCTTTATAATAAAGCATTTGATTTATAAAGTAAATACTTAAATAAAAAGAGGGGGCCGCGTCTGCACGCCGGGAATAGGACGGGTCGTGCGCTCATACGCATAAAGGTACGGAGGAGGGACAGCGATGAAATACACCGTACAATATTTGCCTCTGAGCAAAATCAAGCCCGCCATGTCCATGGCGATGTCGGAGCGCGTCAAGCAGCTGCGGCGGCTCGTATGGGACAGCGTCCATTTGCTGGCGGTCCGGAAAAACGGCAAGGACGGCACGTATACGGTCGTCGGCGGCTTGGACCGGTACGAGCATATGCGGCAGCATACGCGTCAAAAAGTTCGCGCCGTGCATCGTCGAACAAAACCGCGCGGCGGCGGAAACGAAGGCGTGGTTTCGGCTGCTGCTCGGCCGGTATCCGGTCGTCGCCGACTTGCCGCGGACGGTGCCGGCCGGCTGGTCGGTCGTCCGCTCGTTTTTGAAACGGGAGCCGCGCTTTGCCCGTCTGTCGCGAGTGCAGCAGCTTCAAGTGCTGCTTCTCGGCATTCGTTACCGGAAGACGGTCGTGTGCGCCATGAAGGCGAAGGTGGAGGAGCTGCTTGCGGATCCGAAGCCGAAGTGACGGTACCGGGGCGGAAGTGACGGCAGCGAAAGAAACGTTTCTCCGCTTCGGCGATAAGTCTCAAAGACTGCTAACGCCGCCCCCGCTCCGGCTCCCGCTCTCACGCCCGCGCACGCGTGCCGCGTCAATCGGCTTCCGCCTCGTGCCGCAGGGCGACGCGGCGGAATTCGCCGGGCGTCAGCCCGCACATCCGCTTGAACATGCGGATGAACGAATTGACGTTCCGGTAGCCGATTTCCGCGGCGATGTCCTGGATGCGCGTATCGGTCTCGCTCAGCATATGCTTGGCGCGTTCCATGCGCAGCCCGTTTACGTACTCGCTGAACGTTCGCCCGGTCTTCTCGTGGAAGTAGGTCGACAAGTAGCCGCGCGACAAATTCAGCTTATCCGCAACGAGCTCCAGCGAAAGATCTTCCCCGTAATGGTTCGCCACGTAGTCGAGGACGAAGTCGCGGATCGGGTCCCGCTCTTCTTTCCGCTCCCGGACAAGCTTCGCCGCGTCCTCCGCGAAACGGCGGAACAGCCGCTCGTACTCGCCGACGCTCCAGCATTGCTTCAGCAGCAAAAACGGCGACTGCCCGCCGAGCAGCCGGCTGATGTCGTAGCGATGCTCGAGCAGCAGCTTGAGCAGCAGCGCCGCAAGCTGCTTGCCGAGCTCCGCGAACGCCCCGGCGCCGGCGCCGCCCTGCTCGAGCTGGCGGAGCAGGCCGCCGATCAGCCCGGCCGCCTTGTCGCCGCTTCCGCCGAGAACGGAGGCGGCCAGCTCCTGCTCCTGCGCGGACGTCGGCGCGGCGTCGCGCTCCTCCCGCGGCGGCTCCGAGACGATCTGCGTCTCGCGGTTCAGCCGCCGCAGGCGGATCATCGCCTGCGCCTCCTCGTAAGCGGCGGCCAGCTCGGCTCCGGTCCGCAAAGCCGCGCGGAACGCGATCGTGACGAAGCCGAATTCCCGGTTGCGGTCGAACGCGTCCTTGAGGCGGCGCAGCGTTTCGGTGACGGCGCCGGCGTCGTCGGTCGCGAACAGGAGCGACAAAAACTGCTCCTTCTCCATCTGCAGCGTGACCGAATCGGCGAACGCCCCGCTCATGTGCGCGTCGATGAGCTCGTGGACGCGATACGCCGTCTTCTCCTGGTCTTCCGCCGGCATCGGCCGCGTAATCGTCAGCTCGTACGCGATGAGGTAAAACGGCCGGCTCATTTCGATCAGATCGCGCAAATCGTTCCAGTGGTGGATGCTTTTGATTTTGCTCATATAGCCGTAGGTTTGCAGCAGCTTGTTTTTGCGGCGCAAGTCTTGATCGAACACGAGATTGTCGCGGAGAATGTCGGAGATGCGGCTGCCGAGAAAGTCGAACTCGCGGATGCTGCTCCGCAGCGGGCGCGGCTGGTCCGTTTTTTGCAGCAGCCGGACCATGCTCTGGATCGGATTGTTGATCCGGACGCTGAACCAGACCGACAGCAGCACGCTCGCCGCGACGGCCGTCCCCATTAGGAGCAGCAGCGCCCAATTGAGCCGCTCGACCTGGGCGGCGATGCGCTCGTTCGGCACGACGTTGACGTACAGCAGCGAGGAGCCCGCCCCTCTTTTGTAAAAATAGTACCGGTCGTCGATCAGACGGTAACCGGATTCGCCCCGAAACCGGGCGTCCGGGGGCAGCAGGGCGTCCGGCAGGCCGCTTGCCTCCCGGCCCGGTCCCGCGCGAAACAGCGTCTCCCCGTTCGGACCGAGCACGAAGAAGCCGTCTTCGCCGTTGTGATGAAGCGACCGGTACATGCCCTGCGCGTCGAGCAGCGCCGCCACGATATATTGGCTGCTGAATTTGTTTTTGATGACGACCGGCAGCAGCTCGCCTTTGTCGACGACCGTTTTGTCGTATTTGTACTCGCGGAACCGGGCCGAAGGGTAGACGCGGAACGTATACGGCTCGCCGAACTGCCGCTGCCAAAACGATAGGTCGTACCGGTCGCCGACGTAAAACTTCGTGAACATGTTCACCGCGTTCGTCGTGCTTTCTTTCTCCATGACGAACGAATGGTCGCGAAACAGGATGAACAAATTGTCCAAATGCAGCATCTCGTTCGACAGCAGGGCGTTCATCTCGCTTTTGACCGCCGGTACGGCGCTGTAATTCGGCTCGCCGCCGGGGCCGACGAGCGTGCCGAACTTTTCGTTGAAATAAAAGCGCATCATGTCGCTTTCGACGAGCTGCAGCTGCTTCTCGTAGCCGTTCACCGTATTGTTCAGGTTGAGCGTGTTGTGGCTGATGATTTCGTTTTGAATGTTCGTTTGGAAGAAGGCGAACGACAGCACGTTGAAGGAGAGCAGCAGCGCGATCGGCAGCAGAAAGCTGCCGAGCAGCTTGACGAACAGCGAATTGCGGCGCGCGGCGATCGTTTGCTTGACCCGGTTCATCGGCGATCCCCTTTCCCGATATGCAATCGGTCCGATTGTATGCATTTCGTCCGAAAACAATAAAGCGCTTACAAAATGACGCATTGCGGATGGCCGGAAGCGGCGTTTCCGCCTATGCTGGGTGTACGCCCATTGTAGCAAGCGGGCGGCTCGAACCGCAAGGGGCAACGCAAACGATCAATCGTCGGAATCGAGGAGGGGGAGAGATGAAGGCAGGCCGGGTAACGGGCAGCTTGCCGCCGGATGCGGTCCGCATCGGTCCGGGCTGGCGCTCCGCGCTCGCCAAACGTTTTCGCGAGAGCCGCTATTTGCTTTTGCTCGCGCTGCCGTGCGTCGTTTACTTTTTGCTGTTTCACTATGCGCCGATGTTCGGCATCGTCATTTCGTTCCAGAAGTACAATTTGTTCAAGGGGATTTGGCGCAGCGAGTGGGTCGGCTTCCACTATTACAAGTTGTTTTTCGCCAATCCGGATTTTTTCAAGCTGCTGCGCAACACGTTTCTGCTCGGGCTGTACCAGATCGCGTTCGGGTTTCCCGCGCCGATCGTGCTCGCCCTGCTGCTGAACGAGCTGCGGCACGCCGTCTTCAAGCGGCTCGTGCAGTCGGTCAGCTATTTGCCGCATTTTTTGTCCAACGTCGTCGTGGCGAGCATGATCGTCGTCTTTTTGTCGCCGTCGGGGGGGCTCGTCAACCGGCTGATCGAGGCGGTCGGCTTCGATCCGGTCAATTGGCTCATGCTGCCCGAATGGTTTCGGACGATATATGTCGCCTCCGGCATCTGGCAGGGCATCGGCTGGTCGTCGATCATTTATTTGGCGGCGCTGACGGCGATCGATCCGCACTTGTACGAAGCGGCGGAGATGGACGGGGCGGGGCGCTTCCGCCGAATGGCGTACGTGTCGCTGCCCGGCATGATGCAAACGATCGTCGTCCTGCTCATCCTGGACATCGGCCACGTGCTCGGGGTCGGCTTCGAGAAAGTGTTTCTGCTGTACAACCCGGCGACGTACGAGACGGCCGACATCATCAGCACGTACGTGTACCGGGTCGGCCTCGTGCAGGGCAACTACAGCTACGCGGCGGCGATCGACCTGTTTACCGGCGTCGTCAATCTCGCGTTTTTGCTCGCGGCCAACGCGATCAGCCGAAGGCTCGGCGAAAACAGCTTGTGGTAAAAGGAGGACGACGGCCGCATGAAGAAAAAAACAGGCGTATTCGACGTCGTCAACATCGGGCTCCTGTCGCTGCTGTTCGTCGCGACGGTATACCCGTTCGTCTACATGATCGCCGTGTCGCTCAGCGACAGCGTATCGGTCATGAAAGGCAGCGTGTTTCTGTGGCCGAAAGGATTCAACGTCGACATGTACCGGGTCGTGCTGACCGATCCGCGCATTTGGAGCGGGTATCGCAACACGGTGCTGTATACGGCGGCGGGCACGGCTGTATCGCTCGCGGTCACTTCGATGGCGGCGTACGCGCTGTCCAAGCCGCGCATGCTGTTTCACAAGCCGATCACGATCGGGATCGTCGTCACGATGTTTTTCGGCGGCGGGATGATTCCGACGTTTCTCGTCGTGAAAAGCTACGGGCTCGTCGACACGTTTTGGTCGATGATTGTTCCCGGCGCGGTCAGCGCCTGGTATTTGATCATGATGCGGACGTTTTTCGCCGGACTGCCGCAGGAGCTGGAGGAAGCGGGGAAAATGGACGGCCTGAACGATATCGGCCTGTTCGTCCGGATCGCGCTGCCGCTGTCCAAGGCGGCGCTGGCGACGATCGGCCTGTTTTACGCGGTCGGCATCTGGAACAACTTTTACTCCGCGCTTATTTATTTGCGCAATCCCGACCTCGTTCCGCTGCAAGTCATCCTGCGCAACATCGTGCTGGCGGGACAGACGAACCTGGACGGCACGTTCACGCTCGGCAAAGACCAGAAAATCGTCGAGGAGTCGCTGAAATACGCGACGATTCTCGTCGGCACGCTGCCGATTCTCGTCACGTATCCGTTTCTGCAAAAATATTTCATCCAGGGCGTGACGGTCGGCTCGCTGAAAGGATAACCGTGAAAACCGGTGGGAGGCAAGCGCCGGCTGCCGAACATAGAAAAGCGGCGGTGGCGCGAATGCGGATGAAAACAAAAGGAGCGGCAATGCTCGCGGTTGCGCTGGCCGTCGCGGCGGCCGGCTGCAGCTCGGGAGGAAGCCCGGGCGGCGACGGAAAGGGCGGCCCGGAACCGGCGCCGGGAACGGCCGCGGCGAAGACGACGCTGACGATGCTCGTCGGCAGCCAGTCGAACTGGACGTACTCCAAAGACAAGCCGATCTGGAAGGCGATCGAAGAGAGGACGAACGTCGCGATCAACGGCCAGGTGCCGCCGGGCGACAATTACAACGAAGCGGTCAACCTGACGATCGCGTCGGGCAACTTGCCCGATCTGATGTTTATGAGCAGCTTCTCGACGGCGAACAAATACGGTCAGCAGGGCGCGCTGGCGAACATTTTGGACTATCTCGACCTGATGCCGAATTTCAAAAGCTGGCTGAGCCAATACCCGGAGCTGAAGCAGCGGTATACGTCGGCGGAAGGGAAAATGTTCATGTTTCCGAACGAAGGCTTCGGGCAAGGCGAGCGGATCACGTGGATGTACCGGGACGACGTGTTCAAGAAGCACAATTTGACGGTGCCGGCGACTTACGACGAGCTGTACGAAACGCTCAAAGCGCTGAAGCGGCTATACCCGGACAGCTACCCGTTCGTCACCCGCGGCGCGTTCGGCACGATTTCGCGCATGGCGCCGCAGTTCGAAACGTACAACGACTTCTATTACGATTTCGACAAGAAGGAATGGCGGTACGGGCCGATCGAGGACAACTACAAAAAAATCGTCCTGTTTCTGAACAAGCTGTACAAGGACGGCCTGATGCCGCCCGACTGGCTGACGGTGAGAGGGAAGCAGTTCGACGATTTTATCGCGAACGACAAGTCGTTCGTCTTCCTCGACTATATGGTGATGGACTACTACAACGTGCCGCTGCGCAAAGACAATCCGCAGTTCGCCATGCGGTTCATGCCGCCCCCGGCCGGGTTCGCCGGCGCGAAACGGCAAAACATCAACCAGAACACGGTCGATTCCGGCATGACGGTCGCGTCCACCTCGTCCAAAATCAAAGAAGCGATGAAATATATGGATTTCTTCTACAGTCCGGCGGGCAAGGAGCTGTCCAGCTGGGGCATCAAAGGCGTGACGTACGAGGAGACGAACGGCGCCAAAAAATATTTGGACGCGTTCAAAACGATGTCCGACCTGCGCGAAAAGCCGGGCCTGCTCAATTACGGCACGTACACGTGGATCGACTACAACGCGCTGCTGACGCTGACGGGCGCGGAGACGAAGGAGGCGTACGCCGAGGCGGTCAAGTACGACTCCAAGCTGCAGCCGAAGCCGGCGTTCACCGAGAAGGAGAACGACGTGCTGACGACGGTCGGCCAGTCGATCGCCAAGCATCGCGAAGAAAACATCACCCGGTTCATCCTCGGGGAAAAAGGGATGGACCAATGGGACGCGTACGTGAACGAGGTCAAAAGACTCGGCCTCGAGCAGGTGATGAAGGTGTATAAAGATGCATACGATCGCGTGCTTCAGGCGAAATGACGCGGGATGCGCGAAGGCGCGCGCCGCCGGGATTTGTTCCCGGCGGCTTTTTGTTGTCGATATTGAATGTTTTACTTCGCTATCGAAAGGCTTCGATCAGAAGCTTATGCACAAATAATAGACCGCCGCAAAGAACGCCAACGCATGAAGCGAATGGCGCCTATCGTTTCCGCGTCCGACGTATCCTAATCCCGCCGGGCCGCTGGAAACGGACGAACCGGAAAACCTCCGGTTCATTCGCTCTCGTGTAGCCGTCGTATCGAAATACCGGGAGAAGCTCCCGATAAAATGGCGTTGGATCGGCGAAAAGCGCGGTTTGGACGAATGCAGCGGGACGTTTTCCCGTTGTTTTGCCCGGAAACGGGAAACGACCGAAAAGAGCGGGAGCATTTCCCTCTCGCTTCCGCTCCGCCGCCGTTTCGGCGTGCAAACCGGTTTGCGCCGAAAAGACCGTCAATTCTGGCTAATGCACTAAAGCGAAGTGCGGCTATCCGCACCGGTGACGGTGTCCGTAATCGCGCGTACCCTGGTCCAAGGCCGGGGATTTCTTTTTCTTTCGTGTCTCTACGGAAGCACGTCACAGCGTACCAGGTATTCGAGGCAAAGGGCGAATCCGGATCGACGGCTTACGAACCGTACGATGCTTATCGGCGGAAAAACGTTCGTTTTAAGGCTAACGAATCCGAATATCGTTATCGAGCCGAAAAGGGAAGAAAACGATCCGATTCGCGGGTAATAACGTTACTAAAGTTCGTTGCAAATTCAAACCGCCGCATTCGGCCCCGATAACGATATAGCGATTCGTTAGCCGTCTGACCGAAACCGAAAGAAGCGAATGGAGGCCGAAAGCGGCTGCGGAAGCTTAGGGGGAGCTTGGGATAAAGGCGAAACGTTGACGGGTCGCCTTTGAAGTCGTATGCGGCCCGCAGATCGAATCGACAACGCGGCTACACCGCGGCCGGGAGCCTAATCCCCGTTCCCTCCCATTATCAAGCGTATCGGTTTGCGCGCCAAAGTACCGTCCTGAAGTTTTTCCCGGACGGCTTTCTTAATTACGGCTCCACGCAATCGCCGTCACCCTGCCGGGCATCGGTTCGAATACCGGGATAAGCTCCCGGTAAATATGCATTGCCGCGGCGAAAAAACGCGACCGACCCATTTACCGGGCGGATTTCCCGCTAAAATAGTCGGATACGGGGAAACGGCAAAAATAGCGGAAGGTTTTCCGGCTCATTTTGTCCGTTTCGCCCGATCCGGTATGCTACAATACGGAGAGACGGTTGTCCCGCGAAGGCGGGCGACCGGCGGGAAGCAATAGCGAAAACGTATCGATGGGGTATGCGAATGGGGAACCATGCGAACCGGGCGGGACACGCGGGGCGAAAGGCGAAGCTGGTCATCGCCGCGGAATCGGTCTCCGCGTCCGTCGGCTTTTATACGGATGTGCTGCAGTGGAGGCTTGCTTCCGTCTGCGAAAAGGGGCGGTACGCGCTGCTGTCGATGCCGGGCGGCGAGTCGGCGCTGCTGGTCGAACGAGGCGCGGCGGACGAAACGGCGGCGGCGCTGGCGGAGCCCGGTGCGGCCCGATCGGCGCCGGGGGAACGATTTTTTATCAGCGTGCCGGAGGAAGGGGACGAGAATGCGCTGGAGCCGCTGAAGCAAAGAGCGGCCGCGGCGGGTGCCGTCGCGAGCGACGAAATCGAGCCGCTATGCTGGCGGACGCTGACGATTCGGACGCCGGAGGGCGGTCTGCTCGCGCACTGGCAGGAGTTCGACGCGTCCGACGAGCAAATCGTCGGCCTGTTCGCCTCCGGGCCGGACCGGCTCGAGGCGGCGCTGGCCGGACTTCCGGACGGCGCGCTCGACTTGTCGCTCGCGCCGGGCAAATGGAGCATCCGCCAGCAGGTGCTCCACCTCGTCGATCTCGATATGGCCGCGGCGCATAAGCTGAAGTTTATCGTGGCGGACGACGCGCCGGGCCGGACGTACGCTGCCAGCCGGTTCGAGCAGGACCGCTGGGCGGAAGGAATGCGCTACGCCGAACGGCCGATCGCAGCGGAGGTCGCCTTGTTCCGTCTGCTGCGGGAGCACCTGCTCGCCGTCTGCCGCGTCGTGCCCGGCGCTTTGGCGCGCAGCGTTATCGTAAGCGGCGGCCGTACCGAGACGGCGGGGCGGCTGATGAAATCGATGGCCGGTCATGCGAACGGGCATATTCGGCGCATCGAGCAAATCCGCCTGGCGGCGAGCGGCACGGCGGACGCGGCCGACCCGAAACCGGAAACGGCGCGGAGGGCGGAGCCGTGAAACGAAACGACTTTCGCTATGTCGAGATGGCGGGGCTGCTCCGCACCGAAATTATGTCCGGCTACTTGCAGCCGGGCCAATATTTGCTGCCGGAAACCGAGCTGTGCCGCAAATACGCGATCAGCCGCAATTCGCTCAGGCAGGCGCTCGACCTGCTGACGGAGGAGGGCTTGCTCGTCCGTCAGCGGGGGCGGGGCAACCGTGTCGCGGACCGGGTTCGCCCGGACGGGTACGGTCCGAACACGCTCGTCCTGCTCAGCCCGTATCGGTCGTCGTTCGCCGAGGAAGGGCTGCCGCTGCTCGTCTCGGCGTTTCGGCGCGATTATCCGGACGTGGACGTGAAGCTGCTGTATACCGGATACTTGGCCGATACGATCATGCGCGATTTGACCGGGTTCGGCGTCAAGCCGGATCTCGTGCTCGCCTGGGACCGGCATTTCATCGAGTTCGACCGGCGGGAGTTCGTCCCGCTGACGCGCATCGTTCCGGACGAGGCCGACGTTCCCGGAAAGCTGCTGCAGGCGTTCCGCAAGCAGGACGAGCTGTACGCGGCGCCGGTTACGTACTCGCCGGTTTTTCTGGCGTGCAATCCGGCGCTGTTCGAGGCGGCGGGCGTCCATATGCCCGCGCTCGAATGGAGCATGGAGCAGTTCGCCGAGGCGGCCAAACGGCTGACGCGGGACGAAGGCGGCGGCATGCTGCGCGAAACGTACGGATTCGGCTTGTCCGGCTCGCTCATCCGCTGGCCGGTGCTGGCGATGAATTTCGGCTACCGCCGCGAAACGGAAGACGGACGGTCCGGGCTCGATCGGCTGGAGGAGGCGCTCGGCTTCATGCAGCGGCTGCTGTACCGGGATCGGGTATGCCCCGTATCCGCGGTCGGCGATTGGCTGTTTTTGAACGAGCTGTTCGAGGACGGCCGGCTCGCCATGCTGCTGACGACGACGCTCGCGACTCCGATGCGGCGGCGGCCGTTTCCGCTTCGCGTCCTGCCGCTGCCGCGGCAGCCGGGCGTGACGAGCGGAAGTCTCGCGATCGCCAACGGGCTTATGGTGTCGCGCTCCGCGTCCAATCCGGAGCTGGCCCGGCGATTTATCGAATATGCGGTACGCCATGATTTCCAGAGGCGGATGTCGCAGCAGACCGGCTTTCTATCGATATACGACAGCGTCAACCGCGACGTTTGGTCGGCTTACGAGCGAAGCGTGCTCGGCATCGATCGGGAGCGGATGGACCGTTCGTGCTTCATCCACGATCTGTTTCCGGTCTTTTTCAAGCCGCAGGAGCTGGAGGGGCGGATGAAACCGTTTTGGGCCGGTCTCGAAAGTCCGCGGCACCTCGTCGCTTCTTTGTTTGCCGACCGGAACGGGTAAGGAACAAGGCCGGCGCAGCGGATTTGGCGAACGTTATACGTTTGCGCGGATTCCCGTCAAGGTGCCGCCGTTTTGCCGAACGTTCCGTATAGCCGTTTTTTCCCTTCCGCCCGCCGTGCTTCGCCGATATACTGGGCTTGCGCGGGCAGCAGCGATTCGGAAAGGGGAACGAAACGATGAATATAGCCGAACATAACAGCAGGGCGTGGAACCGGAACGTCGAATCCGGAAACCGGTGGACGGTGCCGGTGTCCGCCGAAACGATCGCCAGAGCGAAGCGGGGGGAGTGGGAAATCGTACTGACGCCGACGCGGCCGGTGCCGGCGTCGTGGTATCCGCCGCTGCCAGGAGCGAAGGTGCTCTGCCTCGCCTCCGGCGGCGGGCAGCAGGGGCCGATTCTCGCGGCGGCCGGAGCCGACGTGACGGTGTTCGACAATTCCGAGAAGCAGCTGGAGCAGGACCGGTTCGCAGCCGAGCGGGACGGGCTCGCGGTCCGCACCGTGAAAGGCGACATGGCGGATTTGTCCTGCTTTGCGGACGAAACGTTCGATTTGATCGTCCATCCGGTATCGAACCTGTTCGCCGAAAACGTGCGGCCGGTTTGGCGGGAAGCGGCGCGGGTGCTGAAGCATCGCGGCGTGCTCATCTCCGGCTTCGTGAACCCGCTCGTCTATATTTTCAGCATCGAGGCGGAAGAGCGCGGAGAGCTCGCGGTCGAGCATTCGATCCCGTATGCGGACAGCGAACAGCTGCCGAAGGAGCGGCTCGACAAGCATTTGCGGGAGTGCGTCCCGCTCGAATTCGGCCATACGCTCGAGGATCAGATCAAAGGCCAGCTCGACGCCGGACTCGTCTTGACCGATTTTTACGAGGACCATTACGGCGGGCAAAGCTTGCTCGACAACCATATCCGTACGTTTATCGCCACCAAGGCGGTCAAAATCAGCTTGTAAACGCCCGGACGGACCGTGCTTCCATGCACGGTCCGTTCGCGTTTGCCGGCCCGGAATGGCGCCTGCCGCGAATTAGGGGCGATTTTTGGACATTGACATCGCTTGGAGGGATCGATACACTTACCTACGTAAGTACCTAAGTTGTTCCATTTTATCGTTATAATGAAAACGATTACAACACACAAAGGAGGAACGTTTCGGGTCGGTCTAGCGAAAGGGAATCATTCATCCTGAACGTGGAGGGAGTTCGATGCGAAACATGCGAGCAGCCGAATGGCTGCGGCGGGTCGCCGTTATGGCGTCGCTCGCCGTCGCATTCGGTACGATGACGGCGGAAGGAGGGATTGCGGTGGCGCAGGAAAACGGAAGTGCGGCGATGCCGCAGGCGGCGGAAGCCGGCAAAGGGAGTCCGCCGCGAAGCACGAAGTTCGGCGTCGAGCTGCCGGAAACGGCCGGCGTCGGACAATACGTAACGGTCCCGATGACGATGCGCGGCTCGGAGGCGACGGAGAAGGCGGGGGACGTGCACATTGTCGTGGAGAAGCTGTCCGGCGAAGGCGAGGCGTATTGGGCGGCGTTCGACCGCGCCGGCGCGCCGGTCGACTTTATCGATTCCGGCGTCTATATGCCGGACGGGTTCCCGCTGCCGAAGCACGAGGAACGGACGGTCGACTGGACCGTCAAATTTACGAAAACCGGCGAGTATGCGTTCGCCTTCAAAATCGCCGACGCGCAGGGACGCGTTTGGGCGGTCGCCGAAAAAACGGTCTCGGTCGTCCCGTCGTTCGCCGATCTTGGCCCGCAAGTGTTCCAGGACGGCATCTACCGCGGCGAATTCGGAACCGAGAACGGCCGCGCCGTCGGCTACACCGTCATTACCGGCAAGCCGGATTCGCGCTTCGTCGTCCTGGATATCGCGACCGAGAAGGTGGCGAAGCAGTACGATTTGCCGGAGGCGGAGGGCGCCTGGTCGATCAAGAGGGCGTCGGACGGCAAAGTGTACATCGGCACGTATACGAGCGCCAAGCTGTTCCGCTACGATCCAGCCGCCGGCTCGATCGAAGATATGGGCAGCCCTTATGCGCAGACGGGCGGAGCGATTTTGTACGAAATGGCCGAGGATCGGGACGGCAACCTGTATTACGGCTCCTATCCCGGCGGCAAGCTGTTCAAGTTCGACCCGGTCGCGAAGCAAACGACCGACCTCGGCGGGATGTCGCCCGGCCAGCCTTACGCGCGCAGCATCGCGTACGACGCCGGGCAGCATGCGTTGTTCGTCGGAGCCGGGGGCAACAAGGCGTCGCTCGTCAAGTACGATTTGGCGACGGGGACGAAGACGGAGCTGCTTCCCGAATCGATCCGCGGCAAATACAAGCTTACATACGATCTGAATCTCGTCGGCGACAAGCTGTTTCTGAAAATGGACCCGAATTACGGGCTGATCGTCATCGACAAAAACAGCGGACAGGTCGTCCGCGATTTCGGCACGCTGGCGATCCACTCCCGCGGCGTCTCGGAGAAATCGCCGTACTCCGACACCGTTTACTTGACGTATGGCGGCATACTGAAAGCATACGACTTGAGCACGAACTCGATAACCGACCTGACGACCGCTTCGGGCAAAATCGATTTCAAGGCGAACACGATCGGCTGGGGCATCGTTCGGCTCGACGATCCGGATTACCCCGGCTATACGCTCGTCGGCTTCAACGGCAATACGGGCGGAGGGTTCTTCAAATACAATTTGACGAACAAAACGCTGCGCATAACGAACGTGACGCTGCCGAAGGTGGCGATCAAGCTCCATACGCTCGGGGCGGCGACGAACGGCTCGATTTACGCGGCCGGCTTTTTGCCGGGCGGAATGGGCATCTTCAATCCGGACGACCGGACGAGCACGAACCATTCCATCGGCCAGGTCGAAGGAATGACGGCCCTCGGCGGCCGGATGTATTTCGGCGTGTATCCGGGAGCGAAAATTTACGAATACGATACGACGAAGCCGTGGAAAATCAGCGGCAGCGGCCTGACGGTCGTCAACAGGTTCGAGCTGAAGTCCGGCTACATGCAGGACCGTCCGTACGCGATGCTGGGCGTTCCGGAGCTGAATCAAGTGTTTATCGGCACGGTGCCCGACTATGCGGTCAGCGGAGGCGCCTTGACCGTATACGATCCGTCGGCGGGCACGGTTTCGTACCAGGTATACCGCAACATCGTCCAGGATCAGAGCGTCGTCGCGCTCGCCTACAAGGACGGCAAATTATACGGCGGAACGTCGTACCGGGGCGGCCTCGGAGCGGAATGGCCGTACGCGGACGGAAAGCTGTTCGTCTACGACGTCGCCTCGCGAGCGAAGGAAGCGGAGCTCGTGCCGGTACCGGGCAAAGGGTCGGTGAACGAGCTGATCGTCGGGCCGGACGGAAACATTTGGGGATTCGCGCAGGGAACGTTTTTCGTGTACGATCCGGTTCAGCGGCGGGTGATCCATACGGACGACGCGTTTCCCGAAGCGTCCGGCACGTTCCGCGACGCCGAGATGGAGGTCAGCGTGAAGGACGGCGACGTATACGGAACGATCGGCGGGGACAATCTGTTCAAGATCGACAAGACGACCAGAGCGATTACGGTGCTGCGCAAAGGCGCGTCGCTGCTCGCGCAGGACCGGTACGGAAACTTTTATTTCAAGCTGAAGGAAAACGAGACGAGCTTATGGCGCTATACGGTCGAAGACCGGACGGCGGCCGTTCGCGGCGTCGTTCTGGATCGGAGCGAGGCCGATTTGCGGATGGGCCGGACGCTGACCGTTACCGCATCCGTCTACCCGTCCTTCGCGTCCAACCCGAAGGTCGTATGGTCGACCGGCAACGGCTCGGTCGCGACCGTGAACGCGGCGGGCGTCGTCACCCCGGTGTCGCCCGGCACGGCGACGATAACGGCGGAGTCCGTCGACGGAGCGCATCGCGCGTCGATAACCGTCCGCGTGCTGCCTTAGCCGGTCCGCTGCCGGTCATGCGGCGATTTCGATGAGGACCGCCCCGGGAAGCTTTCTCGTCCCGCGGGTGGCCTTTTTCGTCGAAAAAAAATACCGTTACCGCTTCGAAGCAAGCCGCTCGCGCACCCGTTTCCCGGCCCATCCAATCGGGTGCGGATTCGAAAAGCGGCCGCACCGGAGGCGGCGAATTGGCGGAAAACGCCAAGATCGGACGGGCGAGGCTGCAACGGTTCGGCCTGTCCGCATCTTTTTTCGCCCGAAATCATATTGAAAGTCGGCGAGCGGCATGGTACTATTAGTATTGTAGAACTTAGTTCTCCAATACAGAACGTACATCGCAGAATAAAGCGCTTTCCTTGCCATGATACATGCAGCACCTCAGCCCAGTTAATAAAGACGGCGCGAATCCCTCCTTTTTTTGTCCAGTATGCGGAACGAAGTTCTACAATGAAGAACGTGCATGAGCGTTAGATCCAAAGAACGAAAACGAGGGTCGGACCAAATCCAAACGAGGTGACAGATGTTGAAAAAGACAAACGCTTTATTGTTGTGCTCTGCGATTGTAACCGCTTTCCTGGCGGGCTGCGGCGCCCAGGGCGGCCAAACGAAGGAAGAAGGCGGCGCGGCGAAGCCGCCGGAGAAGCAGGAACCGGTCACGCTGAAATTTTATACGATGACCGTTATCGACGATTTCGAAAAATATATCAATCAATTCGTCAAGAAAAAATTTCCCCACGTAACGCTTCAAGTCGTCGAAAACAAAAAGGGAAGCGAGATCCAGGACTTGATCGCGACGAACGACATCCCCGACATCATCTGGCAAGGCCTCACGAATATGGGAGGCGCGCTCGCCGAATACGACGTGCCGATGGACTTGACGCCGCTCGCCAAAAAGCACGGGTTCGACTTCAACAAATACGACGCGAAGATGGTCGACAGCATCAAGTCGTATTCGCCCAAGGGTGAAATTTTGTATATGCCGTACAACGTCCTCGTATTCGCCCTGCATTATAATAAGGATATTTTCGATAAGTTCGGCGTCGCTTATCCGAAAGACAATATGACGTGGGAAGAAACGATCGAGCTCGGCAAGCGGATCTCGCGCAAGGACGGCGACACGCAGTATATCGGCCTTCTCCCGCCGACCGGCCTGAACCGGGTGCAAAGCCAGCTGAGCCTTTCGTACGTCGACAGCACCAAGCAGAAGGCGGCGTTCGCGAACGACGGATGGAAGCGGATGTTCGACGTGATGAAAAGCATCACCGATTACCCGAACGCGCCGCAAATCAAATCGTTCGGCGACGTGCGCAACGCGTTCCTGAGCAACCGGACGGTCGCGATGATGCCGGAAATTTTGCAGCTGCAAAACTACGACATGGCCGCGGCGGAAAAAGCGGGGCTGAAATGGGACATCGTCACGTTCCCGACGTTCAAAGACAAGCCGGGAGTCGGGGTAGGCGTCTTTTCCGACGGCTTCGTCATCCCGAAAGGAAGCAAGCATCCCGACGTGGCGTTTCAGGTGATGGCGTACTTGAGCACCGATCCGGACGTGCAGATGGAAGCGACCAAAAACGGACGGATTACCGCCCTGAAAGATAATGCCGCCATGCTCGAGCACGCCTTCGAAAACAATCCGGCCGCGAAGGGGAAAAATTTGAAAGCGGTGTTCTCGCAAAAATATCCCGATCCGATCTTGTCCTCGCCGTACAATTCCGCCGGCTTGAGCGTCATCAGCGGGAAAATGCTCGATTACGTCAACGGCAAAAACGACGCGAACACGCTGCTGAAGCAAGCCGAGGAAGATTTCAACAAAAGAATCGCCGAGATGAAAACGAGATAAGCGAACGCCGCTTCAGGCGGCAACCCATACGAACCGCCTTCAAAAAGGGCTTCCGTCTTCCGTCGGACAGCCCTTTTTTGCGCCTGCCGTCACCCGTCTCAGGTCGCGTTCATCCGCAAGTACGCATATGGTATGATAACGTAGACAATTTGTCCGACACTTATGCAAAGGCAGGGGAAGGCCGCTTGAGACGGTTGCTATATATCGAAGACGACAACGAGATCGGCTCCTGGGTCGCGCGCGATTTGGAGCGGCGGGGCTATGCGGTGGACTGGCTGAAATCGGGTGAAGGCGCTCCGGAGCGGGCGAAGGAGGCGGATCTCGTCATTTTGGACGTGATGCTTCCCGGACTGGACGGCTTTACGATCGGCCAAAGACTGAAGAAGGAATTGCCGGAGACGCCCATTCTCATGCTGTCGGCGCGCACTTCCGTGGACGACAAGCTGCAGGGGCTGCAATTCGCGGACGATTATTTGACCAAGCCGTTCCATCCGGACGAATTGGCCGCCCGGCTCGAAGTGCTGCTTCGGCGCTATGGCCGGACAGGCTCCGCGGAGCTGACGCTCGGCCATCTTACGGTCGTTCCGGGGGAAAATCGGATCGTCGACTCGCGCACCGGGGACGAAATTATGCTGACCGGGAAGCAGCATCAAATTTTCATGTATTTGCTGCGCCATCCGAACCGCATTTTGACGAAGGAGCAAATTTACGAAGCGGTATGGGGGGAGCCTTACCTGGAAGGCGATAAGACGCTGATGGTCCACATTCGCTACCTTCGGGAAAAAATCGAAATCGATCCCGGATCGCCGACGATCGTCGAGACGATTCGCGGAATCGGGTACCGGGTGAAGCTGTGAAGCTGAAAAACTCCCTTTTGTCCAAATACGTGCTGATCGTGCTGTTCGCCATCGTCATCCTGCCGCTGTCGCTGCCGGTCGTTGGGCTCGTTTTGGCCGTAGCGATCCCGCCCGCCTATCGTCAAGCCGAACCGTTGAATCCGAGCAGCCATAAGCTGGAGCAGGCATGGCACGAGACGGGAAAACGGCTGGCCGGCGCTTCCGGCGAGGAAATCGGCCGGGCGTTCGCCGACTTCAAAGCGGAGTACGCGGAAGTCTCGATGTTCTGGGTGGACGCTTCGGGCCGAACGGCGCTCCAGCTCCCGGAAAATCCGGAGCTGCCTCCGGCATGGAGCCCGTCCGAGCTCGTCCGGTTTATGAAGGCCGGTTACGGCGGGGATCCGTTTACGGTAGTCGCGTTCATCGGGGAAACCGGCGACGAAGGCTTTATCGTGATGCAAGCGCCCCGGTCGTTTCTGGGCCCCGTGGGCGTGCCGTTCGGCAGCCGGTACAATTACTTCATGTTCGGATTGACGTTTTTGATCGTCGGCTTTTTCGTGTTCGTGTCCTATATTTTCTTCTACAAAATTCGCAAACGGCTGCTCCGGCTGCAGCAGGCGATGACGACTCCGGCGGCGAACGGCATCCCGGCCCCGATCCGCGCCTTCAACGACGACGAGGTCGGCCGGTTGGAGCAGGCGTTCAACGCGATGATCGGACAGCTGCAGGAGGGGCGGCGGCGCGAGGCGGAGGAAGAAGGGCTGCGGCGGCAGCTGATCGCCAACCTGTCGCACGATTTGCGGACCCCGCTTACGACGATCCGGGGGCATGCGTACAGCTTGCGGCAGCAGTCGCTGGACGAGAAAGGCCGGGAAGCCGTCGATTTGATCGACCAGAAGGTCGACTATTTGGCGAGATTGATCGACAACTTGCTGTCGTACACGCTGTTGACGACCGGCAAATATACGTACCGGCCGGAAAAAACCGACATCGTCCGGCTTGTGCGGGCGTGCTGCGCCAACTGGTACCCGGTGTTCGAACGGGAGCGGTTCGCCGTCGATTTCGATTTGCCCGAAGCTTCGGTGTATTGGCAGGTCGATCCGCAATGGTTCGAACGGATTCTCGACAATTATTTTCAAAACATTTTGCGTCATGCGAGCGACGGGAAGTATGCCGCCGTCCGCATCGAAACGGACGGGCCCCGCACGGTCGTCGCGATCGAGGATCGCGGGCCGGGCATGACCGGACGGTCCGCCGGGGCGGGAGCCGGAATCGGCCTGTCGATCGTCTCTTTGATGCTGAAGGAAATGAAGCTGAGCGCCCGCGTGGAGAGCGGCCCCGCCGGAACGACGATCCGAATCGGACAGGGCGCGTGAGACGGCGATACCGGACGCACCGACTTCCGTTACAAGCCGGAGAACGGCCGTTTTTCGCGAATCAGGCTCCGCGGTATCCGCCGGATCCGGCTCCGTTCCCGGCTTTTTAAACGATTTTTAAACTTCGTCCGCCGTTCGTTTTAACCTTCGCCCGTTAAGATGGATACCGAGGTGAACAGTGGATGAATGACTGGATTTTGCAAACGGAACAGCTGACGAAGCAGATCGACGGCAGGCGGGTCGTCAACAACGTCGGTCTGCGGCTGAGGAAAGGCGACATTTACGGATTTCTCGGGCCGAACGGGGCCGGCAAAACGACGACGATCAAAATGCTGCTCGGTTTGGTGAAGCCGACGAAAGGCACGATTCGGATGTTCGGCAAAGAGCTGCGAAAAGAAAAGCTGGCCGTGCTGCGGAACGTCGGCTCTCTCGTCGAATATCCGTCCTATTACGGGCATTTGAACGCGATCGAAAACCTGGAAACGGTAAGGCGCATTCTCGACGTTCCCCGCGCCCGGATCGACGAAGTGCTGTCCATCGTCCGTTTGAGCGGGGAAGCGAGGCGCGCCGTCAAAGGCTATTCGCTCGGCATGAAGCAGCGGCTCGGCATCGCGACGGCGCTGCTCGGAAACCCGGAGCTGCTTATTTTGGACGAGCCTACGAACGGACTCGATCCGTCGGGGATACTGGAAATCCGCGAATTGATCAAAAAGCTGCCCCGGGAACACGGCATCACCATTCTCGTATCGAGCCACCTGCTGTCCGAAATCGACCAAATGGCGACGGAGGTCGGCATTATTTCGAAGGGCAGCCTTATTTTTCAAGATTCGATCGCCGCGCTCCGGCAAAAATCGAAAAGCAGCATCCGGATCGGCGTGAGCGAGCCGGAAAAAGCGTGGAAACGGCTGCTGGCGAACGGGATCCGCTCGGACCTCGAGGAGGAGCGAATCGTCGTCGGGCACGCCCCGAACGATCAAATCGCGGCGATCGTCTCGCTGCTCGCGGGGGAAGGCTTTTCCGTCTACCGGGTGGAGGAGGCGAGCCGGTCGCTGGAGGACATTTTTCTGGAGCTTACCGGAGGGGAGACGAGCCTGTGATGCTGCGCGTGCTGGCTGCGGAATTTTACAAAATCCGCAAAAAAATGATTTGGTTTCTCGTCTTTCTCGGCCCGATCGGCGTCGTGGGGCTGCAGGGGCTGAACTTCGGACTCCGGTACGACTTTTTGACCCGGGTTTACGCGAACGATCTGTGGGGCGGGGTCATCAGCAACGTGCAAATGCTGGCGGTTCCGGCGCTGCTGATGGGCATCGCGATTCTCACTTCCATGATCGCGACGATCGAGCATCAGACGAACGCCTGGAAGCAGCTGCTGGCGCTGCCGGTTTCGCGGCTGACCGTATTCACGGCGAAGTTCGCGCTCGCCTGCCTGCTGCTGGCCGCATCGAGCACGCTGCTCGGCGTCGGGACGGTCGTTCTCGGGCTGTCGCTCGGCTACGGCGCCGATATTCCGTACGCAAACGTTTTGACGACGATATATTACCCGTTTGTCGCGTCGCTGCCGTTCATCGCCCTGCAAATTTGGCTGTCGATTGCGGTCAAAAATCAGGCAGTCCCGCTGACCGTCGGCATTACGACCGCCATTTCGGCGTTGTTCGCCCCCCGGTATCCGGATTGGGTGCCGCTGAAATGGCCGTACGTGACCGACAAATGGGAGCAGCCGCTCTTTTTCGTCGGGGCGGGATTGGTCGCCGGGCTCGCCTTGTACGCGATCGGGCTCGCGAATTTTGCCAGAAAGGATGTGCAGTAGATGAGGCGCATGTTCGGCTCGGAGCTGCTCAAGCTCAAAAAATCGCCGATAGGGCTGCTCGTTCCGGTTAGCCCCGTGATTGCGGCGCTGATCGGCTTGCTGAGCACGGTGCGGGACAGCGCCGGTGCGTGGGCGGAAACGCTCTCGTATATGGCCATGCTCCATGCGCTGCTGTTTTTGCCGCTGCTCGCGGGCGTTTTCTCGGCGTTCGTTTGCCGGTACGAGCATGCCGGAGGCGGATGGAAGCAGCTGCTCGCCCTCCCCGTATCGCGGACGTCGGTCTACGTCGTCAAATTCGCGCTCGTGCTCGGCCTGCTCGCCGTTACGCAGCTTTTGTTCGTCGCCGGACTGCTGGCCGTCGGCGCGGCGAAAGGATATGCGGGACCGATTCCATGGGACGTCATCCTGAATAGCGCGCTTGGCGGCTGGGTCGCCTGCATGCCGCTCGCCGCTTTGCAGCTGGCCGTTTCCGTCGCCTGGACCAGCTTTGCCGCTCCGCTCGCGGTCAATGTCGTCTTCACGCTTCCGAACATGCTTATCGCCAATTCGGAAACGTACGGTCCCTACTACCCGTGGGCGCAGCCGCTGCTTGCGATGATTCCTTCGTCGAAGGAGAGCTTCGGCGCGTTCCTGGTGCCTGCGGAGACGCTGTTTCTTGTCATATTCGGCAGCTTCGCCTTGTTTTTCGCGTCGGGGCTCGGCTATTTTATGCGAAAGTCTGTGTAGGCAACGAATCCGGATTCCGTTATGTCGGATAACCCGCCCAAGCGGCACCGGACGCAAGCTTCTTGACGGCGGCGGCTTGAAACGGAAAGAACCGGGAGCTATGGCTAGCTTCCGGTTCTTTTCGCCGTTGAATTCGTTGCCGGTCGTCAGGCTCCGGCTCAGCTGACCGCGTGGGCGCCCTGCGAGTGGCTGTACAGCTCCTCGTAGTAGCCTTTGCGCTCGATCAGCTGGCGGTGCGTGCCCTGCTCGACGATTTGGCCCTGGCGCATGACGATGATGCGGTCCGCCTGCATGATCGTCGACAGCCGGTGGGCGATGACGAGCGTCGTCCGGCCCTTCGAGACGATTTGCAGCGCCGTCTGGACGAGCTGCTCCGTGTAGGAGTCGAGATTGGCCGTCGCCTCGTCGAGAATCAATATTTTCGGCTTGAACACGACGATGCGCGCGAACGAGATCAGCTGCCGCTCCCCGGCGGACAAGCCGCTGCCGCGCTCGGACAGCATCGTGTCGTAGCCGTCCTTCAGCCTCGTGATCAGGCTGTCCGCTCCGACGAATTGGCACGCCTTGACGACGTCCTCGCGCGATATCGATTCGTCGAACAGGCGCACGTTGTCGACGATGCTGCCCGAATACAGAAACGGCTCCTGCTGGACGAGCCCGATGATCCGGTGCAGCTTCGCCTGGGGAATGTCGCGGATGTCGATCCCGTCGATCGTCACGCTGCCCTTCTGCACGTCGTAGAAGCGGCACAGCAAGCTCATGAGCGAGCTTTTGCCCGCGCCGGTCGCGCCGACGATGCCGACCATTTCGCCGGCGGCGATATGCAGGTCGAGGCCGGACAAAATCGGCACCTCTTCCGAATAGCCGAAATGGACGTCGTTGTAGTCGATTTTGCCGCGAACGGCGGCCGGCTCCAGCGGCTTCGGAAGCTCCGCGTCCCGGACGGCCGGCTGGATCGAGAACAGCCGCCACAGCCGGTCCATCGATACCGTCGTCGACTGCAGCGTGTTCCATTGCTGCGTAATCGAGTTGATCGGCTGGAAAAATTGCCGGATGTACGTAATGAATGCATACAGGACGCCGAATTCGAGCGTCCGCTCGAAGACGGCCATGCCGCCGATCCAGACGATGAAGGCGACGGACAAGTTGCCGAGAATGTCGAACGACCGGTTGAAAAAGACGTTCGTGCGCACTTCGCGCACGTTGGAGCGGAAATAGCGGCTGTTTTGCTCGTTAAACGATTGCTGCTGCTGCTTTTGCTGATGAAACGCCTGAATCAGGTTCATCCCCGCCAGGTTTTCCGCCGTGAAGGCGATCAGCCGCGACAGCTGCGTCCGCGTAATCTGGTATATTTTCCGCATGTACGACCGGAAGCCGACGGCGATGCCGGCGATGATCGGCAGCAGGATCATGCTGTACCCCGCGAGCACCGGATCGAGATGGAACATGAGCGCGATAATGACGATCAGCGTCAAGCCGTCGCGCATCAGGCTGAGCAGCACCTGCGTGAAAAACTGGTTGAGCGTCTCCGTGTCGCTCGAAACGTGAGTGACGAGACTGCCGCTGTGAAACCGGTCGAAAAACGACATCGACTGCTTCGACAGATGGCCGAACAGCTCTTTGCGAATGCGCGCGACGATCGATTGGCCGACGTATTGCAGCATGTTGTTTTGCAAATACGTAAAGACGAGGCCGATGACGACGAAGGCGAAGTAAACGCCGCAGATGAGCAGCAGCATGCCGAAATCGTTTTTGCCGGCCATCAGGTTGTCGTCGATCGCGATTTTGACCAAATACGGCTGCAGCAGATCGGCCGCGATCGCCAGCAGCGTGCACAGGAAGATGAGCGCGAAGCGGCCGCGAAACGGCTTGGCGTAGGCGAGCATCGCGCGAAACGCCGCCCGGCGGTCTTCCTTGCTGACGTTGTACGCGCTGCTGATTTCGTTGTCCGGATTGGCGCGCTCAGGCTTTGGCTTTGGACTCGGCATGCTTCGTTCCCTCCTCCTGGATGGCGTAGAGGGAGGCGTACAGCCCTTTTTGCACGAGCAGCTGCTCGTGCGTTCCCCTTTGCACGATCGCCCCTTTGTCCATGACGACGATTTCGTCCGCATGCTTCAGCGCGCTGATGCGGTGGGCGATAATGATCGTCGTTTTGTTGCGCCGCTCGGCGCGCAGGCCGGCGACGATCTCCGTCTCGGTTACGGCGTCGACCGCGCTGACGCTGTCGTCCAGCACGAGGATCGGCGCTTCCTTCATAAAGCCCCGGGCCAGGCTCGTGCGCTGGCGCTGCCCGCCCGAAAGCGTGACGCCCCGCTCGCCGAGCTTCGTTTCGAACTGCTCGGGAAAATGCATGATGTTATCGTATATTTGCGCCTGCTTCGCCGCCCTGTGCGTCGATTCCACGGGGACGCTCCGGTTCGAGAAGGCGATATTGTCGCGGATCGTCGTGCTGAACAGGAAGCCGTCCTGCGGCACGTAGCCGATTTGCGTCCGCAAGCTCTCGAGCGTGACGCCGCGAATGTCTTCGCCGCCCACGAAAATCGTCCCTTCGGGCGGGTCGTACATGCGCAGCAGCAGCTTGACGAGCGTCGTTTTGCCGCTGCCGGTTTTGCCGATAATGCCGAGCGTTCCGCCCGCGGGGACGGTCAGGTCGATTTGCCGGAGCGCCTGCTGGCTGCTGCCCGGGTACGAAAACGACAGCCCCCGGATGACGATGTCCGCCGCCCCTTTCTTGAGCGGCTTCGCGTTTTCCGCTTCGCGAATGTCCGGCTGGACGGCGAGCAGGCTGCCGAGCCGGGCGAGCGAGGCGCGCGAACGCTGCATCGTGTTGATGACGTTGCCGATTTGCTGGAGCGGGTTCACGATCATCCGCAAGTAGAGCGTCAGCGAGACGAAGCTGCCGATCGTGATCGAGCCCCGGATCGTCAAATAGCCGCCGAAAGCGATTGCGATAATGAGCGAGAGCCCGCCGAGAAACGGCAGCAGCGCCTGAAACAGCGACGACATGCGGACGAGCCGCAGCTGATTGTCCACGATGTTGTCGACCTTTTGGCCGAACCGGTTTTGCATGATCGGCTCGACGGCGAATTTTTTCGTGACGCGAATGCCCCCGAACTGCTCCTCGGCCGTTTCCGTCATCGCGGCGAGCGATTCCTGCACCTTCATCGAACGTTCCCGAATCGGCGGTCCGAACAGGACGACGACGAACGGAATGGCGAGCAGCGGAATCATGCAGACGATAATCAAATAGATCGGAATGGAGCTGACGGCCATCATCGCCATGACCGAGACGATCAGGATGACGGCGTTCGTCGTCTGGTTGATGCCCATCGAAATCGATTCGCGGACGGACGTCACGTCGTTCATGACGTAGCTGAGCATTTTTCCGACGCCGTGCTTCGAATAATACGTTTCGCTGAGTCCGGTAAAATGAACGAACAGCTTCCCGCGCGTGACGAATTCGAACCTTCGGCCGAGCCGCATGACGACGTATTGGCCGACGCCGACGAGCACGCCGAAGACGATTCCGATCGCGAGCAGCTTCAGGCTGGAATCGACGATCCCGGCGCGGGTAATGCCGCCCGCCTGCAGCGTGTCGGTGAAATCGCCCAAAACGCGGGGGTAAAGCGACTGGACTACGTTCGCTACGGTTATGGCGAGGATGGCGAGTGCGTAAATGTGCCAGTGGGCCCGCAAATAACCGAGCAGCAGACGCGGTGATTGCAACTTGTACCACTTCCCGTTGTCGTTTTTCTTCTCGAAGGTTCATTATACCGCGAGCAGGTGAAAAGTTTCACCCGCGTTCATCGCGGGATTGCCGCGATATTGACTCGTATTCGCCCGGTATGCGAACGCAGCGGTAATCATTCTTGCTTATTTGCGAAATCGCTGTCAATCGGTTGTGAAAATTTCGTGAACGAAACTTTTATGCGAAAGACGGCGAATACGGCCGCCCGACGCGGGCGCGAATCGTCCGGTTCGGGTACAATGGACGTATGGACCGGCGATCGTCATGATTATAAGGAGGGATCGGTTGATGACGAAACGAATCATGCTCGTCCTGCACGAGCTCGAGCCGCATTTGCTGGAGGCAGTCCGCGGAGCGGCGCCCGGCTTCGAGGTGCTGACGGCGGCGGAAGGCGCCGTCGAAGACCGGCATTATGCGGAGGCGGAAATCATCTGCGGCTGGAACGCGAAAGCGAAGCAGCTGGCGATGCAGCCCGGCACCGCTTTGCGTTGGATTCAGACGTGGGGGGCGGGCATCGAGCGTTTGCCGCTCGCGGCGATCAAGGAGCGCGGCATATGGCTGACGAACGCCAGCGGCGTTCACCCGAAGCCGATTTCCGAATCGGTGTTCGCGATGGTGCTCGCGTTTACCCGCAAGCTTCACGTAGCGATCCGCAACCAGCAGGAGCGCGTATGGGAACCGGCGCGGGGGCTAGGGGAAGCGCACGGGAAAACGATGACGATCCTCGGCGTCGGCGAAATCGGCAAGGAGGTCGCCAAAATCGCCAAAGCGTTCGGGATGCGCGTGCTCGGCGTGCGGAAGTCCGGCGCGCCGGCCGAATGCGTGGACCGGATGGCGACGTTCGGGGAAATGGCGGCGATGCTGGCGGAGAGCGACTACGTCGTCAACTGCTTGCCGCTGACGGACGAAACGAGGCATATCGTCGGCAAGGAGGCGTTCGCGGCCATGAAGCGGAGCGCGTTTTACGTCAATATCGGAAGAGGCGGCACGACGGATACGGATGCGCTCGTGGACGCCTTGCGCGAAGGGCGCATCGCCGGCGCCGGGCTGGACGTGTTCGAGCAGGAGCCGCTTCCGGCCGACCATCCGCTATGGGCGATGGACAACGTCATCATGACGCCGCATCATACCGGGATTACGACCGAATACGACCGGCGCGTCGCGGACATCATCGTCGCCAATTTGGCGGCCTATCGGGAAGGCCGGGAGCCGCCCGTCAATAGGATTCCGGCGGACCGGATGTATTGACGGGCGGGCGGCGGCCGCGAATGGCGGACCGACGAGCGAGCCGCGGCGGACCGTCCGGTCCGTGCGCGCGCCGCCTCGCGGCCCGTCAACGTTCATTTGCCCTGCTTCCGTTCGTTCAGCGCCTGTTCGACGAACCGGTTGTCGATGACGAGCGATGTATCGAGCTTTCTCGGAATCGCTCCGACCGACAGCAGAAAATCGGCCTGCTCCTGATGGGCTTTCGCGAATTCGGGCGTCACGGGAGACGTGATCGGCTCGGTGTTTTTCAGCACCTCGGCGACGATCGCCTTGTCGATTTTTTGCGCTTTCGCCAAATCGCCGGCGACCTCGTCCGCATGTTCGACGTAATATTTGCGCGCTTCCTCGTACGTTTTCAAAAACAGGACGGTCAAATCGGGATACTCTTTCGTAAATTTCGTCCTGGCGATCAAAAAGCTGGGGGCGTTGATGTTCAAATCTTGGCCGCTGACGAGTATGCCGGCGCCGGTTTGGAACACGGCCGTCGTCGCGTACGGCTCCCAGATCGACCATGCGTCGACGGCGCCGGTGTCGAGCGCCGGCCTGGCTTCGTCGGGCTGAAGCTGGATTTCCTTAATGTCGCTCCCTTTCAGGCCGGCTTTGTCGATCGCCATGTAGAGGAAGTTGTAGGCGCTGCTTCCTTTCGCCACGGCGATTTTTTTGCCTTTCAAATCTTTCAGCTCTTTGATCGGGCTGTTTTTCGGAATGACGATCATGTTGCCCTTCTTGCCGTCCGTCGTTACCGCGATCGCCCGGAAGTCGACGCCCCCGGTTTGCCCGGAAATGAGCGGCGTGCCGCCGGTCGCGCCGAAATCGAGCCGTCCCGCGGCGAGCGCCTCGAAATGGGGCGGCCCGCTCGCGAATTCGTTCCATTTCACTTCGGCGCCGACTTTGGCGAACGCTTTCTCGAAGTATTGCTTTTCGCGGGCGTACGGCAATATGCCCGTTTTGCCTTGGACGCCGATGTTGACGACGACTTTCTCCTTGCGGGATGCGTCGTCCTGCGGCTTCGCCGTTCCGTTCGGGGCTGCCCCGCCGTTCGATGGTCCCGGCGCGGCGCCGGACGACGGCTGTCCCTGGGCGCAAGCCGTCATGGCGGCCGCAAGCAGTACGGCGGCGAGCAGGGCGGCCGGCCGCCAAGCCGACAGTTTCCACATACGATCCAGCTCCTTTCCCGTTCATGTGCGCGCGAAACAAAAAAAGGAGACAGATCGCCGTCGGGCGTCGGTCTCCGGTTATCCGGTCGCGCAAGTCGCACATTAAACCTATAAAATAGATTGGATTAATTTGAAATGTATCGTAGCAATTTCGCGCGGCGCTGTCAATCGCATTTTTTGCGAAGGAAAGGGAGAAGGAGGAGGAGGAGGAGCGGGTGCCGCATCGCGCGAATCATGCGCGCACGATCCGGCTGCTTTCGCCCTCCGCCTGCTTCCGCCCTCCGCGAACCGAAAGAAGCCATTGACATCCGAATGGCGGGATGATACGATGGCTACAAAATCAATTAATCCTATTGGAATATGAGGAATAACTTCCGCATCATCGAATCAACAACGGTCGACCGGTTAGCCGGAGACGCTGCATTTGCTTGCAAATGCAACGTCTTTTTTTGTTGCCGCGGCAACCGGGCGGAGCCGGATCGACGGCTAACGAATCGTCCGATGCTTATAGGCGGAAAAACGATCGTTTTTCAAGAAGGACGCTTTTCCGGACCGCTTTTCTTGCATTTGAAATCATGATCGAGGTGACGAGTATGAGCAACCAGGCGGACGCCGTCCGCAATCCGCAGGCCGTATCGGCGCCTGCCCGCAAAGCAAAGCCGCGCAAGCCCGGCGCGCCGCACGCGCCGGCGAAAACATGGCTCGTCGGGCTCCTATTTCCGCTATCCGTGCTGGCCGTCTGGCAGGCGGCGGGATGGGCCGGACTCGTATCGTCGACGATTTTGCCGACGCCGGCCGCCATTTTTGCATCGTTTTGGGAATTGGCCCGAAGCGGCGAGCTGTTCATCCATTTGGAAATTAGCGTATACCGGGCCGCGGTCGGCTTCGCTCTCGGCGGCGCGCTCGGGCTGCTGGCCGGGCTGGCGGTCGGCTTCTCCGGCCAGGTGGAGCGCACGCTCGATCCGTCGCTGCAAATGCTGCGCACGATACCGCACTTGGCCGTTACGCCGCTGTTCATCCTCTGGTTCGGCTTCGGCGAATTTTCCAAAGTGCTGCTGATCGCCAAGGGCGCCTTTTTCCCGCTGTACGTCAATACGTTTCTCGGCATCCGCAGCGTCGACGCCAAGCTGTTCGAAGTAGCGCGCGTGCTCGAATTCAACCGCTGGAAGCAAATCGTGCGGCTGGTCATACCCGCCGCGCTTCCGAACATTTTGCTCGGCGTCCGGCTGTCGCTCGGCGTCGCCTGGCTCGGGCTCGTCGTCGCGGAGCTGATGGGGTCGAGCGAAGGGATCGGCTATTTGATTTTGGACGCGAGACAGTTTTCGCAAACGTCGATCGTGTTCGTAGGGATCGTCATTTTCGCCGTAGTCGGGAAAGCGACCGATTCGCTCGTCCGCTATTTGGAAAAACGGCTGCTGCGCTGGCGCGACAGCTACGGCGGATAGAACCGCGTCCGTCGCTCCGGCCGAGGCCGGATGCATCGAGCCGCAGGGGCGCCGGGGGCCGGCGGCTCGCTTGCAGGCGGACTGCCTTTTCGCTACGATGGAGCTGTTACGGCCGCCGACCAACCGATTGGAGGCGCAGCTTGGCAAGGACCGTTCGCCGGTCCGGCAGGCTGCGTCTTTTTTTTCGATAGCGGCGCAAATCGCGACCGAAGCCGGAAGAGGCGGAGCGTCGTTTTTCGGGGACGGTTCGGTTCGCGCCGCAAAAAGGGATAAGCGCTTCTAAAAGATGCGAATCGCATATACAAATAATGGGAGGAACGCACGATGGAAACGCCGCTGCTGCAAATCGACCGTCTGGGCAAAAGCTTCGAAACGAACAAAGGAACCGTCCGCGCGCTCGACAATTTGAGCTTGAGCGTAAAGGAGGGCGAATTGATTACGGTCATCGGCCCGAGCGGCTGCGGGAAAAGCACGCTGCTCCGCATTATCGCCGGCCTCGATACCGACTACGAGGGCGAAGCGAGGCTGAACGGCGAAAAGGTGACCGGACCGGGCATCGACAAAGGGTTTATTTTTCAAGAGCCCCGCTTGTTTCCGTGGCTTACGGTCGAAAAAAACATCGCGGCCGATTTGTCGCTGAAGCATCCCGACGTGCGCAGGGAAGTCGACCGCCTCGTCGCGCTCGTCAAGCTGCAAGGGTTCGAAAAGTCGTACCCGCGCGAGCTGTCCGGCGGCATGGCGCAGCGGGTGTCCATCGCCCGGGCGCTGCTGCGCAATCCGAACATTTTGCTGCTCGACGAGCCGTTCGGTGCGCTCGACGCCTTCACGAGGGCGCATATGCAGGAGGCGCTGCTGGACATATGGCAAAACAACCGGACGACGATGATCTTCGTCACGCACGATATCGACGAGGCCGTTTTTCTGGCCAATCGGGTCGTCGTCCTCAAGCCGCGCCCGGGCGAAATTCGCAGCGTCATCCCGATCGACCTCGCGTTTCCGCGCAAAAAGTCGAGCGTCGCTTTTCAGGAGCTTCGCTACAAGGTGTTGAGCGAGTTCGAAAAAATCGACAGGCTGGAGCTGACCGAAAGCGCCGGCATTTGAACGCCCGCCCATACGGCCGTTGCGGCCGAAGCCCGTTCCGTCCCGCGGTTTCGCGCGGGCCGGAGCTTTTTGGCGCGAAAACGCTTTTCCCGAAGCCCGCGGCGCCGCTTGGCCGATCCGATCGCCCAAAACGGGGCGATTTGTTTCTTTTTGAGCATTGATAGATCGATTTGTTTCGGGTATGATTGATTATGTGCATTCTTTTTTGCATATCGATCATGCAATCGGTTACACCGAAACGGCCGACGGCCGAAACACTGATAACGGTCGGAAAAAAGCCGGCGCGCGAACGTTCGACGCGCCGGGCGAAAGGAAGGATTTGGGCGATGGGAAACAACGGTAAAGTGAAGCTGGCGGTAATCGGCCTCGGCGGACGGGGAAGAAGCCTGCTCAAATTGCTGCTTGCGATGGAAGACGTGGACATTCCGGCCGTATGCGATCCTTACGAGGACCGGCTGAAGATGGGGCTCGACATCGTGGAGCAGGCGGGCCGCCCCAAGGCGGACGGCTATGCGGATTATCGCGAGCTGCTGGCGCGCGACGACGTGCAGGGCGTCGTGATCGCCACGACGTGGGTGACGCACGCGGAAATCGCCATAGCGGCCATGAGAGCGGGCAAATATGCCGGACTCGAGGTCGGGGGCGCGGCGTCGCTCGAAGAATGCTGGGAGCTCGTGCGGACGTCCGAGCAAACCGGCAAGCCGGCCATGCTGCTGGAAAACTGCTGCTACGGCCGCGACGAGCTTGCCGTCCTGAACATCGTGAAGCAAGGACTGCTCGGCGAGCTGATTCACTGCCAATGCGGGTACGAGCACGATCTGCGCGACGAAGTGGCGCTCGGCGAACAAAACCGCCACAACCGCTACCGCAACTACTTGAATCGGAACGGCGAGCTGTACCCGATCCACGGCCTCGGACCGATCTCGAAAATATTGAACATAAACAACGGCAACCGCCTCGTGTCGCTGACGTCGATGTCTTCGAAAGCGCGCGGCATTCGCGAATGGGCGGCCGGCAAATTCGGCGAGACGAGTGAGCTGGCGAAAACCGAATTCGCCCAAGGCGATATCGTGACGACGATGGTCAAATGCGCGAAGGGCGAAACGATCATGCTCGTTCACGACACGACGCTGCCGCGGCCTTATTCGCGAGCCGGCCGCGTGCAGGGAACGAAAGGAATCTGGATGGAGGACAACAACTCGATCCATATCGAAGGAAGAAGCCCCGGGCATCAATGGGAGTCGTTCGATTCCTACCGGGAGCAGTACGAGCATCCGCTCTGGAAGCAGTACATCCGGGACGGCGTCCGCGGCGGACACGGCGGCATGGACTATTTGGTGCTGCGCGCGTTTCTGGAAAGCGTCCGCGACAATACGCAAACGCCGATCGACGTGTACGACACGGCCGTTTGGATGGCGATTACGGTGCTGTCCGAAGAGTCGGTCGCGCTCGGCAGCGCTCCCGTCGCGATCCCCGACTTTACGAAGGGCAAGTGGATCAGCCGCGGTCCCGGTCCGAAAAGCAAATATTCGCTGGACACGGTCGACGAATCGCTGTTCGCGAACTGAGCGCCGATGCGCGAGAAGCCTCCTTCCGGTCGTTACGGCCGGAACGGGGGCTTTTTTTTGCGCCTGTTCGCATGTCGGCCTTCGTTCGGAGCAATTTCGGTTAACAAGTTCATGATTCGGGCTAAATCCAAATCCAGTCGATTCCGGTACAATGAAGGCGGACATCAAAACGCAAATTCGTGGGAGGAATGGGCATGCAGCCGTTTAACGGGCTCGGGATGGGACTCGGACAGCTGTCCCGGTTATCGAAGGCGAAGACGAGATCGATCAGCGCGGAAAACTGGACGGGCGAAAAAGGGAAGGCCGGCATGGCGACGGAAGGAACGGGAAAAGCGGCGTCCCGCGATTTGGGACAAGGCTGGAAAGTGTCGCCGTCCGTACACATTCAAGCGGGCACGACGTTCACGATGGCGGACATCGGCGAGCCGGGCGCGATTCAGCATATATGGCTTACGTGCTTTCCGACGACATGGCGGACGCTTATTTTGCGCATGTATTGGGACGGGGAGGAACAGCCGTCCGTGGAAGTGCCGATCGGCGACTTTTTTTGCAACGGCTGGTGCGAGCGGAGCAACGTCGTCTCGCTGCCGGTGGCGGTCAATCCGGCCGGGGGGATGAACTGCTACTGGGAAATGCCGTTTCGGAAGTCGGCGAAACTGACGGTCGAAAATATCGACGACAAAGACGCCGTCCTTTATTTCCAGGTCGATTACACGCTTACCGACGTGCCGGAGGACGCGGCCTATTTCCACGCCCAATGGCGGCGCAGCAACCCGGTTCCGTATAAGGACGTGCACACGCTGCTGGACGGCGTAACCGGCCGCGGGCATTACGTCGGCACGTATTTGGCCTGGCAGTCGAACAACACCGGCTGGTTCGGCGAAGGCGAGATCAAGTTTTACATGGACGGCGACGACCGGTTCCCGACGATTTGCGGCACCGGGACGGAAGATTATTTCGGCGGCGCCTGGAACTGGGAGCAGCCGAAGGGCGAATACGGCACGTACTCGACGCCGTTTCTCGGCATGCACCAGGCGCTGAAGCCGGACGGGCTGTACCGCAGCCAGCAGCGGTTCGGCATGTACCGCTGGCACGTCATGGACCCGATCCGCTTCGAGAGCGATCTGCGCGTCACGATCCAGGCGCTCGGCTGGCGCTCGGGGGGGCGGTATTTGCCGCTGCAGGACGACATCGCCTCGACCGTCTTCTGGTACCAGGCGGAGCCGCACGCGCCTTTCGCGCCGCTGCCGGACAAGGACGGACTGGAAGTGATATAAGCAGAAGGACGCGCCCGGCCGGCAAGGCCCGGCGCGTTACGCGTTTTTGCCGCGGTAAAACGAGGGAGGGACGCCGTCGATCCGCTTGAACGCCCGGCTGAACGCGTGGATGCTGCGGAAGCCGACCCGTTCGGCAATTTCGGTTAACGGCAGCGAGGTGAACTGGATCATTTCCCGCGCTTTGCCGATGCGCACCGTTTGCGCGTATTTGACCGGCGGCATGCCGAACGCCTGCGAGAAGGCGCGCAAAAAATAAAACGGACTGAGCCCGGCCATATCCGCGAGCGCCGCCAGCGAGACGTCCTGCTCCGGCGTATGGTCGATCGTCTGCTTCACCTTCGTCAGCCGCTCCCAGTTGGAATGAAGGTGCGGATTCACGCTCCAGGCGTGCTCGCGCAGCAGATGAATCCAAAGCCGGATGAACGCGCCTTTCGCCGCCGCGCCGGCATACGGCAAGCCGATTCTGAAGTCGCGGATCAGATCGAGCAGCATGGATTCGAAGACGGACGGATTGCGCAGGCTCAGCCGCGTCGGCAGCTCGAACGGCGGAGCGGAGCATACGTCCTCGCGGATCATGGCGAGCTCGGCCGGCGTCATTTCTTCAATCGGCTTGAACGACACTTTCACGTCGGGGCTGTCCGGCAAATAGATCAAGTCGAAATGGACGTGCGGCTGCCGAACCGGCACGTCGCTCGTCACCGTAATCGCATGGCGCTGGCCCGGCTTGAACAGAAACAGGTCGCCGGGAACGCCTTCGCAGTCGCCTTCCTCCAGCGTCACCCGCAGCGTTCCTTCCTTGACGTACAGCAGCTCGTAATCGAACAGCGCGCGCTCGCGGATTTTCCAGCCGGGAGCGAGATAATGGTCGAGCGCGACGCGCACGTACGGCGACAGCCGGTCGAGATCCATGCGGCTTCGGTTATCGTTCAATGGGGTTCCCTCCGTCCCATAAATCCACATCCGCATCGGGATGTGGATTTTTGCTTTATCGAATAATTGCGGGTTCATGTGCAAAAAATACCAGAATCAAATGAATATACGGGTTGACAATCGTATGAATAAGCTGAAAACGAACTTCAAGGACATCGGGCACTTAAAAGACCTATCGGGACAATCGAGCGACTACACAACCATTCGGATTGATAGTGCCGGACAACAAGTCAGTATTTCCTATTTCAAAACGTTAATCGACGAGAAGCTGCTGCAGTCCAATGTCATTTTTCCGGTGCAAAACCGCACGACGCTTTCCGAGCTTCGCCGGCTTGAGCATATAAGAGAATGGATTGCGATTGATGACGTAGAGATAACGGATCGGGTTGAAGACATTCAAGCGAAACTATTCAACGGATATGCAATGGTAGAGCTGGATCAACACGACCGGAAATGCATGCTGGTTCATGTCGGGAATAAAAAAGGGCTGCGGAAAGAGAACAATACCGAAAACGAGTTCAGCGTAGTCGGACCCAAGGTCGGGTTTGTCGAGGACCTGGATACGAACATACGCTTGTTACGAGCGCAAATCAACATCCCGAACTTAATTGTAAAAGAAATGACGATCGGATCAACATCGAAAACAAGAGTCGCCCTTATTCACATCGACGGGGTGACCAATGAACAGATGGGTTCAGACCGCCGAGCAAAGGCTGAAGCAAATCGATGTCGACGTCGTATTCGATTCGTCCCTGCTGGACCAGTTCATCTCGGACAACTCGTCCACGCCGTTCCCGTTATTTTTGACGACGGAACGCCGGGACCGGGTCGTCTATGCCCTGATCAGCGGGCAGGTGGCGATCGTAAGCGACGGTTCGCCTTATTTTGTTACGGGACCTTCAACATTGTTCGACTTTTTCATTTCCCCGGAAGATTATTATTTGCCCTGGATCTTGGGGTCGTTTTTTAGGATGATTCGAATTTTCGGGGTTATATTTTCCTTATTGGCAACGTCCATGTATATCGCGGTCACGACGTTCCATTATGAGGTCATCCCGAGAGATTTGTTGGAGCCGCTTATAGCTTCCAGAAGGAATGTCCCGTTTCCCCCTTTGGTTGAAGTGCTCTTCCTGGAAATCACCATCGAATTTCTCCGGGAGGCCGGCGCCAGATTGCCGACCAAGATCGGTCAAACGTTGGGTATCGTAGGAGGCATCATTATCGGAACGGCAACGGTCCATGCCGGTTTGACAAGCCATATTTTGGTCATCATCGTCGCCTTTTCGGCGTTGGCCTCGTTTGCGACGCCGATTTACAAGATGTCCAATGCGATTCGGTTTTTGCGTTTCCCCATGATCGTAATGACAGCCATATGGGGCGGGGTAGGGATGTTTATCGCGATCGGTTTTCTGCTCGTCCATATGATCCGATTGACTTCATTCGGGACTCCGTATACGGTGCCGATATATCCTTTTCGGGCGCGCGGATTCGGGGACAGCTTTATACGTCCGTCGTTTCAATTTATTAATACAAGGTTTCGGCACTTAAGGCCGCTTTCCATAATCAGGTTCATCCCCGAGCCGGTTAGACGGAAGAAGACCGATTTTGACGATGAATGATGGAGAAAGCGGGAATACGGGTTTGAAAACGACTTTTCTGTTTATCGTTCTATGCACATGCATGACCGCGTGCGGCAACCCGAGGGTCGTGAATAATATTAAGCTAGTCCAAACCGTCGGTTACGATGCCGTCGAAAGCGGAGTGCGGAACGCCGCTCTTATCGCCAATTACGAAGAAGGAAAATCGAAGCTGGAATTTTTCGTGACCGAGTCCAACTCCGTTTACGACAGCTTGCCAAGGCTGAGAACGAAGCTTGACTTTCCGGATGAATACGGACAGTTGAGAATGACGTTGTTCGGAGAAACTTTCGCGCGCAAAGGGATCAAAATCGTAACGGACGCGATGGCGCGCCATCCGGTCGTTTCATCCAGAATGCACCTCGGCGTTGCGGATCGGGACGCTTTGGAAATGTTGAACGTAACCGAAAACAAACGGGATCCTTATTATTTGTCCGATATGATCGAGAATAACAGCAAGGGCGGAAACTTGCCGATGACGAACCTTCATGTAACGTTATTTAATTTATACGGAGAGGGACGGGACGTCTTCCTGCCGCATTTCACCATGGAACGCTGAGAAGTCAAAATAGACGGTTTGGCTTTGTTCAAGGGCGATCAATTCAAAACCAAAGTCGGTTTAAAGGACGCATTCCTATTGAAGACGCTGCTGGGTAATTCCAAAAACGGGAGCATCCTGGTTCCGGTGAAGGGACCGAATCAAGAACGCAGCGATTCCTTCTTAATGAACAGTATCGGTTCCAAGTCAAGACTGAAGGTGGTCGGCGTCGGACCGCCGGCTTCCGTTTCCATCCGGTTGACCGTGGACGTATCCGTTAAAGACGTTCCGGAATGGATGGATCTCGGTTCGGAGGATCAGCTTGCGTCACTTGAGCAAACGATAGAGGACTATTTGGAAAATGAAATTCAAACTTTTGTATCGCTATGCAAAGCAAATCGTGTCGATCCGGTAGGCTTTGGCGATCTGATAAGAAGCAGATCGCATCGATGGGATGCCCGAGAGTTTGAAGAACATTACGGGGCGTTAAAAACGACGGTCAGCGTTAAAGCTACCATTGTCCAGACCGGCGCCGGCCAGTGAAGGCGGCCGTGTAAAGAGAGGCGGCATGCGCAGTGAGAAAAGAGATAAGCGGAAAATACATGATATCTCCCTACTTCGTCATGTTCCCTCTCTATGTCAGCATGGTCGGAGCCGGAATTATCACTTTCCAAACAAAATTAATGGAGCATGCCGGCTATAACGCTTGGATATCCGTCGTTTTGACGGGTACGAGCATTCATCTCATCTTATGGATGATGTATCGGCTGTTATCCTCCCGGCATGACGGTCAAGAAATCATCTCGCTTAACCATACGCTTTTCGGAAAAATTGCGGGCAATGTTATTAACTCGGCCGTTATTCTTTATTTTGTTTTCGGAGCCTTTCTGAAATTGAAAATCTATATCGAAATTGTTCAGGTTTGGTTTTTTCCGGTAATGAACGTTTTGCCGCTCAGTATATGTATCGCTCTGCTGCTATACTATGCCGTGTCCGGCGGATTCCGGTCGGTAATAGGAGTCAGCGCCTGGGCGACGTTTTTTTCCCTTGTTTCCGTTTTTCCGGAAGTTTTGCTGAGCTTGCCGTTTTTGCATCCGTTAAACTTGCTGCCGCTGCTGAACCATTCGGCAGCCGATATGATGCTCGCTTCGAAAAGCATGGTGTTTGAATATTTGGGGGTCGAGACGCTTCTCTTCTTGTATCCGTTTATCCGAACGCCGGCAAAGTCGCAAAAATGGGCGCACCTCATTTTGATCTTGGTTACATGTTTATATTTATTGATCATCATCCTGACATTCATGTTTTTCAGCGAAGGTCAACTGCGGCATTCGATATGGCCGACCATCGAATTGATCGGTATCTATGAAGTGCCGCTGCTCCAGAGACTTGAATATTTTTTCGTGTCGTTATGGTTACTAAAAATGGTTGCCGGTATCGGCATCTATTTATGGGGGGCTTGCCGCGGAATGAAAACCGCTTTTCGCGCGGGGCAGCGGCACAGTTTGATCGTGTTTCTAATTGCGTTTGTGGCGTTGAATAATTTCGTCGCGGATCACAGAACGATTGAGCGGGTGTCCGAATGGTACGGGGCCGTCGGATTTTATTTTATTTACGCTTATATTCCGTTTTTGTTCGTATGCGTGCTTATAAGGAGAAGATCGGCGCGTCATTTCGCCGGAAGAAAGCCGGCGTAACGGATTGCGCCGGCTTTGCGTTTTATGGTTTACAGGTTGCGCCGGGCTCCTATACAATACAGGGAGTGATCGTATCCGAATAAAAGGAGAATGGCGATGGCAACCGTACAATTTTGCTCCAGCTGCGGAACGAAGCTGGAAACCCGATCGATCGACGGCGAAGACCGGCTCGCCTGCCCGAGCTGCCCGTTCGTCCATTGGGGCTCTTACAGCATCGGCGTAGGCGCGCTGCTCAAGAAGGACGGCAAAGTGCTGCTCGTCCGCAGGGCACAGGAGCCCGGCAAAGGCTTCTGGACGAATCCGGGCGGCTATATCGAGCAGCTGGAGCCGATCGACCGCACGATCGAGAGGGAAGTGCTGGAGGAAGCCGGCATCGTGGCCAAGTCGGTCGGCGTGCTCGCCGTCCGCGACCAGCCGCGCGACATCCACAACGTGTATATCGCCTTCGAGATGGAGTATGTGAGCGGGGAGCCGACTCCGGACCATTTCGAGGTCGACGCGGCCGGCTTTTTCGACGCGGAGGAGATGGCGTCGATGAACGTGGCGCCTTTTACGAAATGGCTCGTCAATATCGCGCTGAACGGCCAAACCGCCGGGCTGGAAAAAGACTCGTCCACGTCGCTGCCGCTGAAGCAGGCCGGACTGTTCAAAGTGCCGACGAGCGTAACCGTCTGAACGGCGCGGCCCGGCTGCGGCAAGCCGGCGCGGAACGCAATCGAAGGAAGCGAGGGAATGCGAATGAAAGCGGTTAAGCTGCGCCCGTTCATTCCGTCGGGCGACAACTACGAGCTGGCGCAGCGCTTTTTCAAGGAGCTGGGCTTTACGAAGCTGTACGCCGATGCCGGCTTGTCGATTTTCCGGGTCGGCGAGCAGGAGTTTTTTTTGCAAAACATCCATAACCGGGAGCTGCAGGACAATTATATGCTGGAGCTGGTCGTGGAACGTTTGGACGAATGGTGGTCCCGGATCGAGGCGATGGCGAAATCGGGCGAGTTTCCGATGAAAGCGAAGGAGCCGACGCTGTACCCTTGGGGGAAGCGCGAAATTCATCTGATCGACCCGGCGGGCGTCTGCTGGCATATTTCCGAAGCGTCTCGCGCTTAAGCCGGGCTCCGGGCCGGAACCTGCGAGAATAAAAAAACGGTCAGCGCGTCGCGGGACGGCTGACCGTTTTTCCTTCGAAGAAGCTTCCCTGCAGCAAAATATGCTCGTACGGCACGTTCGGATTGCCGAGCCGCCACAGCATGCGCTCGGCCCCGCGCACGCCGGATTCGCGGATGAGCAGCAGCGGCCGCGTCAACTCCGGCACCGTTTCGTTCGCCTCGTGCTCCAGGCTGACGAGCGACAGCTGCTCGGGAACGCGCAAGCCGACGGAGCCGCACGCCTCGTATATCTGCAGCAAATTGTCGCCGACGGCGCTTAATATCGCGGTCGACCGGTTGGCGCGCAGCTTCTCCGTCACGTCGCGATGCCACAGCTTGCGGCTGGCGAACGTTTCCGTCACATGCTCGTCCGGCCGCGCTTCCAGTCCGGCCTCCTTCATCGCGTTGACGAAGCTGTGCCAGCGCAGCCGGAAGCCCCGGTATTCGTGAATGCCGCCGATATACAAAATGCGGCTGTGTCCTTTGGACAGCAAATGGCGCACCGATTGGTAAACCGCCGTGCCGACGTCCCAGGCGACGCTGTCCACCTCGGCCGCCGGGGGCGGGAAGTTGAGCAGCACGCGCGGCACCGGCAGCTCGATCAGCATCCGCTCGAACGGTTCTTCGATCAGCGGATGAATGAACAGGCCGTCCGTATAGCCGAGTCCGTGCCGGTCCGCCCAGGCTTCGAACGGTTCGCGTTCCGTCAGCCCGGCCGGCGCGGCGATCGTCTCGATCGCGTGACCGTACTCGCCGAGCTTGTCCCGCAGCCCGTCCAGCAGAAGCCGGTACATGCGGGAGTTGCCCGAACGTTCCGGGATGACCAGCTTGAAATGGCGCCGCTTGTGGGGAATGATCGGAATGCGTTCGACGGCGAGGCTGCGCTCCTGGTCTTTCGTCCGGTAGCCGTACCGGGCCGCCGCCTTGACGACGGCCGCTCGCGTTTCCTCGGACATGCCGGGAAGACCGCGCAGCGCCTTCGACACCGTATGCGCGGATACGCCGAGCAGCTCGGCCAAATCGCGCAGCGTAACCGTTTTTTTGCGGGGCATGGCGCTCCCTCCTGATTCGTGCCGCGAGCCGGAACCGCTCTATGCCGCCGGCTCGCCGCCGTCAAACTGAATCCCAACAGCCGGTCCGGTCGTCGATCGCCCGCAGCTTGACGGAGCGCGCGTATTCCGTCGGCGTCATGTTCGTCAGCTTTTTGAACTGCCTGGAAAAATAATGGATGCTGCTGTAGCCGAGCAGCTCGGCGATTTCGGTAAAGCTGAGCCGTTCTTCGCGGATGAGCGTCTTGGCCCGCTCGATTTTCATCTGGTTGAACGTTTCCAGCACGCCTTGTCCGGTCAGCTGCCGGAACGCCGTTTTGAGCTGCGTCCGGCTGACTTGAAACCGGCGGCACAAGTCGTCGACCGTCAACTCGCGGGATATGTTCGCCTGCAAATAGTCGGCGACTTCGGTCGCGATGTCGTGGGCCCGGTTTTCCTTGACCGCGGATGGCGGCTTTTCCGCGGCGGCCGGGGCTTGCTCCCGCCGGATCAAATGAATGAGCAGCGTTTCCAAATAGTTACGGATCAGCTGCTCGCTGCCGAACGGGGCCCCTTCGCGGCGGTGCAGCTTGCGCATTCGGGGCGAATCGATCGGCGGATCGAACGATTCGAGCCCCGCCTTGACGAGCGCGGCGAACAGCGCCCGCTCCTTTTCGTCCAGCCGGAATACGCGGGCCGCGGCGAAGTGGCTCATGGCGGGCGAATCGCATTCGAACGTGACGATGATGACGTTGGGAGACGATTTTTGTCCCGCGCCGCCGCGGTGGAATTCGTTCGGTCCGTAAAACACGAGATCGCCCTGCTCCAGATGGAACGGCGCGCCGTCGACCGTCACGTCCCATTCCCCTTTGTCCACATAGACGATTTCCCAAAAATCGTGCTTCTCCCCGTCAAAGAAATAGTCTTTCGGCATTTCCCGGTAAAAAAACGTAACGAGCTTCCGGATCGCCAGCTCTTCGCGCAATTCGTACTTCTCGTAGCTCAAACGGATCTTCTCCTTTGGCGACAAGTGCGCCGCGGCGCTTGTTTCGAAACGGCGCCCGTACGGGACGGTTGGCCGCGTTTTCGTTTTCGACTTTATCTTATAGCGAAACGTTTCCGTTTACAATTCGAAATGGCCGATCGCCCGGCGGCAAAGCTCGGAGGCCGGAAATTTTTCGTGGTGCATCCGGTTCGTTCGTGATAAAATGTTTAAAACAAACATAAAATTGTTTGTTAGCAACAGTGAATTCACTCCGTTTTCACACTCGCTTTTTTATAATGAAGGGCGAGTGGCGCTTCTTTGCGATGACCGGATGATCGGCTTTCGAACCGAACAAATTATTGCCATTTGGAGGAGGAGTCAACATGGGGACGTTGCGTTTTGCCGTCGTCGGCACCGGTTGGGTCGCCGGCGAATACTTGAAAGCGATTTCGAAGCGCGCCGACGCGGAAGTCGTCGCGGTCGTCAGCCAGAATGAAGAGCATGCGAAAAGCAGGCTCGCCGAGCTCGGCATCGGCGCGCGCATTTCCGCCAGCTACGAGGATACGGTGAAATCGTCCGACGTGGACGCGGTCGTCCTGTGCTCGATGCCCGGTTCGCGGCCCGAGCAGGCGGTGCTCGCCGCGCAGCACGGCAAGCATCTCGTCATCGAGAAGCCGCTGGCGATGGATCGCGCCGGGCTGTGGAGCATGGCGAACGCGCTGGAGAAGCATCCGGTACATACGGTCGTCAGCTTCGTGCTCCGCTGGAATCCGTCCTTCGCGAACACGAAGGCGCTGATCGACGACGACGCGATCGGACGCGTCTATATGGCGCAAATCGATTATTGGCACCACGTCGGCCCGCAGTACGGGCAATACCGGTGGAGCAAGACGCTCGCGCAGGGAGGCAGCAGCATCTTGTCCGCGGGCTGCCATGCGGTCGACGCCGTCCGCTATTTTGCCGGGGACATTACCGAAGTGACGGCGTACAGCTGCCGGACCTGGGCGGATTCGGACTATGAGTTCGACCCGAACGCGATCGCCATCTTCAAGCTGAAAAACGGCGGCGTCGGCAAAGTGTCGTCCTCGCTCGAATGCAAAACGCCGTACAAGTTCAACGTTCATCTGCTCGGCGAGAAAGGCGCGATCATGAACAACCAGCTGTTTTCCCACAAGCTGCCTGGGCAAAAAGACTATGCTGTCATTCCGACGATTTTGCCGGACAGCGGGGACGTCTCGCACCATCCGTTCGTGGAAGAAATCGACGACTTCGTCGTTTCGCTGCGTAACGGCACGACGACGCGCTGCGACTTTTTCGACGCCTACAAATCGATGGAAGTCAGCTTCGCCATCGACGAATCGATCGCGACCGGCAAAAGCGTAACGCTGCCGCTCGCCAAATAACGCTACCTGTTGGAGGATGACTACCATTATGACCGTCAAAATCGGAATGATCGGCGCGGGCGGCATCGCCAGAAGCCACGTCAAAGCGCTCAAAAAAGTGGAGCTCGCGAAAATCGTCTGGGTCTTCGACCTCAATACGGCCGGAGCCGAGGAGATGGCGGCCGACGTCGGCGCGCGCGTGGCGGAGAGCGCGGACGCGCTGCTCAATCCCGCGGAAATCGACGCCGTCTTCATTTGCGTGCCGCAGTTCGCCCGGGGCGACCTGGAGGAAGTCGCGGCGCGGCGCGGCATCCACGTTTTCGTGGAAAAGCCGCTCGGCCTGGAGCTGGAGCCGGTGCAGCGCAAGGAGCGGACGGTGCGCGAATCGGGCGTGATCAACTCGGTCGGCTACGTGCTGCGCTACTTCGATACCGTGCAGAAGGCGAAGCAATATTTGCGGGGGAAAACGATTCATCTCGTTCAGGCGTTTCGGATCGGCGGCTCCCATCCGGCTCCGTGGTGGAAGCAGCTGCACATGTCCGGCGGCAACTTGGGCGACGCGGTGACGCATCAGATCGACATGATCCGCTACTTGGCGGGCGAGTATCAAGACGTAGGCGCGCTGTTCGGCCGCAATTCGATAAGCTCGCAAAATCCGGAGGCGACGATTCCGGACGCGGGCGCCGTCGCGTTTTCGCTGCAGAGCGGAGCGGTCGGCACGATAACGGAGTCGTGCCTGTCGCCGCACTTCGGCGGGTCGGAGGTCAAATTTATCGGCGCCGACTTTTTCGTAAACATTACCGGAAACGGCAAGACGGTGCAGATCGTCGACAATGCGCAAAACGTGACGATCACCTCGAGGATGGACCCGAGCTACGAGCAGGACAAAGCGTTCGTCGAGGCGGTCGCAAGCGGCTCGCGCGACCGGATTTTGTGCGATTACGCCGACGGGATCCGCACGCTGGCGTTCACGGTCGCGGCGTATCGGGCGGCCGAGCGGCGCGGAACGGTCGCGGTGGAATAGCCGCGAGGAGCCCCGACGGCCGCGCGGGCGGTCGTCGCCTGCGTTGAGGCGTGCCGGGCGGTCGGCCGAAATAGCGGAACGGATGTTCCGCTATTTCTTTTCGCTAAAGAATGTACGGGAGTGCAGGTCTCCTTACAGTTTTGCAAACCGTGAGGACGCCAAAGGATGCAGCGAGTACCGCCTTTTGTTTCCACGTCCTGACGGATTCGAATCCAGCCGGGCCAACCGGAATCGAATGAACGGGAAAACCTCCTGTTAACTCGCTTTCCTATAGGCGTCGGTTCGAAATACCGGGAGAAGCTCCCGATAAAATGGCGCCGAATCGGCGAAAAGCGCGGTTTGGACCAGTATAGCGGGACGTTTTCCCGTTGTTTTGCCCGCAAACGGGGCTCGACCGAAAATAGCGGGAACTTTTCCAGTTCGTTTCCCGCTCCGCTGTCGTTTCGGCGTGCAAAAAGGTTCGCTATATCGCGGACAAACGGCCCGATCGGCTTGAAATCCAATCGATTTCGCATATAACGGTAACGGAACTCGGGTTCCGTTATTTTTGTTTTTCGAGCGGAATCTGCCTCCTTTAGCGGAAAATCAGCGGTCGGTCGCTCCGAACGTGCGCCCCCCTTGATGTCATCATAGTACCAAAACTAGTAAACGTTTTCACTAGGATATGAAACCGCTACCAACTAGAATGGGGGTGTAAGCCCAATATCGGACAGGAAAGGTGGTATAATCGCGAAATGGCAAAACGGAGCGTAACTATGGTTGTGCTGGTTTGCTTGCTGGCGACGCTGTTCCCGTTGATCGGCGGGGGCGGCAGGGCGCAGGCGGCGACGGGGGATTTCATCGAAGTCGAAGCGGCTCCCGCCGACGGGAGCATCGTTCTCGAAGGGCCGCGCAAGCAGATCAATATCATCAACCAGGACATCGCCGGCAAAAACGATTTTATCGCGTTATTTTCCAAATCGTATACGAGCTCGGTGACGGTTCCGCGCTATGGGGTTGCCGTGCAGGTCGATGCGGGCAATAAAGTGCTGAAAGTCGTCAACCCGTCCATCAACGGCGCGCCGCCGGTATGGGAGCCGAACCCGGTCGAGCTGCCGGTGCCGGAAGGCGGCTTCGTGTTGCTCGCGCTCGACGATTCGTATGCGAACAAAGGGTACAAAAAATATCTCGCGACCAACTTCAAAATCGGCGACTTGATCAAGCTGCGCAAAAACGGCAGCGTCGTTCCGCTTGCCGACATATTGCCGACGAACCCGTCGGGACCGGCGTTCAGCCTGCTCGTGTCGAATCCGTCGATGTACACGACGCTCGAAGGAACGACGACGATCCAAGGGTCGGTCAAAAATTACGTGTACGATCAGCCGCTCGCGCTAAACGTGGGAGGAGCCGCGACGGCGATCGCGCCGGACGGCAGCTTCACGAAGCAGGTTTCGCTTGGCGAAGGGACGAACTACATCGACGTCGTCCTGAGCAAGAGCGGCCAGCAAATCGATAATAAATCGGTCATCGCCTACTGGAAAACGAAGACGAATCCGGCGCCGAAGGAAGTGCTGCTGTGGGTCGACCAGTCGACCAACGCCAAAAATTTGCAGACGTCCGAAAGCGTGCTCAAGCTGCTGACGAAGGCGAAGGAAGCCGGCGTGACGGGCGTTTTGTTCGATGTGAAAGGGTATGAAGGGTTCGCCTCGTACAAGAAAAACGATTTGACCGGACGGCCTTACGTCAGCAATATGACCGGGGTGAACCGCGCCGGAGCGAATCCGGATCTCGACCTGCTGCAGGAATTCATTACGCACGGCCATGCCCTCGGGCTGAAAATCCATGCGGCGATGAATGTGTTCGCCGAAGGCTCGATGGACGAGAACGCCGTGCTGGACGCGCATCCGTCCTGGGAGGAGCGCGTATACCGCGCCGAGGACAAAGGGGCGATCGTGCCGATCCGCCAAAGCGCCGCACCCGGCAAAATCGTCGCGTTCGTCAACCCGGCGAACGACGAGGTGCGCGACTACCAGCTGAAATCGTTCGAGGAAGTGATGAAAAATTACGACGTCGACGGGATCAACCTGGACCGCGGCCGGTACGACAGCGATTTCGCCGATTTCAGCGACGAATCGAAGGCGAAGTTCCGGCTCTATTTGCAGGCACGCGGCAAAACGCTGGAGAAGTGGCCGGACGACGTTTACAAGCTGACGTACGAGGCGAACGGGCAGGCGAAGCGGGTCGAAGGCAAATATTATACGGATTGGTGGGCGTTCCGCTCATCCACGATCGAAAGCTTCACGAAAGAGCTGCGGGCGATCGTCGACCGGTACAGCGCGCAGAAGGGCAAGCGCATTTTGATGTCCACCTACGTCGGCTCGTGGTACGAAACGCTTTACACGAACGGCATCAACTGGGCGAGCCCGGATTTCCGCTACGATCCGCGGTTGAACTTCCCGGAAAGCCGCATTTATACGGACGACTATTATAAAACCGGCTACATCCGCAACCTGGATTTCATCATGATCGGCTCGTACCAGAAAACGGCGGCGGAAGTAAGCAAATATGTGACGCTCGGAAACATTTTGACGAGAAACGAAATCCCGATGTACGCCTCGATCGCGCTGGCCGACATCGCGGAACCCGCCCTGCAGCGGGAAGTGTTCCAGGCGTCGCTGAAAAACTCGGACGGACTGATGCTGTTCGAATATTCGCTGGCGAATTTCGATATTATTAAAGCGTCGCTGGAGGACCGGGAATACGTCAAGTCGTATCAACTCGGATTCAGCAAGCCGGGGGATGGCGCATCGTTTATCGAAGGCGATTTCGTCGACGTGAACCGCGGCGAAGCTATCATCAACGTATACACGAACGATTACGGCACGAATACGAATACGGGCACATACGGCGTTGAAATATCGGTCGACGGCACCGGCAAAGTCGTAGACACGCGCAACAAGCGGCAGGCGATCGACTGGGTATGGACGCCGATCCAATTGAACAACAGCCCGATCCCGCAAGGCGGCTTCGTCATTTCTGCGATGGACAAATCCGGCGTCAAGACGCGGCGCCAGCTGATCGCGAATACGTACTCGATCGGCGACGAGGTTCGCGCGGCCGTTCTTCACGGTTTCCGGGATTACGACGGAAAAACGTTCGACGGCAAAAAGCTGGAGCTGAAAGGCTCCGTCGACGTGCTCGGCTACGGCAAAGAGCTGAACGTGCTCGTGAACGGCAAGAGCGCGAAGCTGGACAAAAAGACGCACCGATTCAGCGACAAAATCAAGCTGCAGGCCGGCGCGAATCCGGTCAAAATCGAAGTGTTCGTCGACGGCCGCAAAACGAACGAGAAAACGATCACGATCACCGGCACCGGCAAAAAGAATCCGAACGAGCCGGAGGACAACGAGGACGAATAATCGGCCCTGACGATACCGGACGAAAAAGCTTCCAAACCGCCGAGCGGCGGGGCGGAAGCTTTTTTTCGAGTAGCGGAACGAGTTCTTCCTCCCGGTTAACTAGCTCGTTTGCCTGGGACACAACATAGGGGCCATCTCTAAAGATCGGCACCCAAAAATTTGTGATACAATAATGAGCAGCAATACGAAACGGACGAACGGGCGGGGATGCACGTGAAGTTGGAGCGATTGATCTCCATCATCTACAAGCTGCTGAATCACGAAGTTTTGTCTGCCTCCGTGCTGGCAGAAGAGTTTCAAGTTTCCCCAAGAACCATCTATCGGGATATCGACGCGATCGGCGCCGCGGGCTTCCCGGTCGTATCGTTTCAGGGAACTAAAGGCGGATACGGCATGATGGACGGATACAAAATGGATAAAAGCCTGCTCGGTTCGTACGACGTCCATTCGCTGATAACCGTGCTCAAAAGCCTCTCCACCGTGTTTGAGGACGAGCGTGCACAGGGGACGATCGAACGGCTGCAGACGATCGGGCCGGAGTTTCGGACAACGAGTCTGTCCGTGGACTTCGATACGTACCGGACGGATCCCGGCGCGCTTAGTCGCCTGCGTACGGCCATTACGGAGCGAAACATCGTCCGTTTCGATTACATTAATGCGAAGAACGAACGCACGACCCGCGAGATGGAACCGCTGCGGCTTCATTTTAAATATCGCAACTGGTACCTGTACGGATTTTGTCGGACTCGGCGAGATTACCGGGAGTTCCGACTGTCCCGGATGATGAATGCGGTCCTGACGCCGGAAACTTTCGAACCGCATCGCGAGATGCCGGAAGAGGCCGCTTCTTCCAACAAGGAATGGCAGGAGCAGTTGGAGGATGTAGTGATTCGGGTCGGGCCGGAAGCTTTGGCGGAGGCGCTGGATCAGCTGCACCAGGTCGATAAGCAATTTCATGCCGATGGAAGCATGACGATGCGAATCCCCGTTTATAAGCCATTGCAAGCACGTTGGCTTTGGTCCATTGTGCTGAGCCTCGGCAGCGGCGCCGAAGTCCTCGAGCCCCCGGCACTGCGAAACATCCTGAAAGAACAGCTTCAAAACGCGCTCAAACTTTACGAAGATGTATGACGGACTGTTGTCATATATCTTGTTTTATTATTACAACAGGAACAAAATCAAATCTATCGCAAGCGAAAAGGAGACGACGCGAACGATGAACCATCCGGAAGTCATGTATAGCTATCACGCCTGGGCTACTCAAACGATCCTGGGGAGAATCAAGGAACTCCCGCCCTCCGTGCTCAGTCAAGAAGTGAACAGCTCGTTTCCCACCATCGCCCATGCCTTCAGTCATATGTATGCGGTCGATAAAATGTGGTATCTGGTTTTAACAGGCACCGGTATGCCCGAGGCGCTGCAAGCATGCATACCGCTCAATGCGAGCGTTTTGAATTCTGCGGATGAATACGCTAAAACCTTTGACGAATTAGCCGAACAGTACAGAGGATGGTTCCGAAGCCAAGGCGATTTGGAGCAAACCGTTCTGCTTGACAATCCGTTCGCCGGAATCCGCCAAACGCGCTTATCGGAAATGGTGCTTCATCTGGTCAATCACGGGACGTATCACCGGGGCAATGTTTCCACCATGCTGCGTCAGCTGGGCTACGCCTCCGCCATGAACGATTATTCGCATTTTTGGTATCAGGAACATGCGGTAACGAGCGAGATCATGGAGCCATCCTGATCCGATGGTAGCCCCGCGGATGCCGAAAAAGTCCTGAATCGAAGCAAAACGGTTCCGGATTGCTTCTTATTAACCGAAGCGGGTAATGCCGCGGATCGGACCGGAGGAAGGGGCTGTATCTAATGGAGACAGCCCCTGTCGCTCGGATGACGGCATGCTCTCATTCGTCGGCACCCGCTTTAGCGATGCGCCGAATACCAGTTCAATACCCGTAAGGCGCGCAGCGTGTTCCACCGGCTCGGCCGGCCCACGCCCTCGTCGATCTCGATCGGCATCACGCCGGGGTACCGGGTCTCGAGCGGCCATCTCCCGTCGTCATCGCGCTTCGAGGCGACCAGCTCGATCGCCTCGGCGACCTTTCGTCGGGCGTGACGCCGGCGCCGCGCAAGTAATCGAGCCCCCGCAGCACGTCGTAATGCCACCACGTCGGGAAGGCGAATCGCGTCCACGCCGCGCCGCCCTTGCGATCCCGCTCGATCGCCTCGCCGGTCGACCGCCGCCGGAAAAGTCGGCGCTCGAGCAAGTATTCTGTCCGCGAAGGCGGGCTGCGATCACAGCCGGACTGCCCCCGCCGGCCCGTTCGTGCTCGAGCAGCGCCTCCGACACGCAGATCGTGGTGTTGAACGACGATCGCGTCGAGCCGTTCGACGCCTCGCAATTCCAGCCGCCGTCGGGCAGTTTATAGAACGTATTCCTGTATAATTGGCGCATTACGAACGAAAATAGTCACTCTCCGAATATAGAAAGGGGTTGTAACTAATCTATGGAACTCGAAAATCTGATTACAGTTAAAACGAGAGAAGCATTAAGGGTATGGCTGCAGGAAAACGGAAAGACGGAAAAATGTTGCTGGGTAGTCGTCAGCATGAAGCCAAGCCCGGATACGCTGCTTTATTTGGACGCGGTCGAAGAGTGTTTGTGCTTCGGGTGGATTGACGGAGTCAAAAAGAAAATATCCGAAACCGGGCAGGCGCAAAGACTGTCTCCCAGAAGCAAAAAAAGCTCATGGACCGAATTGAACAAAGAACGTGTCCGCCGCCTCGAAAAGCTGGGATTAATGAGAGACGAAGGAAGAAAGGTGCTTCCCGATATGGACCTCGATTCTTTTAAAATCGATAGCGTGATAGAGCAAAGGCTCAAGGAGGATAGGCAAACATATGAAAATTTTTTGGCATTTCCGGCCCTGTATAGAAGGGTTCGGATCGATACGATTCAAAGCAATAAAAATGAGCCGCAATTGTTTAAGAGCAGATTAGACAAATTTATATCAAACACGAAAGAAAATAAAATGTACGGTCAATGGAACGATAACGGACGCCTGCTCGATTATGAAGATGCGCCGGATCGAACAGGCGTCCGCACGGCGCCAGAAAGAATCGTTTCAGCGGTTTTTTCCGTGGCCGTTCGCGAGCGTGCGAAATTATAATGGTAAAGCTTTTGAATCGGATGCCTGACGCGGCGTATCGGCCGCACGGCTTCCCACGAACGGAGGATGGACGATAACGGGATTGATTCGATGCTTTCGGGATGCGGCGGCCATGCTGTACCGTCTGGAAAAAAAGCCGGTGCTCGTCCTGGCGGCGACCGCGCTGCTCTCGCTGCCGATCATGCCGGCCGAGCTGTGGCTCGTCAAAACGCTGATCGACCGCGTTCAAGGCTGGTCGGCGCCCGAGCCGATCGGGCCTGTCGTCGAGGCGGCGGCGTGGCTCGCGTTGCTGATGGTCGCAGGCAACATTGCGCTGGGCGTGCCGATGCCGATGGCGCAAACGCGGCTGCAGGAAATCGGGACCGCGGAAGGGCAGCGGCGCATTTTGCAAAAAACGGAAAGACTGCCGCTTGCCGCCGTCGAGTCTCCGCTCGTTCAACGGATGCGCGAACGGGCTACGCAAGTATCGTTTCACGACGCGTACCATACGGGCATCCAGCTGCTGCAATCGATTGCGCATACCGCAGCATTGCTGGGCGTGCTGCTGGTTTACGGCATGTGGGTGCCCGCAGCGGCCGTTTGCGTATCGGGGCTGCTTATGGCGCGAACGGCAGGCCGCGCGGCGGAAATCGTCGAAGAAGCGGCGCGCAAGCTTACGCCGGATCGGCTGCAGGCCGCTTATTACGGCAAGCTGCTGACAAGCCGCGAGGCGGCCAAAGAAATTCGCCTGTTCGGCCTGGGCGAGCTGCTCGCCGGCCGGTGGAGACGGATCGGCGAGCGGCAGCTTCGCGTAACCGGCACGGCGGTCCGCTCCGCCGAGCTGCGGAAGCTCGGGCCGGGTTCGTTTACCGCGGTCGCCCTCGGCCTGCTCGTCTCGCTGCTCGCGCTGCTGCCGGGCGCGGCCGAATGGAGCGCCGGCGACTTTTCGCTGCTGTTTTTAAGCGCTTCCGTGCTCGTTTCGCGCGTCTCCGATCTGATCGCCCAAGGCGCGGCCATGCGAACGCAGCGAATGAGATGGGAAGATTACCGGGCGTACGAGGCGCTGGACGAGGACGCTCGCGAACATCGGCAAGGTATACGTAGAAAGGCGGCGCAGAGCGGCTTGCAGCTGCGGGCAGACGGCCTCGAGTTTCGTTATCCGGGGGCGGCGCGAAATACGATCGACGGGGTCGGTCTGACGATTCCGCCGGGCTGCAGGATCGCGCTGGTCGGGGAAAACGGTTCGGGCAAGTCGACGCTCGTCAAGCTGCTGACCGGTTTGTACGCGCCGACCGCGGGAGAAGTCGTCTGGATGGACGGCGACGGAAAGCGGCTGTCGGGGGCGGACGAAGGGGGAGGCTTGTCGGCGGTTTTTCAGGACTTCGCCAAGCTGTACGTAACGCTGCGGGAAAACGTGGCGCTCGGCGACCTGTCCGCCATCGGGGACGACGACGCTTTGCTCGCCGCGCTCCGCCAAGCCGGCAGCAGGCGCCTTGAATTGGACGCGCCGATCGGCGCGCCGTTCGGCGGCTTCGAGCCGTCGGGCGGCGAATGGCAAAAAATCGTTACCGCGCGGCTGCTGCTGCGAAGGGCCGGCTTCGTTTTTTTCGACGAGCCGACGGCTGCGCTCGACCCTATGGCGGAGAAGGAAGCGTTCGAAACGTTTATGCGCGTTACGGAGGGAAAGGCGGCGCTGCTCGTCACCCACAGGCTCGGGGCGGCCAAGCTGGCCGACCGGATCGTCGTCATGAAGGACGGGAAAGCGGTAGAGCAAGGCACGCACGAGCAGCTTATGGCGAGAGGCGGCGAGTACGCGAGGATGTTCCGGATGCAAGCGTCGTGGTATGCGTAAAAGGGGGGACGAGCCGATGAAATCGAATTCGCTCGGAGCGATCGCGCGGGGGACGGTTCCGCTGCTCGGAACCGTTTGTCGGCAAATGCCGGCGCTTGCTTCGCTGTGGCTCGCGTTGCCGCTTCTGCTCGGCGCATCGGTCGTTCCGCTGTACGCGGCGCAAAAGCGGTTGATCGATCTATTCGCCGCGGGCATCGCCGGCCGGGATTGGTCCGAGGCGTTTGCAGCCGCACTGCCGCCGCTCGCCCTTTACGTCGGCTTCGCATTGCTGCGCGTCGTCGCAGAGTCGCTTCAGGCTGTCGCCGATACGGCGTTTCGCGGCAAAGCGACGATGCTCGTCCAATCCGAAGTGCACGACCGGGCAGCCCGCGTGCCGCTGGAACGGATGGACGACGCCGGCTATTACGACCGGCTGCAGCGGGCCCGGGCGGTAGCGGGGGACGACTTGTTCGGCGTATTGCAAAACGCCGTCACCGCTTTCCGGCTGTCGTGCGAGCTGTTCGGACTGCTGGCGGTCGCCTGCATGGCTTCGCTGCTCGTCTCCTTGCTGCTCGCCGTCGTCTTCGCCGTTTCGCTGGCGATCCGTCTCGAGTCGGATATCGTAAAGCGGCGGCTGAACCGGGAGTTGACGCGGAGCGGACGCGAGTCGGATTATTTGCGCGAAACGATCGCCAGGCCCGAGACGGTGCGGGATATGCGCGTCTCCGGTTCGATCGGCTATTTGACCGGCAAATTCGCGAAAGGCATGCTGCATTCGCTTGAGCTGCGCGGCAACGCGAACCGGCGGGAAATTCGGCGGGGCATCGTCGTCTCGTGCGTACAAATCGCCGGACTGTTCGGTGCGCTCGTCTGGATGGCGCTGCAGCTGAAGGACGGCGGCATGACCGCCGGAACGATCGTCGTCGTCTTTCAGGCGATGCGGCAGGCGTACGGCATATCCGGCAGAATGGCTTTCCCGATCGGGAAAATGTATATCCAGAGCGCCAAAGTCGTCGACCTGGCCGAATTTTTGCGGGAGCCGATGGCGGCGGGCGGGACGCGGCCCGGTCGAGGAGAGGAGGCATCCTCGCAACGACTCGCCGCATCCGGGGCGGACGGGCGAATCGTGCTGCAGGACGTATCGTTCGCGTACGCCGGATCTTCGTCGCCGGCGCTGCGCCAAATTCGGATGACGCTGAATCCGGGAGAAACGGTAGCTCTTGTCGGAGAAAACGGGGCAGGAAAAAGCACGCTCGTCAAGCTGCTGCTCGGCCTGTACCGCCCGACCGGCGGCCGCATCATGTGGGATGGGGCGGATTATGCCGAGCTCGAGCCGGAGCTGCTGCGTCGGTCCGTCTCCGCGGCGTTTCAAGATTTCGTGCGCTACGAGACGACGCTGCGCGACAACGTCGCCTTCGGCCTGCCGGAGGCGGCGGCCGACGACGAAGCGCTGCGCCGCGCGCTGCGGACGGCCGGCGCCGAGTCGCTCGAGCGCCCGCCCGCCGGTCTCGACGACCGCGTAGGGCTGCTGGCGGACGGCGGGCGCAACATGAGCGGCGGCCAATGGCAGCGCCTCGCGATCGCCCGCGCCGCGCTCCGGGAAGCGAAGCTGCTCGTGCTCGACGAGCCGACGGCCGCGCTCGATCCGCAGCACGAGGCGGCGCTGTACCGCTCCTTTCGCGAGCTGGCGAAAGGCCGGACGACGCTGTTCGTGTCGCACCGGCTCGGCTGGGCCCGCTTCGCGGACCGGATCGTCGTCCTGCGGGACGGGCGGATCGCCGAAGAAGGGACGCATGCATCGCTGATGGCGGCGGACGGGGCGTATGCGGCGATGTTTCGCGCGCAGGCGGAGTGGTATCGCGGTTAGCGCTAACGGCAGCCGACAAGCGGCGCTGCGCCGCCGCAGTTCCGCTTTGCCGCCTACCGCCCCGCCTAGCCGCGCTTTATCGCGCCCAGCGTGCTGCCGACTCGCTCCGTACGCTGCCGCCGCGCATCCATTGCCGCAGTCCCGCTTGCCGCCCCGCCTAGCCGAGCTTTATCGCGCCCTGCGTACTGCCGCCGCGCGTCCCTTTGATGACGCCGCTATAGCTTTTCAACTTCAGCTTCATCTTAGCCGTTTCCCCTTTGCCGATCGACCTTTTATCGCTTGCCTTGCCTCAAAGTCGATATTATCCGCATTATAATCATTCGTAAACGGAAATCCGGACGTTTTTCCGCACGACCGCACCACACGGGAATTCTGTCGCAGTGGTGTTTGGTCATACGGCGGCAGGGATGTCCACTGGGGAGAGAGCGGCGACGAGAAAGACGGCCTGAGCAGGCGGCTGATGGAGTTGGTACTGGATGCCGAAAAGCCGGATTTGGTCGTATTTACAGGCGATACGATATACGGGAAGTGTTGTTCGGACGGCGTGTCCGCATATCGCCAAGCCGTTGCCGCCGTTGAGGAGCGCGGACTTGTATGGGCTGCGGTATTCGGCAACCATGACGATGTGGGTAATGCGCCTGAACGAAAGCCGTTTATCTTGAAAAGCTCCAGAAAGTTTATGTTCGTTACGGCGTTAATGTGTTCAGGGGGACGGGTTCCTGAATGAGTCTTTCGCGGCCGCTAAGGTTGAGTAAAGTAGCCGTCGCACCCTGAATACAATGACAGGATTGCGAGAGCGATTGAAAGCCCCGACCTCCTATTTTCCACACGCGCAAACATATACAGCCAAGCACCAAAGGGAACGTCCGTGATTTTCGGACCGTTTTTTTTAAATTACCGCCGGTTTTTCTTTTATTTCGCAGAATGCTCATCTTTTGCTTCCGCAGCAAATTTGATTATTGTAATGTAGGCCAACTCCAACTATAGTTGGTTTTACGCGGGTTTCCGCCGTTTTCATAGAAAGCGGCTAGTTGCCCTCATGATACAGTTATTGGTATATAGCCGGTAGCTGTTATTGGCATTTCATCGGATAGGTAACCGTTTTTCCGATATCGCTTTGGCAAAATAAAGGCGTCCAAGCGCCATATAACCTGGAGGTATATTAATGAAACGGAAACGCGGATGGTCCGCAAAGGTATCGTTCAAAAGAAAGCTGGCGCTCTACTCCATCACGATCAGTGCGGTTCCCGTGCTGCTGGTCGGCTTTCTCTCCTCGTCGATCGCGTCGCGGAGCATTCAAGAGGAAGTCGACCTCAACCACCAGACGCTGCTCAAGCAGGTCGAATACCGGCTGAACCATCTGATGGAAAATCTGGGCATTCACGCCGTTTCCATCGCCACGAACGTTACCGTCGAGCGATCCGTCGAATCGGGGCCGCCGGACCGCAATGATGTCAGCCAAACGATGGATATGATGGAGACGCTGCGCAAGCAGGTGAACTTTTCGCCCATCCGCTACGACGTCACGCTCATCTATAAGAAGTTCGATCACGTTTACTCCTCCGTCCATCAATCCATTCCTTATTCGCGATCCGTCTACGAAACGATTATGCAAAATACGCAAACGAACCGCAACGCGCCTTTCGTCGTAACGCCGAATACGTTCAACAACAAGGAGCTTATGCTGTTCCGTCCGATCCCGCTTCATTCCTACTATACGGAAGGAATCGTGGTGCTGAACGTCTCCATCGACGAGCTGTCCAAAGTGCTGGGCGACAGCGAAGAGCAAGAGCAGTATCGAGGACGGATGGCGGTCGTGGACAAGGACGGCAGGGTGATGATAAGCAGCAACGACAAAGATATAGGCGCGAAGCTGGCCTCGACTACGGATTTGTATCAATTTTGGAAAAACCCGCAAGGATTCGACGGGCCGATTCGGATTGACGGGGTTGCGTATCATCTGTCGTCGCTCAAGCTGAAAACGTACGATTGGACGATCATCGCGATGACGCCGATGGCCGAATTGACGCAGCGCTCCGCCGCTATCAAAAAAGTAACATGGGAGATTATCGGGGCGATCGTCGCCTTCTGGATCCTTGTCGCGCTGACCGGGTCGAACAGGCTGTATATTCCGATCGAACGTATGATCAAGCGGGTGCCAGAGGAATATGCCGGCAGTATGGAAGGCACCGACGGGCTGAAAATGCTGGAATCGGTATTGAACGAAACGATTCGCGACAATCGTCATTTGCGCAGCCGGATTCACGCCGATCTGCCGTCCCTGCAGGAAAATCTGTCGCGCCACTTGCTATGGGGGGACATGACGGATGCGGAAATCCGCAATAAACGCGATCAGCTCGGTCTGCCGCTGCACGGCTCTTCATTCCGGGTTTGTCTCATAACGGCTGACGATTTCGCGGTGCTTACGGAAAACTACCAGGGGAAAGATCAGTCCCTGATCCAATACGCGCTGCGCAAAATGGCCGAGGAAATATGCGAAACGGTCCTCCCTTGTCTGGCCTTGACTACGCAACCGGGTCAGGTGGCGCTTATTATCGGCGAATCCGGCGGAAGCGAAGCGCAGGGAGAGACGGAGCGGAAGCTGGGAGAGATCGCCGCGAACATCCGGCTTGGCACAGAGCAATATTTCAAATTTACCGTAAGCGTGGCGGTCAGCCGCTCCTATAAGAACTACTACGGCATTAAGCAGGCGTATAGGGAGGCTACGGAGCTTTCCGCATACCGGATTCTGATGGGACCGAACGTGACGATCACCGAGCAGGAAACGGAGCGGGCGATCGCCCAATCGGGCCGCGAAATCGTCAGCCTTCAGAAGAGCATATTAACGAATCTGACCGGCGGCAGCGTCGAGGAAGCGAACGGGCTGTTGTCCAAGCTGGCCGGACGAATCGGCGAATCCGTCGCCAATCCGGAAACGATGTTCGGCATCTTCGACTATTTGCTCGTCGAACTGGATTCGCTTTTGCATGAGTATGGCTGCGAGCTGCGGGATATTTTTGCGGAGGATTTGCATAAAAAGCTTCACAGCTTAAACACGCTTTCCGCTGTGCACGATTGGCTCTCCAGCTCCGTCTTTCCTTCCGTCGCCGCCTATTTGGATACCTCGCAGGTATCAAGGCAAGAAAAGGCCGTACAATACGTCTTGCAGCATGTGCATGACGGATGGGACGCCGATCTGCAGCGGATCGCCCGGCAGTACGGCATGTCGGTTTCGCATTTAAGCCGGTTATTTAAAGAGAAAACCGGGGAGCATTTCTCCGACTACTTGATCCGGGAGCGAATGACGAAAGCGCAGGATTGGCTGCTCCGCACGAACATGCCGGTTAAAGAAATCGCCGGGCGGCTTCATTACTCGAACGTACAAAATTTCAACCGGACGTTCAAGCAATATACCGGCTTGCCGCCGGGCGCGTTTCGGAAGAAGGCGGAAGAAGAGGGAAACGGATCGGAGCATTGACGAGCGGAGCGGCTACGGCAGCGTCTTCGGCCGCGGTCGCGGGTCTTGCAGGCGCGTGTTCTTCATCTCATTGAAGACGACGGATGCGGCAAGGCTGCGCGATTCAGCCGCGTGAGGAAGGCAAGTTGGAAGGTAAGGCCGAGAGGGATAAATTGCTCCTCTTTTGCCGTATTGGCTCTTGCTTTTCCACCACTCCAATACGTGATTATTGCCGTTCATTCGCAAAAACGGATAGGCTGAATGTGCCGAACAGGCGATTTCACACAGGGGGAAGGGATTCGATACGAACCTATAAAGGCAATTGAAGCGGAGAGATGGCGGGGAGACATAAAACGGGCAGCCATTCCGTACGGAAGAGATCCGTTAATCAACCCCCCTATGCTTCCGCTTGGGAAAGGAAACGACGGAGAGGTTTCCGGCAGGATATGAATGTGCAAAGGCGAGTGCAGCTTCTGCATGATGAAACGGCTGCGTATCATTGCTTCATCCGGGACGATTCCGTCTATTTGGTGACGCATGGAGAAGTCGTCATTCTCGAAGGCTGCCTGTCGTCCTTCCGGGAAACGATCTAAATCGAGGAGTGAGAGAAAGGGGAAACAGCATGTCTACATTCAAACGTAAAGCGGCGCTCGGGGGGCTGGCGCTTATGATGACTGCGTCTATCGTCGGCTGCGGCAAAACCGGGGAACCCGGACAAACCGGCGATGTTTCGGAAAAAAAAGAAGCGGCTGCCGCCGGGCCAAAAGCGACGCTGAATCTGCTGACGTCGCATGCGGGCGCCGCCTATGCCAAGGAAGTGAAGGTGGCGGACGACCCGTATCTGAAGGAATTGTCCAAGCTTTCGGGCTACGACCTGAAATTCGAATTTTTAGGCCATGCGCAAGATTACGAACAGCAGCTTACGGTCCGGTTCGCCTCGAACAATTTGCCGGATATGATCCGGACGTACAGCATCGAAGCCCCGATGCATTCGGGCGCGGTGGAGCAAGGCGTCTTCCAAGAGCTCGGTCCGCTTATCGACAAGTACGGACCCAATTTGAAGAAAAAAATACCGCAAGAAGCGTGGGATAGTCCGCAGGTGAGCAAGGACGGCAAAATTTACGGGATTCCCGCCCTCAGCGCGCTTCCGGCCGCCAAAGTCGTCTATGTCCGGCAAGACTGGCTGGATAAGCTCGGCATGCAGCAGCCGAAAACATTGGACGAATACTTGGCTTATTTCGAAGCGGTGAAGCAGAAGGATATGAACGGCAATGGCGATCCGAACGACGAATACGGCTTCTACGTGCGGGAAAATATGGCCTATGCCGATCTATTCTTCAAAGAATTCGGCGTTTCTCCGAATGTTTGGAACATGAAGGACGGTCAGCTTATCCCTGACATGATCCGTCCGGAAATGAAGGACGCGATCAGCTTTTGGAAGCAGCTGTACGGTAAGGGCTACATTAATCCGAATCTGTTCACGAATAAGGGGGCGGATTGGGGAGCCGGAATCAAACAAGGCAAGGCAGGCATGTGGGAACACGAAGTGACCAATTACAATTCGGACTGGACGGCGGACAAATTCGTCAATCAACCGGACGTGAAAATCAACATGATCCAGCCCCCGGTCGGACCGAAAGGGCCAGGGGCGCTGACTCCGCAGTATAGCGGCATTTACTACGTATGGGTCATTCCGACTTCGTCGAAGCAGGCGGAAGCGGCGATCAAATTTTTGGACTGGGCTTGGTCCGATGATGCAAACAAGTTTTTTGCCTACGGGGTCGAAGGAAAGAATTATACGGTCGAGAACGGCGCGGTCAAATGGGACGCGAATGCCCCGAGCAATAAAGAGAAAGGCGACTCCGTGTTCTACCAATTGTCGATCAATCCGCGCGGGGACGGCCGCATGGTTCAGGACGTGTTAAAGTTTTCGCCTAACGGAGATATGCTGGTCCGCGGCGTGGAGCTGGCCAAGAACGCCATATTTAAGCACGACGGCCTGAACATGCCGGCGCTCAAGGCGTTGGAGACGCATCCTGAGCTTGTACCTGGTACCGGCGCAGGGACGCTGTTCCTCGATATGTTCGCCAAAGTCGTCACCGGCAAAGAAGAGCTCGATCCCGCTTTCGACAAGTTCGTCAGCGAGTGGAAGCGCCGCGGCGGCGACGAAGCGATTAAAGAAGCGACGGCATGGTACAACCGGAAGGCTAAAAAATAGAGCATCGTTCACCGGATAGAGTGATCGGAGCGGAGGGCCGGAGCCTGCCGGAGAAATCGGCATCCGTATATCCGGCAGGATTCCGGCCGAACGCATTCGCTGCGAAGGAGAGAAAACGCTGTGTTGAACAGAATCATGAAGAAGGATCGTTGGGCGCTTCTCGTCCTCATGCTTCCCGGTATCCTGCATTTTCTTGTTTTTCGTTATGCGCCGTTGACCGGCAATATCATCGCCTTTCAGGACTATAACATGTTCAGGGGCATCATGCATAGCGATTGGGTAGGCTTCAAGCATTTTGTGACGATTTTTACGTATGAGGAGTTTTTCAACGTCTTGCGCAATACGCTGGCCTTTAGCTTCCTATCAATCTTGTTCGGCTTTCCGGCTCCATTGATTTTGGCTCTTCTCTTGAATGAGGTTTCACAGATGTGGTTCAAGCGGCCGATCCAGACGCTGCTGTATTTGCCGCACTTTCTGTCCTGGGTTATCGTCGGAGGCATATTCATCAATTTGCTGTCGCTGGACGGCATGATTAACGTCATAAGGGGCTGGTTCGGGGCTGCGCCGATCGATTTTCTGACGGAAGGCGGGTATTTCCGCGGCATCGTTGTCGCAATCGGGATTTGGAAGGAAGTCGGCTGGGGAACGATTATTTATTTGGCGGCGCTTGCCGGGATCAATCCGAGCTTGTACGAGGCGGCCGTCGTCGACGGCGCGGGCCGCTGGAAACAAATCTGGTATGTGACGCTGCCGTCGCTGCTGCCGACGATCGTCGTTCTTTTGCTGCTGCGGGTCGGAACCGTGCTGGATTCCAATACGGAACAACTGCTTATTTTCCTCAATCCTCTTATCAGGGACGTCGGAGAAGTGGTGGACACCTACGTTTATCGAGTCGGGCTGCTAAAGGCTCAATTCAGCTACACAACGGCTATCGGTCTGTTTCAGTCGCTTGTCGGACTGGCGCTTGTCGTCGGCTTGAATACGATCAGTAAAAAAACGACCGGCGAAAGCATCTACTAGGAGGACGAGCATGTGAACAGATCCAATCGCATCTTTCAGTGGGTGAACGGAACGTTCCTGGCGATCGCGGCGCTTTCGATGGTGGCTCCGATTATCCATCTTGCGGCGGTGTCGTTAAGCTCTTCCGTGTATGCAAATGCGAAGCTGGTTTATTTGTGGCCGAAAGGCTTTAATATGGACGTATACAAAATCATATTGGGCATGGAGTCTCTTTGGCGGTCGATGGGCGTCACGATCGCGATAACCGTCGGGGGAACGCTGCTGTATCTTTTCTTTACTTCTACAATGGCATACGGCTTGTCCCGCCCTCACGCGCCGGCGAGAGGCTTGATCATGAAATTCGTTTTGGTCACGTTTATTTTCACTTCGCCGCTGATTCCCGGATATTTGGTCATCCGTTCGCTGGGGCTGGAAAATACGTTATGGGTACTTATGCTTCCAGGCGCGATTAACGCATTCGGCGTTATTATTATGAGGACGTTTTTTCAAGGCTTGTCATCCGAGCTGTTCGACGCCGGGAAGATCGACGGCTGCGGCGAATTCCGCATCTACGCGCGCATCGCGATGCCGCTGTCGATGGCGGTAAACGCAACGCTTGCGCTGTTTCAGGCGGTAGGCCTGTGGAACTCCTACTTCAGCGCACTCATCTACATCAGGAGCAAAGAACTGTACCCGCTGCAAATTCTTCTGCGCAGCTTGATCATCGAGGACGACACCCTGACGAACAAGACGTCCGGGGACTTGCTCTCGGCGACGCCGGAGACGTTGAAGGCAGGCATTATTTTATTTGCAACGATTCCGATTTTGCTTGTATATCCTTTCCTGCAAAAATATTTTGTCAAAGGGGCGCTGCTGGGATCGTTGAAGGAGTAAGGCAATAGAACGGGCGGATCCAACGATCCGCTTCCGCTATTGTTTTTTCGCTCGCTTCCTTAAGCGCTTTCACGCCGTCAACGGCATACGCGGATATTAGGTTAACCATGAAACAGAAATAAGGGAGGTAATGATCTTGAAGAAAAAGTCATTTCTATGGGTGCTTATATTATGTATTGCGTTGACGCCGTTGTTCGGCACCGGCCAGAGAGCTTTTGCCAGTCAGCCGATTCCCGAACCCAGTCAGGCAGACCTGGCGGATGCATTAACGATCGCTCGCGACGGAGCGGCCAAAGCGAACATTATTCTTTCCTCTGCCGGAAGCGATATGGAGGCATGGGCCGCGACCGAATTGCAGAACACAATCAAGCAGGTTAGCGGCGCAGAGCTGCCGATTGCCAGAGCAGATTTGAGCAAGGATGGCGTGAACGCAAGTTTGGAAACGAATACATTGCGGATAACCAAGAGCGGCGAATATGCATTTTCGATCAAACTGATAAATACTGGCGCTTTAGCGGCTCAAGTGAGCTTCCTGCAAACGGATCAGGGAGCGCTGCGTATTACGCCATTGAACCCGGTCAGCCTGGGTCCTTGGCAGACTGCAAGCGTAAGCGGCGCCGTGAAGGTGCCCGCGCAGACAACAGACGGTACGTATCAAGTGGGGATTAAGACGGTTGCGAATGGCGAGGAGCTTGAACCGGTAACCTTAACCGTGCAGCTTGATCGGAATATCCTCCTGAATTCGGGCTTCGATACTACCCTTGCGAGCTGGTGGGCGCCGGCCGGGGTCGCGAGCCTGGATGGAACCGTGAAGCATAGCGGCGCGTCTTCCATGCGAATGACTGTGCCCGCGAAAAGCTACACCTATGCGCGGACGGACCAGAAGCTGTATTTGGAGCCGGGCAAAGAATACGTGCTGCAGGCTTGGATGAAGGGAGAGCGGGCAGGCAGGGCTACGGTTGAGTTCCGCTCGCTGAAAAACAATACTGACATCGCGGGAGGCTCAACGAAGCGAACTGTCACCGTCGACACCTACTGGACCTATGTGGAGCTGCCGTACTCGCGCGATCCGAACCAGGACTTCGACTACAACTGGATCAACGTCTGGGCTTTCGATGACAACATCGGAACGAACACATTGTGGATCGACGACATGACGTTAAGTCCGGTGGAGAAGCAGAGCGCTCCCAACATAATCGACAATCCCGGATTTGAGATTGGCCTTGGAGGCTGGTGGGCGCCGACCGGGGTAGCGACTCAAGTTCAAGCGGAGAAGCATAGCGGTTCGTCTTCTATGCGGATGGATTTGCCGGCAAGCGGCTATACCTATTCGCGAACAGACCAAAAGCTTAATCTCAAGCCCGGTCAGAAATATATCCTGAGAGCGTGGATGAAGGGAGCGCAGCAAGGCCGGGTAACGGTCGAATTTCGATCATTAAAAAATAACGCCGATATTGCGGGCGGTTCAACGAAGCACAGCGTAATCATCGGCAAGGACTGGACCTATGTGGAGCTGCCGTATACGCGTGACCCGAACCAGGACATCGACTATAACTGGATCAATTTTTGGAGCTATCTTGATTATCTAGATGGAACGGGGACGCTATGGATCGATGATGTGACATTAAGACCAGACGTTACGGAGGAGCAGCAGGGGACGGAGCCTGCCGGACCGGGTAATGAACCGGCTATTGTGGAAGTGTCCGAGTCCGGCGCCGAGCTTACCCGCATTATACTGGCAACGCCGGAATCGTATCCGGAGCTGTCCACTCTGTTTGCGGACGATCTGGCCTTCTTGGAGGATTCCGACGGTTTCGCGATTAGACAATCGGGGAACACGATTTATATTTTTGGCTCCGAGCCTCGCGGCGTGTTGAACGGCGTTTATGATTTCCTGGAGAAGAACGCCGGCGTGCTCTGGACCCGGGCATCCGATGTTGGAACGATTTTCGAGCCGCAGCCGACCATTCAGGCGGTGCAGACCGACTATCGGGAGAAATCGCCCTTTGCCGTGCGCGGCTGGCATACGACAGGCGTTGGCGCGAACGGCGAGTTCCATACGGACGCCCGAACGAACCAAATGCTTGCCCGCAACAAGCTGAACGCCAAGTTTGCGGAGGTCGGCAATCTTTCATACTGGGCGGGGCATGAAAGCATCGGCCTCAAAGCGGTCAATCTCGGCCACAATTTGGGGTATTGGCTGCCGAACGAGGAGTATTTTAGCTCGCATCCGGAATATTACAACTGGGAAAATGGGCAATACGTACCCCTCTCGGCGGGAACGCAAATCAATTTCTACCATCCGGATGTTCCGTCGATCATCGCGGGGAAAGTAAAGACGTTTTATCAAACGTATGGGACGGAATATATCGGAATCGGGATTAATGACAATCATAGCTTCACGCAGAGCCCGGAAAGCAAGCTGCCGTTCACGACGCCGGGCGGTGTTGTTGTACAGCCTGACGATCCGGCTTACAAGTCAACCGTCTTCTTTACCTTCCTGAATAAAGTGGCTGCAGAGGTGAAGCAGACGTATCCGGGAGTGAAGATTGTGTCGTACGCGTACTTCTTTACGGAAGTGCCGCCGAAGGTCGAACTGGAAGATAATATCGTCATAGTGATGGCTCCGGCTAACGAGGACGAGCGAACCCCGATTAACACGGAGAACCAGCAAAACAACAACTACAAATACAAACAAAGACTTGAGGAATGGGCAGAGCGGACGAAAAATATCATCATGTACAACTATTACGGCTGCTGTTATGCGAAGTCTTATGAGCGGCCGATCGCCGAAAAGGTACAGGCCGATATGCAGTATTATCGCGATCTGGGTATTTTGGGTATGCTGCCGGAAGGGATCGTGGATGCCAGAAGCGAAGCTTGGGGAGTCAATGCGCTGCAATTTTGGCTGTTCGAGAAGCTGTTCTGGAATCCGGATGCCAACATCGAAGCGCTCACGAATGAATTCGTCCACAAGGCATACGGCGCGGCGGCAGAGCCGATGAGACGGTATTACGATCTGATCAAGCAGGGCTGGAACTACGACCAGCAGCCGATCAACTGGTACTCGAATGAGAATCAGCTGATTGGACAATACATTGTGCAGGCCGGCATTCAGGAGCCGGCGGCGCAGGCGCTGGGCGAAGCGTATGAGCTTGCGGATGAGCGAGCTAAAGCGAGAATCGCACCGATTCGTTCGACTTTTATGGAAATGACCTTCCAGTACGGAGGACGTCAGCAGGTTTCAGGCAATGCGGTAAAAACGTCTGCGACACAGGAAGAGATTTTGAGCGCGCTTGATTTCAGCCAGGGGCCATGGTCGATAGCCGAACCGGTGACCACCTTTATGAAAATGCGAACGACCGAGACTCCTCCGGTTGAAACGAAGGTTTACCTGCTATGGGACGACGAGAATCTATACGTGGGTTACGAGAACTTTGACAACGATATGGATGGTAGGATCATAAGCGAAGATGCGCCGGGAGGATGGTGGAGAAGCGGAGCGGACGATTCGGCGGAAACGCATTTGTCGGATGGCAAAGGCGGCACTACCTATTCTTATTCCACGAATCCGATCGGCCTCAAGTTTGTATGGAAAACGGGACCGATGTTAGCCCCCGAAGTCGATTTTACGGCCAGCACCACAACGCTGGAAGATCGCTGGAATGTGATTCAGGCGATACCGTTTGCCAGCTTTGGGGTCGACCCGCAAACGGATGACAAGTTTAAAGCTCTTTTCTTTCGTAATTTCCATGGGCAAACGGGCTGGTACAGTTGGGGCGGCGGCGTGGTTTGGAGTCCTGCCGACCAGAGCGTGGTTCATTTGGTTACGCGTGAGTATGGTATCGCCGAAATAGGCGACCAAACAGCAGTTCAGTTGCAGTCGGGCTATGAGCCTGGCACGCAGGAGACGAAGGTCATTCGGGTGGAGAACAGCGGAACAGCAGCTTTGAGCGGACTGACAGTCGCCATTGGCGGGGAGCATGCGCAAGATTTTATACTGACTCAACCGGAAAAGGCTGCGTTAGGCATTGGGGAGTCTGCAAGCTTTACCGTAAGAGCCCGAGACGGCCTGGCGGCAGGAACCTACACCGCGAGGATAACGGTATCGGCAGCTCATATGCAGGATGTGTCCTTTACGATTACGCAGGTCGTCATTGAGCAAGATCTCCCGGCCGCTCCGCAAAATTTGCAAGCAACAGCGGGAGATCGGCAGGTTGTCTTGACATGGGATGAAGTGCCGGAGTCCGTTTATTACAACGTGTACATGTCCAACACGCCGGAGTCGTTCCATTTCGATGAAACAATCACGGTAACGGATGCCACATATACCGTCTCCAATTTGGTCAACGGCACGACATATTATTTTATAGTGAAGGCGGGCAACTCCGGCGGTTTGAGCGTTGCTTCCAATCAAGCGAGCGCGACTCCTGCGACGATTCCGGGTGCGCCCAGGAATGTATCGGCGATTGCCGGAGACGGGGAGGCTACAGTTTCTTTCACGGCCCCGGCGGACAACGGCGGAAGTCCGATTACGGGGTACGAGGTGATTGTTTCACCTGGTAATTACGTGGCGACCGGCGCGGCAAGCCCGATCCATGTAACCGGATTAACCAACGGAACGAGCTATACGTTCACGGTGAAAGCGATCAACGCGATGGGCAAGGGTGAAGCATCTTCGGCTTCGGCTCCGGTTGTACCGTATAAGAGCAACAACGGCAACAACGGCAATAACGGCAACAACGGCAACAACGGCAATAACGGCAACAACGGCAACAACGGCAATAACGGCAACAACGGCAACAACGGCAATAACGGCAATAACGGCAATAACGGCAGCAATGGCAAAAACGGAAATAACGGTAACAGTAGAAATGGCGGCACTGCCTCCTCCCCTGTCGTATCTTAGGTATTGTTAATGGGCGGGAAGACGGCACATTCGGCGTGGACGATCCGATTCGGAGCGAAGACATTGCGGTCATGATCGACCGCGCGTTGAAGCTTAAAGCATCTGCTTCCGACAAGACATTCACAGACGAAGAAGCTGTCTCCGATTATGCGCGCGATGCGGTCGGCGGGCTGCAAGGCGCGGGCCTGATACAAGGCTGTGAGGACGGCAGCTTCAGGCCAACAGAACAAGCAAGTCGCGCGCAAGCCGCCATCCTGATCTTTTCTGCCTGGAAAATCTACCTTCAGGCAGACTGACCGCATCCGACTATGCGGAACGGAACATTCGATTATGGTCACAAACTACCGGTCCGAAACCGTCTTTGGATAATTCGTTCGAAGTGAATGCGGAGACGAAAAGCGACCGTTGGAATGTCATCCAGCTATTCCGTTTGCGGGCTTCGGCTTCGATCCTGAGGAATCGAGCACGTTCGAAGAGCTATGAGAAGCAGTCCATTTCATGTCAAAGTAGAACCTCTATCTCCATATTACCAGTGGTTATGGAGGTTCTACGATCGCTGCTGGTGAAACAAGAAGCACCCAAAGGGAGATGAAGTATGACGAACAGACAATCGGATTTCGTGCAGCAAAGGATGACGCGCCGGAAACTGCTGGCGACTTTCGGAGCAGCGGGAGCGGCGACAATCGCCTACAGCGCATCGTTCGGTACTGTAGCGGCCGCAGGCAGAGAATCGTCGAATGAGGATAAGCCTGAAGCTTTAAATGATGGAAGCGTTAACAATAGTAATGCCCTATTCGTTTCTAATATCGAAAGCGTTAACAGTGTTCATGCTCTCTTATCCGTAGCACCTCAAGGGAATGGTTATCAAGTAAGTGTGGAGTCGTATTGGCCAGACAATGAAGGCAAAGGGCATGGCTTTTGGGTGTGGCGTTCCGGTGTTGAAAAAACACGACATAACGGCATTACGATTATTGACCCGGATGTGAATTGGAATGGATATAGAGCAACACATGCTTTTGTCGCTTCTGTTACTTCATACCCTGCAATATCTGCTTTGAATGCCGCGGTAAAAGATGCACGCCCCGTTTTAGGCGGTTTCTTGGGCAAGTCGACAAATTTGGGGACTGGCTGTTGGGTGCGTCAGGACAATCAGATTTCTTTTTGCAATGCCGGTTGTATGGCCGATGCTGACTTTGAAGTAGACGGAACGGACGATTCTTTACAAATGATAGCCGCTATTGAAGCGCTGCCTCGCAATAACGGTAGCTTATTAATTGAACCTTATTATTATACGCATGGTTCAGGCGGGGCGGACACCAAGTCCAACTTGCTTTATGTCGACACAATCAAGCGTCTTACCATCCATGCCAATGGCGCTGTCATACAGTCGCATAGCGGGAATCTGCCATCGCCCCTAAATGCTATCCTTCGCTTTGGTCGCGGTTGTTACAAAGTGATTGTAAACGGACTGGAAATTGACGGTCGCCTGGATGCTCGGACCGCCCCCGGCGGTGACGCTGGTGCCTATAATCAACAATCCAATATTTCGATTGAAGACGCTTGTAAAGATTTTACGTTTAATAACGTAACGTCAAATCGCGCATTGATGGACGGCTTAACGATCGGTTATGGCGGACTTGGGGCTGCAGAGGACAATATCGCAGAACATATTGTTCTGAATCATTGTCATTTCGATAGCAATTATCGCCAAGGAATTAGTTGCTTGCGCTCTGTCGGGTTCAGAATGTTCGGAGGAACGTTGTCAAACACGGGCACGATCAAAGGGACAAACCCGATGGCAGGTATCGATTTTGAGGCGGAAGGAAGTCAATACGGGTACAACACCTTCAATAAAGATGCGGTATTGACCGGTGTTCGTATCGTAAACAACAAGGGTGCAGGTATCTGGTATCATAACGATTCGATTTCGTGTAAAGCTATAAAGTGCTGGATTGAAAACAATGGCACTTATGGTGTCGGATTTCATTCAACTTCGAAACATTGCGGCGTATTCGCCAGCGAATTGATTCAGAATGGCAAATTAAACGCTATCGACGGTTCAGAAATTTACGATTTCGGCCTGGATTCAAAAGCTGAAGATTGCTACATCTCAACCGCATGGGGACGCGCCATTTTGAGCCAACCGAACCATAAGTTCGGAGCATCCTTTGTCCGCAACACCATTGCAAATGAAACAGGGCTGACTAATGGCATCGGTGCCGTATTGCTTAAAAATTGCAAACAATATATCGGAAACAAACACTTTGATTTATGTCCCAGCGCCGCCGTTTTTGCCGTTACCTACAGTGGCGGGTATGGAAAGGTGATAGATAATGAGTTCTATAAATCATTTACTTCTGCACATCGAGCTATAGGGATTGGAGGTAATCTGGCTGAGTTAAGCGGGAATAGGGCCGATATCGGATATGCAAACCATACGACTGACAGTTGCTTTGTTCTTGGCAATCACATGATTCGTATCGATACAATATCGAACAATTTTATTGAGGGGCGGTCCGGCGGGCGTTTTACCGGCACCAAGCAAAGCGGAATCTTGAGCGACCTAAATACAGTAAATAATGTAAAGTATACAAATTCGTCTGGCTTACCAAGCTCGGGAACTTTTGCAGCCGGCGATATTGTCGCCGACCTGACAGGTTCGGGAATTTGGATTTGCAGCTTGCGCGGAACAGCTGGAACACTGAGCGGAATTACAGCAAATACAACTGCATCCAGTAATCAAGTTGCTGTCAGCAGCCTGATTGGAATTGGCGTTGGCACTGTATTGAGTATTGCATCGGCCGGGCTAATGGGAGTGGTTGTACTGGCAATGAATGAGGAAACCCAAACATTGACAGTCAGCACAAACGCATCATCAACACAAACAGGGACTGCGGTGACCTATCGAGCGCCAACATTCAAGTTTATTGCTGCAACCTGAAATCCAGACTCCTATAGACCATAGCTGATACGCCATGAGCTGCAAAGACGCTGGGGCTTCGACCCGGATGCCGTCATGCCCGTGAGATCGGCTGCGGCAGCGGCAGCGGCGTCGAAGGCCGGCTGGCTGGCGTTTAACCGACGCATGAAGGCCGGCTCGATCAGCATGCCTAGCGCGGCTGGCCCCGCCGCACCGATGAACCGTTATGTGGAAGGGCGATGGATCCGGATGTCGGCGTAGTCGCTTTCCAAGGCGAATCGGCGCCGATTTCCGCCCTGCTGCTCCATTACACTTGTCATCCCGTCCATCAGCTCGGGCAGTTTTTCGTTTCCGCAGACTGGCCGGGGGCTTTGGCGAACGAAATGAAAGCGAGCTATGGGGATGACTGCGTCTCCGTCGTGCTTAACGGCACTTGCGTCAGTATCAACCCGTGTATACCGTTATGAAATCCAGGTGCTGCGAATCGGAGAAGCCGCGCTTGTAGGCTTGCCGGGTAACAGCGAAAAGGATTTGGAACGAATGGCATGCTTTTCAAAAGAATACGATCCGTTAGCGCCTCACTCCGCCTCGGCCCACTGCTTCAGCGTCACGTAGTCGGTCTTGCCGCTGCCGAGCAGCGGCAGCTTCTCCACGCGGCGCAGCTGCGACGGAACGAGCAGCGGCGAACCGCCCCGCGCCCGGACGGCTTCCTTCATCGCGGGAATGCCCGCCTCCGGGGAAGTGTGGAACAGCACGATCCGTTCCCCCTTGCGGGAGTCGGGGACGCTGACGGCGGCCGCCTGCATGCCGGGGAAGCATTGGCCGACGATCTCCTCGACGGCGTTCAGCGAAACCATTTCGCCGGCGATTTTCGCGAACCGTTTCCGTCTGGACAGCACGGTGACGAACCCGTCGGCGTCGATATCGACGATATCCCCGCAGTCGTACCATTCCGGGCAGGGAACGAAGCCCTCCCCGTGAAGCAAGTAGCCCTTCATCACGTTCGGACCGCGAACGAGCAAATTGCCGCCTTCGATTCCCGGTATTTGTTCCAGTACGCATTCGATTCCCGGCAGCAGACGGCCGACCGTTCCTTTTTTGAACGCGAGCGGCGTGTTCAGTGCCAGCACCGGAGCCGTCTCGGTCGTGCCGTAGCCTTCGAGGATGCGGATTCCGAATTTGTCGTACCATAGCTGTCGCACGTCGTCCTTCAGCTTCTCCGCGCCGGCGACGACGTAGCGCAGCGTATGGAAATCGTACGGATGGGCGGCGCGCCCGTAGGCGGCCAAAAACGTCGACGTTCCGAACAAAATCGTCGCATTGCTCGTATAGACAAGCTCCGGAATCACTTTGTAATGAAGCGGGCTCGGATGCAAAAACAGCTTCATGCCGCTGACGATCGGCAGCAGCGTGCCGGCCGTCAGGCCGAACGAATGGAACATCGGCATCGCGTTGAACACTTTGTCTTGCTCGGTAAAATCGATGCTCGACCGCGCCTGCTGCACGTTGGCGAAAATGTTGCGATGGCTTAGCACGACGCCTTTGGGCTTGCTTTCGCTGCCCGACGTGAACAGAATGACTTCGTTCGGTCCGGGCAGCGCGGGCCGCTTCGCGCGAAAGTCGGCCCACCCCCGCAATTTGTCCGCAAACCGCACGGAAGCTTTCAGATCCTCCAAATAAAGCACTTGACCGCGTTCCCCGAACAGTTCGACAAATCGCTCCAGCTTCGCTTTCTCGACAAACCGGCGCGACGTGACGACGGTGCGGACCGAAGCCGTTTCGCAGGCGTCCAGCATCGTTTGCGCGCCGCTCGAAAAATTGAGCATCGCCGGCGTTTTGCCGATGCGCATCAAGGCGAACAAGGCGACGACGTGGGCGACGGCGTTCGGCATAAGCAGCGCCACGTTCGTTTCGCCGCCGAGCTTGCCTGCCATTTTGCGCCCGAGCACGTAGGCGCCCAGCAGCAGCTGCTTGTAGCCGATCCGCTGCGCCGCGTCCTCGCATACCGGAAACGCGCTTCCGCAGCGCCGGGCCGCCTCGATCGCTTCGTCGAACAAATTGACGTCCGGCTTCATGCGGCTTTCGAACAGCTCGCGCCGCAGCATATGGCCGATTTGCGCGGCCGCCCGCTCTTTTTGCGCCTTCACCGGACGGGCCGGATCGAGCATGAGCCGATGCGGGCTGCCGATCGTAATATCGACGCGGGGAAACAGCCGTCTTTTCGCGAGTCCGCCCAAGTACGACAGCCTGGAGCGCTCCAAGCCGTTGATGGCGACCGGATGGATGGGCACGCCGGTTTTGAGCGCGATATAGCCGACGCCGCCGTATATTTTCATCATCCCGCCCGTCGTCGTGATGCGGCCCTCGGGAAAGACGACGAGCGGTCGTCCGCTTTGGACCGTTTTGATCATATGCCGCACGGAATACGGGTTGAGCGGGTCGACGGTCACGAAGCTGCACCATTTCAAAAAGAAGTCGTACCGCCGCGCGATTTGCGTATTGACGACGAATACGACGTTCCGGGGCAGCGCGAGGAACAAAAACAGTCCGTCCAGCAGCGAAACGTGGTTCGGAAGCAGCAGCGCCGGTCCCGTCGGGTCGAGCCGATCCAATCCGCCGAACCGGACGCGGAACAGACGAAAAACGATCCATCTAAGCAAGGCCAGCATCACCTTCAAGGCGATCATCTCCTTCATGCAAAAAAGCGTATCCGCTCACGATCAAGCTTCGAACCGAAGCTTTCCTCATTTATCGGGGCTTTCGGCGAGTTGTTTATGACCAGGTCCTAATTCCATTGTAAGCAGAAACGATCGGCGTCAATAGTACTATCTTCGTCTAGTACCGGAACGTTCGTTCTTCATTTTTTGCGCTTCGACGTTTCGGGAGGAGGAAAAAGCCGCCGCCGGGCGAATACGTAACTACTCTGTAACGAAAGGTTGCGCGCGCGATGACGGATTCGGATAATGCCACGCCACTGCCACTCCACGCTCTGGTTGAAAAAGCGAGACAAGGCGACGCGGAATCGTTCGGCGAGCTGGTGCGGCGGCACCGCAGCCAAATGCTCGGCTGGGCGAACCGCGTCGTGCGCAGCGCGGCTGCGGCGGAGGACGTCGTTCAGGATGCGCTCGTTCAAACGATGCGCGGCATCGGCAAGCTGGAGCAGCCGGACAAATTCGTGCCGTGGCTGCGGACGATCGTGCGCAATCAAGCGCTGATGGCGATCCGCCGCAAGACGAACCGGGACGAGATCGCCGCGGGCGACGCCGGCGAAGAAGGGGACGGCGAGCGGACGACGAGGAATCGTCCCTGGGGCATGCCGGATGACGGCGATCCGCAGAAGGAAGCGATCGGCAAACTCGTCGCGAAAGATATGAAGGACCTTCTTTCGCGTTTGTCGGAACGCGACCGGACGATCGCGGAGGCGCATCTCCTCGGCGGGCTATCCGTCCAGGAGGTCGCCCGGCTGCTGAACATGAAGGAAGGAGCCGTTTATACGGCCGTTTCCCGTTCCCGCAAAAAGCTGGCGGAAGCCCGCTACGAGCACGAAATCGACCGATACGTCGAGGCGAGGCGGAAAAGGGGAAGGCCGACCGCCCGGCGTTGCGAGCGGGCCCGCTATTACGCCTTCTCCGGGGCTTACAATACGATGGCGTCGGTCATGACGATGACGATGGAGGCGGCGGGAAACCGGGAAGCGTCGCTGACGGACGCGATGGCCGCGACCGGGCACGCGTTCCGCATCCAGGTCGCGCCGGACCTCGGCGTAAGCGGTCCGTACGCCTACGATTGGGCGGAAGCGATGCGCGGCGGATGGCGCCGGTTGGGCTATGCCGTCGCCGTTTTCGGCGGTGCGGGAGCGCGGCTCGATAAGCCGGACGAGCTCGTAACCGCGATGGACGCGCTGCTCGGCTCGCTCGAGCGCGGCGTACCGGCCGTCGCCTGGAACGTCTCGAACGCCGAGTTCGGCATGATCGAAGGGTTCGACGACGCGAAGCGGCAATGGACGGTCACGGACACGTCCGCGTCCGGCAAAGCGCTGCCCTACGCCAAGCTCGGGCGGCTGAGCGATCGGACGGAATGGTTCGCCGCCGTGCCGACCGGCCGCATTCCGGTCGACCGGGCGGAGCAAGCCGCCGAGCTGTTCGAGCGGACGGCCCGCCATATGCGCGGCGACGAATGCGGCGGCATTCGCCATTCCGCCAATTACGGCATCGGCGGAATCGCCGCGTACCGGATTTGGATCGAGGCGCTGGACCGGCAGACGGCAGCGGAGCCGCTGGGGGTCGCCTACAACGCGGCGGTCGTGCGCGAAGCGAGAACGCATGCGGCGGCTTATTTGCGAAGCTTGACCGCCGGCGGCTTTTTGTCCGCGCGATGTCCTTCCGCGCTCCCCGCCGTTACGCACGCGCAGCGATCGTACGGCAAAATCGCCGCGGCGTGGGAAGGCGTATGCAGGCTGTTTCCGCTGCCGTTCGGCGCCGATCCGACGGCGCCGGGTCCGGCGGACCGGGCGGCCCGGCTGCTGGAGCGCGCCGCCGCGGCCGAACGGGACGCCGTCTCCGCCCTCGAGGAGGCCGCCGCTCTGCTTGTCCGCAGAACGTTCGGCGGGCGGCGTTAGCATTTTTTTCGCAAAAAAGGTTCGGCGGCTGTAAGAAACCCGGGGGCATGCGCATCTTCCTTATCGAAGGCGCCGGAAGCCTGCAACCGACTATAACGAGGAGGATTTCGCAATGAGTAGCGCGGCGAAACCGCAAGCCCCCGTCCATCCGATTACGAATCGGGTCGGCGGCGTATTTATGCACGTCAGCAACATGGAACGTTCCGTCAATTGGTATCACAAGCTGTTCGGCATGCCCGAAAGGTCCGCCGTCACCGACAAAGTGCACGCGCTCGCGATGCAGGGCGATCACGGCTTCGTGCTGGACCAGCACGGGTACGACCGCAAGCTCGCGCCGCAGGACAGGCCGATGCTCATGTTCGACTCGCCGGACGTTCATGCCGCTTACCGATTTTTGCAGCGGAACGGGATCGAGCCCGAGTCGAACATCGAAGAGTATCCGGGAATGGCGTTTTTTACGTTCCGCGATCCGGACCGCAATCTGCTCATGATTTGCGGGAAGCCGGGAAGCAAGGAGGAGGGCGGGCAGAACGATGCAGCCGCTTCCGTCAAGGAAAAAACGGCGGTCCGCTACGACGGCGGCGGCTGCGAGCTGGTCGCCGGCGATTCCGCCTATTTCGCTTCCGTCGGCCGCGAAGGCTTGTCGCTGACCGGACGCGCCTTTACGGAGACGGCGTTCGCCGCGCCGCTGCGCATCGAAACGACGGTCCGCATCGAAGGGGGATGCCTGCGGCTGCTGTACGGGAGAAGCGGGTCGCTTACGTTCAACTACGGTCCGACGTCCGCGAACGGAGCGGGCGACGAATTTTACGTGCGGCACCCCGCCGTGGACAAAGATTTCGGCTACTTGGACAAAGGCGCCATTCCGGTCGGCGAATGGGTGCGGCTGAGCTGGACGATTCGGGAGCGCGTCATGGAAGTGCGCGTAGACGATCGGCTGTTCCACGAACAGCAGGGGTATTTCGGCCATTTGCTCGCCAAAGCCGGCATCGGCTGCGACAACGGACGAATTACGGTAAAATCGTTCGTCGTCGAGCCGCTGGAAGACGAAGCGTCGCTGCCTTCGCTCGCGGTAACGCGAAACGGCGAACCGTCGGACGAACTCGTTCCCGACGCGTCCTGCTACCCGATCATGACCGGCGACGGCTTATGGCTCGGCTACAACAGGGAATGGGGGAACGCCCGCACGAAGTCGGCGTATTCCGTCCCGTTTGCGGTCGAAGCGGTCGTGAGCAGCGATACGAACTCGGTCGTGCTGTACGGGGGATCGTCGGCCCGCGTCAAATTCCATACGGACGGCTCGCTCAGCTTTCTCGATCCGGTAACGAAGGACGAAACGTGGGCGGAAGGCAAAGGGGCGCTGCCGCCAAGCTTTTGTACGGTCCGATGGACGATGGATCGCGATCGGACGACCGTTTCCGTCGACGGGGCCGTCCGGTTCGAACGGAAGGGCGATTACTCGGCCTGCCGGTTCGCGATCGGCATAGGCGCCGATATCGGCAGCGCGATATTCGTCAAATCGGTTCTTACGGAGGAGCGTTAAAATGGTTCGAACGACTCCGATATCGCATATCGCCGCCGTGTTCGTCCCCGTGAAAGAGCTCGGCCGCGCCGCCGCATGGTGGAGCCGGCTGCTCGATTTGCCTTTGCCCGATTCGATCCCGGGCGGCGTCTATTCGCTGCCGGTCGGCGGCGGAACGGGCCTTATTTTGGACCCGAATCAATACGGGTTCCCGCATCTCGTCATGTACGGAACCGACGATATCGACGGCGCTTACCGGTTCGCGAAGGAACGCCGGTACGACATTTTTCACGACATGCAGCGATTTTCGAACGTGGCGTATTTCAACGTGTTCGACGACGGCAAAAACAACGGAATCATGGTGTGCCAAGGCGACCATGAAACGAAACCGGCGCGGCAGTCCGGCCATTGTCCGATTCGACCGGAAATCGGCCGCGTGTTCGCCCATTCGGGCGACGTCGGCGCCTCGGCCAGCTGGTACGGCGAAATGCTCGGCATCCCGCCGGAACACGGCTGCGAGCTGCAGCCGCGCCAAGGCGCCAAGCTGCACATCCTCGATCGTCGCCGCAATCCGATCCCGGCGGTTCGGTACGACAAGCTGAACGCGGAAATCGTCAGCCATCCGATGTTCGAGCTGACGACGGCCGATCTCGCGGCGGCCCGGCGGTGGGCGGAGGCGCACGGCGCGGCGATCGTCGAGCCGGATAACGGAGAGGGAAGCGGAAGCTTTCATTTTCGCGATCCGGACGGCAATACGAACCGGATTGCCGAGCGGCCGCTGTAACGACCGTTTCGAAGCCGCCTGAAACGCAAAAACGCTTCCGGACCCGCCGTCGCGGCGGTTTGGAAGCGTCTTTGCATATCGTTGATCGTTTATCGCAGCAAGCCGGTGCGTTCCGCGACGGCCGCGATCCGGTCGACGGCGAACGCCAGGTCGTCCTTCGTATGGGCGGCGGTGACGATGCAGCGCACCCGGCCTTTGTCGAGCGCCACGGTCGGGTAGACGATGCCCTGGGCATATACGCCCTCGAGCAGCAGCTGCCGCGAAAATTCCATCGTCTTGTCCGGCTCGCCGATAATGATCGGGACGATCGGCGTTTCGCTGCCCGCCGTATCGAAGCCTGCCTCCTGCAGCCGCGAACGGAAAAAAGTCGCGTTGTCCCACAGCCTGTCGATGAGCGGCTGGCTTTGCCGCAGCAGACGGATCGCGGCGAGACAGGCGGCGGCGACGGCCGGCGGGTGCGACGTCGAGAACAGAAACGGCCTCGCCTTGTGAATCAAGTAGCGCTTCAGCACGTCCGCCCCGGCGACGTAGCCGCCGACGACTCCGACCGCCTTCGACAGCGTGCCGACCTGAATGTGGACGCGTCCGTGAAGGCCGAAATGGTCGGTCGAGCCTTTGCCGTTCGCGCCGAGCACGCCGCTTGCATGGGCGTCGTCCACGTAGACGTATGCGCCGTACCGCTCCGCCAGATCGACGATCGCCGGCAGCGGGGCGATGTCGCCGTCCATGCTGAACACGCCGTCCGTCACGATGAACGCCCGCTTCCGTCCGCCGTTTTCCCGCAGCCGCTTCTCCAGCTCGTCCATGTCTTTGTGGGCGAAAATGGCGCGTTCCGCCTTCGTCAGCCGGATGCCGTCGATAATGCTCGCATGGTTCAGCTCGTCGCTGACGACCAAATCGTCCGGCCCGAGCAGCGACATCGCCCCTTGATTCGTCGTAAAGCCGGACTGGAACACGAGCGCGGCTTCCGTCCCTTTGAAGTCGGCGAGCTCCCGCTCGAGCTCGTCGTGAATGTCCAGCGTGCCGGTGATCGTACGCACCGAGCCGCTGCCCGAGCCGTACCGCTCGATCGCCTCGACGGCGGCCCGCTTGATGTCGGGATGGCCGGTAAAGCCCAAGTAATTGTTCGAGGAAAGCTGCAGCAGCCTGCGGCCGTCCGCCTCCATCCACGGGCCGGAAGCGCCGGACCATACGGTCGGAAGCCGGTACATCCCTTTCGCCTGCAGCTTTTCCAGTTCGCCGTTCAAATAGTCGAATGTCGGCAAAGCCATAACGATCCCTCCCTTTATTCGTGCATGAAGACGACTTTGCCGCAGTTGCCGCTGCGGACGAGCTCGAACGCTTCCTCGTACTGCTCCAGCCGAAACCGGTGCGTCACGAGCGGCGTCAAGTCGATTCGTCCGCCCTCCAGCAGCCCTTTCACCTGAAACCATGTCGTATACATGCGGCGGCCCGTAATGCCTTCGACCCGCAGCCCTTTGAAAATGATGCTGCGCGACAGGTCGAGCTCCACGCTGTTCGCCGGAATGCCGAGCAGCGACACGCGGCCCGCGTTGGCGGTGCCTTCGAGCCCTTGCCGGATCGCGTCCGGGTGGCCGGACATTTCCAGCAGCACCTCGACGCCTTCCCCGCCGGTCAGCTCCTTCAGCCGTTCGGACAGCCGCTCCGTGGCGCTGTTGACGATCGCGTCCGCGCCCATTCGCTTCGCCATCCGCAGCCGAAAATCGTTGACGTCCGCGGCGATGACGGTCGACGCCCCGCACGCTTTGGCGACCGCCGCGGCCATCAGGCCGATCGGACCGGCGCCGACGACGGCCACGCTTTTGCCCGCAATGTCTCCGGCCATGACCGACTGGACCGCATTGCCGAGCGGATCCTGCAAGCAGGCGAGCTCGAACGGAAGGCGAGGGTCGTTATGGACGACGTTCGACGCCGGTACGACGGCATACTCCGCGAAGCAGCCGGGTATCGTAATGCCGAAGCTGCGCGTATGCGGACAAACGTGCGCGTTGCCGCTCCGGCAAGCGCGGCAGACGCCGCACACGACGTGTCCTTCCGCGGAGACGTAATCGCCGGGCTTCACGTTCGTCACCGCGGAGCCGACCGCTTCCACGACGCCGGCGAATTCGTGACCGACGACGTTCGGCGTCACGACCGTATGCTCCGCCCAGGCGTCCCATTTATAAATATGCATATCCGTGCCGCAAATCGAACTGGACCGCACCTTGATCAGTACGTCGTTCGGTCCCGCGGACGGGATCGGCACTTGCTTCAAGGATAGCCCCGAAGCGCGGTTTTCTTTGACCAATGCCATCATCGTTGCGCCCATTCCCGCACCTCCCCGGAATAGCTCGGGTGAATGACCGTTTATGGCACGGTCGTTTTCACCTCGGCTATATGTACAATATAACGTACTAATATATGTTATATCATACATGAAAACGGATGCATGTCAATGGGCTTTTCAATATAGTATTAATTTTATACAATATAGTGAACGAATCGACGAGGTAAGGAGAACATTTTCGCCATGGACCATATTCCGATCAAGGTAGGCAAAAATTTACGAACGATACGCAAATCGAGAGATCTGAGCCTCGACAAGCTGTCGGAGCTGACCGGGGTGAGCAAGGCGATGCTGGCCCAGGTGGAGCGGGGCGACTCGAATCCGACGATCTCGCTGCTGTGGAAAATCGCCAACGGCCTGCGCATTTCCGTCACGGCGCTCATCGCCGAGGAGGAGCCGGAGGTGACGATCGTCCGCTTCGCCGACATGGAGCCGATTACGGAAAACGAAGGAGGGTACCAGGCGTTCCCGCTTTTTCCGTTCGACTCGAGAACGCATTTCGAGGTATACACGGTCAAGGTGGAACCGGGAGCCAGCCACGAATCGGAGCCGCACCAGGAGGGCGTCGAGGAATTCGTCATCGTCACGCAAGGCTGCCTGGAGCTCCACATCGGCGACGACGTGTATGTGGCGGAGCAGGGCGACGCGATCCGCTTCTACGCGGACCAGGGCCATCTGTACGTCAACAATTCGGATTCGACCGTATGGCTGCAAATTATTATTCGTTACCCGTTTTAACCGAACGTTTCGCCCGATCGAGCGAAGGCGGACCGAGCCGGCCTTGTTTCCGGAACGGTCGCATTCGCTCGTTTTTTTTACCATCTTGTCGTTCCGTGTCCGGAAACAGGTACGCGATTAGGGCGAAAGGCGGATGCGGCGTCCGAGCGATGGATTGTACAGTATATACGGGAGAAACTGGAAGTCCGAACGATAGAGCGAGGAGTGAGACGAAACTATGCTGCTGCCTGACGAGAACGATTTGACCTTCTTATTTGAGGGCGATCGGCGACAAGCGGACCTTTTTATCGAGAAGCATAAGCCGCTGTTCGAAGAAGGACAATGGATGGATGATGTCGAGGAAATGGCGGAGGAGTATGCGACCGAGGAGCTGATCCCGATCGTTTTTTCGTTCGTGTTCGGGGTAACGATCGACTGGCGGGAATATGACGACGAGATTGTCCGCTTGTTCGGCGCGCGTCTTCCGGACGAAACGGTCGATGTAGAGCAAACGGACGAAGGGCTGCTCGTAACTTACAACGGTCGATCGCATCCGATCCGGTTGAGCTTTTCCGGCGGTGACCGTTATATAACGATCCGGGCGTTCAACGAAATCATCAAGCCGACATACGAAATTCGTCTGTTTCAAGGCTCCTACATGTCCGATACCCACGATTTTTTAGTGCTGCGGGGCGAACGATGGGCCGAACTGGAGAGGCGCTATCCGGGCCGAATGGCGGAAATGTTCACGATTATCGACGATACGGTCGATTTCCCGTAAACGGAGCGTATAGAACCGCGCAAAGGAGCATGAGCCGATGACTTACGCATTCGCCGATTTATTCGAAGCTGCGGAAGAGGGCGATTTTCAAAAGGCGAAACGAATCGTGGAAGCCGATCCGGGCTTGCTCGCGGAAACGGACGAGTATCGATTTTCCGTGCTGCACGGCGCCGTCATGACCGACAACGTCGGGCTCGTTCGATTTTTGATCGAGCGCGGCGCCGACGTGAACGCCCGCAACGACGAAGGGATAACGCCGCTGCATATCGCCTTGTACCCGGAAGTGGCGGCATGCTTGCTGGATTGCGGCGCGGCGATCGACAGCGCGTCGGACGACGGGAGCACGCCGTTGCACACGCAGGTCGCCGACGGCGAGGAGCGGGCGGATATCGTCAAGCTGCTGCTCGCGCGCGGCGCGGACCGCGAGGCGAAGGACCGGGAAGGGTTGACCCCGCTGGATATCGCGATACGGCGGGAAGAAAAGGAAATGATCGCATTGCTGCAAACATAACTTAGCGCCGCCCGTTTCGGGTGGTGTCTTCTTCGTTTTTGGCGAATATGTATGAGGAATAGATCGGAAAGGGGCGGGTCCATACGTTAAGCCGAACGATCAGACAAGTGGAAGCGATCGTGGGCGGAAAAGCCGCAGCGGATCGTTTCGTCGAAACGGCCGTTCGCGGCGTTTCGATCGATTCGCGGACGATTCGCGAAGGCAATCTGTTCGTGCCGCTCGTCCGGGTGAAGGACGGCCACGACTTTGTCGGGGAAGCGGTCGCCGGCGGGGCGGCCGCCGTTTTGTGGCAAGCCGATCGTCCCGATCCGCCGGCGAACGTTCCGGTCATCCGGGTCGGCGATTGCCTGGAGGCGCTGCAGCGGCTGGCCGCCGACTACAGAAACGGGCTGCCGGTCAAAGCGGTCGGCGTTACGGGCAGCAACGGCAAAACGACGACGAAGGACATGATCGACTCGATTTTCGGAACGACGTACAAGGTGCACAAGACGCAAGGGAATTGGAACAGCCAAATCGGCACGCCGCTTACGCTGCTGGACATCGCGCCGGACACCGAATATGCGGTCGTCGAAATGGGGATGAGCGAGCCCGGGCAGATCGAACGGCTTTCGCGAATGGTTCGGCCGGATATTGCCGTCATTACGATGATCGGCGTCTCCCATTTGTCCACGCTCGGGTCGCGCGAAGCGATTGCCGCCGCCAAAATGGAAATCGTGCGCGGTCTGGAGCCGGGCGGAACGCTCGTTTACAACGGCGACGAGCCTTTGCTGGAACGCGAAATCCGCTTATGCGGCGAGCCGGCGAGGTCCGTAACCTTCGGCTTTTCGGACGGCGCGGATTATCGGGCGGAGGCGGTCCGGACCGACGCATCGGGCGTTTCGTTCCGGCTAAGCGGCACGACCTACCGCATTCCGCTGCTCGGCAAACATAACGTGACGAACGCGCTTGCCGCCATCGCCGCCGCGGAAGTTGCCGGTATCGCCCTTGAGCGCGTCAAGGAAGGGCTGGAACGGGCGAACGTTACCGGCATGCGGATGGAGCTGTTGCGGTCGGCGGACGGATATGCGGTCATCAACGATGCTTGGAACGCGTCGCCCGTTTCCGTCCTGGCCGCTCTCGACACGTTCGGCGAGCTTGCGGGGTACGATCGCAAAATTGCGGTGCTCGGCGACATGCGCGAGCTCGGTCCGGAGGAGCTGCGCTACCATGCGGATGTCGGCCGCGCTTTGAACCCGGATGCGATCCCGTACGTGTTCACGATCGGGGAGCTTGCCGAACGGATCGCCCTGGAAGCGGCGTCGCGGTACCCGGCGGGCCGGGTGAAGCATTTTCGCGACCAGGCCGAGGCGCTGCGCGAAATACGCGCCAAGCTCGGTCCGGGCGACGCGGTGCTGGTGAAAGGATCGAGAGGGCTGGAGCTCGAACGTTTAGCCGCCGAATTGTTGAAAGAACGCGATTGATGCAGCGGCGGTGCGGGGCAGCGGCTCTTGAATGGAACATACCCGGCTTCCGAGGGATTAGTCCGTCTCTGGCGAATATTGGAATCCCGAGCAACCGGCATTCAGGCGAGGCATGCAACGGCAATGTAGGACAGGGACAGGAATTCCGGCTCGGAATTCGCGAACGGGGCGGCTTGTACCGGTTCATCTCGGTTGACGAAGGCAGCCTGCAAGTACGGCGGGATGCTGAATTTCTGCGGTACACGCCAAGCTCAAGGGGGGCGGCGAGGCCTGGCTTCCGGAAGCCGGAATTTCTGTCATTTCGGGAGGTGGGAGTATGCACGTTGGGCAGTGGATTACGGCTGCGGTCGCGGCGGTCGTGATCGTGGCGATTTTGTTCGTTTTGCGGTGGGAGCTTATGCGATGCTCAAGGCCGGCAAGGACGTGGACAGCAAGCGGGATGCGCAAGGAAACGTCATCTTGCTTGATACGCCGAGAATGCGGGAATTCGCCGTCCTCGCCTACGACCAGACCATCGAAATGGAGAAACGGGGTCACCAAATATCGAACGGCATGAGTTGGAACGAGGACTGGCTAGCCACGATCCGTTCGATTCGGCGAAACAACGAGAACGCGGAGTGGTATGTCGCATATATCATCGAACAACGGCGCAAGGCGGGGCTGCCCGAACTGGAAGGAGTCGACGAGGCATAAGAGCCCTCAGCGACTCAAAAGTACCGCCGCGGCCAGCCTGAGGGGCGTATAGTGCTCGAAAGAACACTATACGCCCCTGCAAGAAGCCGGGGCAGGCGGAATAAGGTTCCTTTGCACCTTATTCCGCACCCGGCGCGGGCTGGCGGCGCGTCAGAAGGGCGTATAGTGTTCAAAGGAACACTATACGCCCCCCGCAAGAAGCCGTATCAGCGGAATAAGGTTCCTCTGCACCTTATTCCGTACCCGGCCCGGGCTGGCGGCGCGGCAGAAGGGCGCATAGTGTGCAAAGGAACACTATACGCCCCCGCAAGAATCCGCATCAGGCGGAATAAGGTTCTTTTGCACCTTATTCCGCACCCGGCCCGGCCTGGCCCTGCTCGACCGGGCCCCGTTCACGCCAAAAAGGCCATATCCTTCTCCTCGACTTCGCCTTCCATCCGTTTACCTTCCTGAAGCCGCTCGATTTCGTTTACCGCGAATTTGCCGATCCGATACAAGCCGTTCGTCACGGAGCCGGCGATATGAGACGTCAAAATGCAGTTGCTCAGCGTCCGGAACGGATGATCCGGCGCCGGAGGCTCGGGATCGGTCACGTCGATGCAGGCGAACAGCCTGCCGGTTTTCAGCTCGGCGACAAGCGCATCCTCGTCGATAATCGAGCCGCGCGCCGTATTGATCAAAATCGCGTCGTCCTTCATCAAGGCGAGCCGATCGCGGTTGATCATTTTGTACGTGGACGGAAGCGATGGAGCGTGAATGGACACGACGTCGGAGCGAACGAGCAGCTCCTCGAGCTCCGCTTTGGTCGCCCCGATGGCGGCGGCTTGATCGGCCGATACGAACGGGTCGGCCAGCAGCACGGTCACGTCGAAATTTTGCAGCAGCTTGATGAAATGCTTGCCGGCTTTGCCGCCGCCGATGACGCCGATCGTAACGTCGTACAGCTCTCGGACCCGCTTCTTCTCCTCGCTCCAGCCGCCCCGCTCCGTCTCGCGGGAAATGTTCCACATATTTTTCAGGCTGGCGATGGTCAGCCCGAGTGCCGTCTCGGCGACGCCTTGGCCGAGCGGACCGTTGGCGCTCGATACGCGAATGCCGCGGCTCCACAGCTCCGGCGTCACGATCGGCTTGACCGTTCCGGCCGCATGGATGACCGCCTTCAATTGCGGCGCGGCCTGCAGGATGGAGTCGTTTAAGCTCGGCGTGCCCCAGGACGAAACGGCGATATGGGCGCCTTCGATCACGCTTCGAATCGCATCCGGATCGTTCGTGCCCGCTTCGTTGCAGACGACTTGGCCGAAACGGCTCATGTGCTCCAAATGCTTCTCCGTAAATATCCGCTGCCTGCCCCCGGCCGGCGGTAAAACGGCGATTTTCAATGACATCGGTCTCGACCTCTTTCTTCCGTACGGTTTGTCTGCTGTATGCTGATGTAGGAGAGCGGAATGTTCGAACGGGCTGGCGCCAAACGTCATGCCGACGAAAAGCGTTCATTGTGCCGTGATCTGATTTACAACAGATGTAAAAAGCATAAAATCTCCCGTTTGTTCTGTCAATACTCTATTTTCATTTCGAAAGTACAGCAATCTACTGTACTTTTACAAGGGAATTCGCTATCATCGGAATAGCACGGAAATAATCAATAAAAACAGAGGCTGGATGCTGCATGACATCGAATCGGACGAAAAAGAAGCCGTACCGGCTGAACGAGATGGTCGACATCCTGCGGGACGACATCACGATACGCGGCCTGTACGCCCCGGGGGAGTTTCTTCCGTCGGAGCTCGCGCTCGTGAAGCGGTTCGGCATGAGCAATAAAACGGTCCGCAAAGGGCTGCAGACGCTTACGGAGGAAGGGCTGATCGAAAAAATACCGCGGGTCGGCAGCATCGTGTCCAAAACCGCGAAGCGGCCGGCGACGAGGCTGCTGCTCGGATCGATGCATTCGCTCGAAAGGGATATGAAGATGTCGCTGCTGCTGGAACGGTTCGGGCAGCTGCATCCCGACATCCGGGTCGAGGTCGTCCTTTTCTCGTCCGACGACTACGCGGGAGCGGTCGATACGTATTTGCGCGCCGGGCTCGTCGACGCGCTGATGATCAACGACCAGCTGTTTTGGGAAATCGAAGGCGCCTTGGGCGAGCCGCATCTCGAGCCGATGCCGGATTCGGACGACGCGTATTCGTTTTTGCGGGATTCATTCGCAAGCGGGGGGACGCAGTTTGCGCGCCCGATCCTTTTTTCGCCCGTCGTGCTCGCCTACAATAAAGACCATTTCCGCGAGGCGGGCGTTCCGGAGCCGGACGGGAGCTGGACGTGGGACGACGCGATCGCGCAAGCGTCCAAGCTGTCCGTACCCGGGGAACGGTACGGCTTGTGCTTTTATCCGCTGTCCGACAACCGCTGGCCGGTGTTTCCGCTGCAAAGCGGCGTGAGGCTCGAGGCCGATTCGGGCGAGGGCGGGGGGCCGGCGGCCCGAAAGCTGCTGGACAGCTTTCGGCTCTACAAATCGATCGTCCGCAACCGGGACGTTTTTCCCGACTATATGGCCGAGTCGAGCCGGGATTTCGCCAAGCTGTTTCGGGACGGCCGGGCGTCGATGATCTTGAGCACGTACATGTCGCTCAACGATTTTGCCTCGGTAGGTCCGGACTTCGACATTTCCGCCGTTCCGTACCGCGGGGAGCCGCGTACGCTGCTGACGACGATCGGCATCGCCGTCAACCGGTATTCGAATAAGAAGGCCGCCGCCATGAGGCTGGTCGATTTTATGTCGTCGGAAATCGCCCAGCGGCTCATTCGCGAGCGGACGCTAAGCATTCCGGCGATGAAACGGGTCGCGGACGCCCCGGTCGAAAACGACGCGCTGCCGCGCCGGCCGTCGCGGTTTCATTTATACCGCAATATCGTGCCCGGCTATCGCCGTCATCGCGACATGGGGCTGGCGCCCGAATCGTTTTACCGCTTTCGCGAGCTGCTGAAGCGGTACGCGGCCGACCTGATCGACGAGGAGCGCCTGATCGAGCGGATCGGCGGGAACGCTGCCGCCGGCCGACTCCTCTAAAGTCCGGCATGCGATCGGAAACTCGCGCCGCTGTTGTTTTGTCCGCGACATGTCATGTATACTTAGTTCATTCTGAACGTTAGAGGATGTTCGAGAGTGAGCGGAAAAACGAGTCAACGGTTGTTTCGCGCCAGGCTGGAGCGTATGACCGAGCAGTTGAAAAACGACATGATGAGCGGCGCGCTGGCGCCCGGCGACTTTTTGCCTTCCGAATCGGCGCTGGCGGAGCAGTACGGCATCAGCAACAAATCGGTGCGCCAAGGTCTCGACGTATTGGTCGGCGAAGGGCTGATCCGCAAAATTCCCCGCGTCGGCAATCAGGTGACGGAAACGGCGAAGGAGCTTCAGGCGACGGTAACGCTCGGCATCAACAGCAGTCTGGAACGCGACATGGCGATGTCCGAGCTGCTCGCTTCGTTTTCGCGCAAATATCCGTCGGTCCGCGTCCGGACGATCACGATCCCGGGCAATTCGCGCCAATTCGTCAAGGAATACGCGGAGTCGCCGTTATTGGACGCTTTCATTATCAACCATCAATATTTTCAAAGCATGGAGGAAAGCGGGCTCCTTTCCACGCTCGAGCCGCTGACTCCGGCGGAAGGCACGTACCGCGTTCTCGAGGGAGGGTTTACCGCGGACGGGGTTCTGTACGGGCAGCCGCTGCTGTTTTCGCCGCTCGTGCTTTGCTATAACAAGGATCATTTTCTGGAGGCGGGACTGCCCGAGCCGGACAGCAGCTGGACGTGGAACGATTGCATCGGGACGGCGCGCAGGCTGACGAGGCGGCGGGAGCGGTACGGCTTCGTATTTTACGTGATGTCGGACAACCGTTGGCCTGCTTTTTTGCTGCAAAGCGGGGAAGCTTTCGCCCGGGGGCCGGACGGGGGCTGCGACATCGCCGGAACGGGGCTGCTCGACGGCATCCGGTTGTGCGACGCGATCATTCACGACCGGGACATGTTTCCGAGCGTGCTGTCGGAGAGCAACGACGATATCGGCCGGCTGTTCGAAACGGGCAAAGTGTCGATGATGCTGACGAGCTATATGAGCTTGAACGAATTGAAGCATTCCGATATCCGCTACGACATTTCGACGCTGCCCTACGGGCGCGAGCCCCGGACGCTGACGGTCGCGATGGCGGCCTGCATCCGCAAAGGATCGGCCGACAAGCGGGCGGCGAAGCTGCTCGTCGACTATTTGAGCTCCGTCGAAGGACAAATGCTCATCCGGCGGCAAACGATCGGCATTCCGGCGATCAAGCCGGCCGCCGAGGCGGAAGTCGGCGAAGGGCTGAACCGGCCGTCGCGCTACGACCTGTTCCGCGACATATGGCCGACGATGCGGTTTCATCGCGACCTGAACTTGACGAGCGAAGGACTCGGCAAGCTGTGGGGACTGCTGAAAACGTACTGGTCGCACTTGATCGACGACGAGACGCTATGCGCGCAAGTGCGCGATCAGCTAAGCGATCACGTGCGTCATCGCGGCGCCGGACCGGTTCGTTAAACGCCTCAACGCGAAACAAACATCGTCCCTCCGGGGGAGGGCGGCGAAGCCGATTCGCCGCGCCCGTTTCCTTGGCGGGACGGTGTTTTTGCGTTGGCCCTGCGTGCCGAGCCGTACCGCACCCGTGGCCGCTCGGGAGTAACGCGACATGAACTCGTAGTTGACTCCCGCCGCCGGTTATGATAACTTGATTACTAATTTACCGAACGACATGCGATGAAGAGGAACAGTAGTCGAGCGCCCCGATTGGCAGAGAGTCCGCGGCCGGTGAAACGCGGATATTCGGACTTGACGAAAGAAGCCTTCGAGCACCGGACCGAAAGAAGGAGTACGTCCGGCGGGAGTTCCCGTTACAGAACGACGCGATCGGAACAAGGGCGAACGTTCGCCCCGAAGGGATGCGGGTGCGCGCAGCTTCGTCCCGCTTCGACTTTGTCGTTTTTCTTGTCGCGATCAAGCGGGTCGTAACGACCAATGCAGGTGGTACCGCGGAAGCCGAGCCTTTCGTCCTTGTCGGATGAAAGGCTTTTTGCGTTTTTACATTCGCTAACGAAAGGAAGAATCGACCATGACCAACCGAACCGAGCTCGCCGACCTGCTATTCCCGGAGGTGAACGTCAGCCCCGGGCAAATCGAGGCCCGATACCCGCCGAGGGCGCTTGGGCCGGGGGCTTGCGTAACGAGATTCGCGCCGAGTCCGACCGGATTGATGACGATCGGGGGACTGTACGCGGCGATGATTTCCGAACGGATGGCGCATCAGAGCGGCGGCGTTTTTTACGTGAGAATCGAGGATACGGACAAAAAGCGCGAGGTCGAAGGGAGCGCCGCCGAATTGCTCGAATCGCTGAAGCGGTTCGGCATCGCCGTCGACGAAGGTCCGGTCGGAGCCGGGGGCACGGAAGCCGGGAGCTACGGACCTTACCGGCAAAGCGACAGAGCGGAGCTGTATCGGGTTTGGATCAAGCGTCTGATCGCCGAAGATTTGGCGTATCCGTGCTTCTGCACCGAGGACGATCTGCAGGCGATCCGGGACCGGCAGCAGGCGGCGGGCCAAGCGACCGGCTACTACGGCGAATGGGCCGTCCATCGCGGCATGACGGTCGAGCAGGTCCGCGACCGGCTGAACGACGGAAGCCCGTTCGTCATCCGGCTCAAATCGCCCGGCTCCGGCGATAATCGCGTTCGCTATACCGACTTGATCAAGGGCGATATCGAGCTGCCGGAAAACGATCAAGATATCGTGCTGCTGAAGGCGGACGGCATTCCGACTTACCATTTCGCCCATGCGATCGACGACCATCTGATGGGAACGACGCACGTGTTCCGCGGCGACGAATGGCTGTCATCGGTGCCGATTCATTTGCAGCTGTTCGAGCTGCTCGGCTTCCGCAGGCCGGAGTACGGACATCTCGCCACGCTCATGAAAATGGACGGCGCATCCAAGCGCAAATTCAGCAAGCGCAAAGACCGCGACGCGTCCGCGCAATATTACCGGAGCGAAGGGTATCCGAGCGAAGCCGTCCGCGAATATTTCATGACGCTGATCAATTCCGATTACGAAGAATGGCGTCTCGCAAATCCGACCGAGCCGTTAACGGCGTTTCGAATCCGTCCGGACAAAATGAACGTTAGCGGCGCGCTGTTCGACATGAACAAGCTGATTGACGTGAGCAAGGACGTCGTCGCGCGTTTCGGCGCGGAGCAGGTGTACCGTCAAACGACGGAATGGGCGGAAGCGTACGATCCGGAGCTGTTCCGCTGGCTGCGCGGCAACGAACGCTATGCGGTCGACATTTTCGCCATAGGCCGCACGCCGGACAAACCGCGCAAAGATATCGCCAAATGGTCCGACGTGAAACAGACGATCGCCTTCTTTAACGACGATTGGTTCGACCCGGCCGCGGACGGCGTTCCGCTCCCTTCCGCCGTATCGATCGGAACCGCCAAGCGGCTCGTGCGTTCGTTTCTCGACACGTACGAATTCGCGGACGAACGGGACGTCTGGTTCGATAAAGTGAAACGGGTCGCCGAAGCGCACGGTTTCGCCAAAGAGACGAAGCAGTTCAAGAAAAACCCGGAATCGTACGCCGGACACGTGGGCGACGTGGCGGCCGTCATCCGCGCCGCGCTTACCGGCAGACTGCAGACGCCCGATCTGTTCGACATGATGCGGGTCATGGGGGAGAATCGGGTGCGAAGCCGTCTTGAAGCGTTCGCGGGCTAAAAAAATGCAGCACTCCCTAGTTGACAAAACATTCAACAACATGGCATACTTCATCTTAACGGGAGGAAACGATTTCCATGAGCGAATTCGGCGAATTGCTTCGCAGCTTGCGCAAACAAAACAAAATAACGCAGAGGCAGCTCGCTTCGCTCGTCGGCATCGATTTTACGTATATCAGCAAAATCGAGAGCGGCACGATGGACCCGCCGGCCGAGGACAAGCTGATCCGGATGGCCGAGGTGCTGCGCGTGGAGCCCGAGGAGCTTATTTTATCGGCCAAAAAGGTGCCGACGACGTTCCAGAAGCTGATTACCGAAAACAGCGACGTTCCGATCTTTTTGCGCAAAGCTTCGCATTTGTCGCCGAAGCAATGGGAGAAAATCAAAGAAATTATCGGAGCGGACGACGACGGGGAAGGGAAACGATGAGCCGGACGGCCTATATCGCCCGCGAGCAGATGGAACGCATTACCGAGCGGATTTTGACCGATTACGGCTTCGATCCGTACGACAAGAGCGTACGCCCCGTTCCGATCGAGGAAATCGTGGAGTTCCATTACGATTTGCAAATATGCTGGGAGCCGATCGACCGGCTGGACGAAGACGGCATGGTCATGGCGGCGATCATTCCGGAACGAAGACAGATCATTTTGAACGAAACGCATCGCGATTTGTTCGACCGGAAAATCGGCACGTACCATTTTACGCTGGCGCACGAGCTGGGCCATTGGGTGCTGCATGCGGCGGAGCGGCCCCATTTGCGAACAGGCGGCAGAAGATCGGAGGAACGGGCGGACGAATCGTCGTTCGTCTACTACTGCCGCAGCAGCTCGCGGAAGCCGATCGAGGAAGTGCAGGCCGACCTGTTCGCCGGCTGCTTGCTCATGCCGCAGCCGATGATGGCCAGGGCGGTGAAGCAGCTCGCGATGCTCGGCTCGATCCGGCTCCGGCATTTATACGGATTGGCCGACTGCTTGAAGGTGTCCGTCTCCGCTTTGGCGGTTCGCCTCGACCAGCTTCGGCTATTGCACATCGGGCGCGACGGCGACATAATCAAACCGGGGACGGAAAGCCCGACCGCGGTCCGATACGAGCAGATGACGCTGGATCTATAATTTTTTTTGCGGCCGATGTTGAGTTGAATGTCAACACAATGTTTGCGGACGGTCGTTTTGCTGCGATCGGACGTTTACATAAATCCGATTCAATTGGAGGAATGAGAGGATGAACAGCATCATTACGTTCAGCTCGTCTTGGTACGACGAAGGATTCGAACGATTGATCGGGTCCCGGCTTCGGGACCAATTCCCGGACGTCGGGTTCGCCCATGTCCAGGATGCGACCGGAATGCGGGAAGAAGCCTGGCAGGCGTGGGAGGCGAACGAGACGCTCGATATTCGGATAAACTCGGCTCCCATCCCGAAAACGTCGGAATACGAAATTACTCCGTGGATTGCTCCCGGAGCCGTCGATCCGGATTTGTACGCTTCCGGCCTGCCCGATGCCGTTTGCGACGAGCGGGGACGTTGGTTGGAATGCCCTTCGAAAGGGGCGGTACGAACGCCCATGCGCTCTTTTATAACGCGGAGCTGTTCGAGACATTCGATGTGCCGCCTCCGACGCACGACATGTCTTGGGACGAAGTGATCGAATTGGCGCGGAACGTAACCGGCGATGTCGGGGGAACGCGCGTTTACGGACTCGATATGGGCGACTGCACGCTGCTGAAAATGCAAATGGGACTTACTTGCCTGGACCCGGATACTCACGAATCCCGGCTGCGCGAGCCGGAGTGGCAGCCGTTTTTTCGAATCGTCCGGGACGCGTACGGCATTCCCGGCGGATACCAGGAGACGGACGAAAGGCTGTTCGTTTTCGGCAAAAGCTTCAAGCGCAAAGGAAACGTGGCGATGAGCGTTCACTGCCCCCAATGTTTGTCCGGCGGCGCGCCTTTCCGGATGGGGCTCGTTTCGTTTCCGCGATACGGGGAACGAAAGCGTATGCCGTCCGGTACGCGAGCGACGTTTTTGGCGCTCCATCCGAAGTCGAAGCGGAAGGAGAGAGCGGTCGAGGTTATGACGTACCTCGCCTCCGAGCCGCTCCAGATGCATTTGGCGCGGCGGGGGCATGTCCCGGCCATTCGCCGGTCTTTATACGCCGAGCAATACGGAAGCGAAACCCCGCTCGTTTCCGGGGACGGAGGCTCGCTTTCGTGGCTGTTCGAGCAAGAAGACGAAGTATGGTTTCCCGTCGAACAAAGCAACTATGAATGGCAGGCGTCGCGGATCGTCAAGGAAGAAATGGTTCGCGCCGTACGGAAGGAAGCGGACTGGGGCGGAGCGATCGACCGTATGGAGGAACGGATCGAGGCGATGCTCGCAGCGGCGGGACCGTCTTGAAACCAGGGGCTCCGGCAAAGCCGGGCCCTTTTTCAGTAGAAAATGTATGATTCCATGTCCGACGTATCCAGTGGCTGCCGGGCAGCCGGAACAGAACGAACGGGAAAACCTCCGGTTAACTCGCCCTCGTATAGGCGCCGTTTCGAAATACCGGGAAATGCTCCAGGTAAAAAGGCGCCGAACCGGCGAAAAGCGGGGGTTGGACGAGTTTAGCGGGACGTTTTCCCGTTGTTTTGCCCGGAAACGGGAAACGAACGAAACTAGCGGGAACTTTTCCATCTCGCTTCCCCGCTTCGCTGCCATTTCGGCACAAAAGGTTCGGTTTGCACAGAAACAATCGTTCGTCCCGACCTTCGCTTAAGCGCCAAAGCCGGAGCGGGCTTCCTACTGCCGGCGGCGGGAAACGGCGAATATCGGCCCGTACGAACTGCGCCGGCGTTGTCGGGAGTGGAGCGGGCTTCCTACTGCCGGTGGCGGGAAACGGCGATACCGGCTCGTATGACCTGCTTCGGCGGGATTGGCCCTCAGTTCCAAGTATCTAACGGACATGGCGGCCGCTAATGGGCCTCATTTCGTCTTATTTTTTTTGTAACGGATACAGGCACAGCTATTTGGCGAAAAACTCCTTTTGGACGGCTGTTCGGAGCCAATAAGCGCAGGTGGTGTCCGTTACGATTGGAAAACGGCCGATTTTCGCGAAATAAGCGCCGTGGCGTCCGTTACGTTTCGGAAGCCGACGGTTTGCGCTCATCCTCGTTTTCTTACCGTTATCCCTTCGCTAAAGTCTATTTTAAGATTTCGCCGAAAGCGTAAATTTTTTTAAATCGATCTTTTCCCGGCCGGCAAGCAAGATCGATTTTAAGAAATTGCGAACGTTGTGGTATACTGGAGTCAAGGTTGAATCGGCTTTCGATTGAAGGGGGAAGCGTCATGCATGCGACGGAGGTTACGCTCGTTCGGCAGTCCCGCACCGGGGATTCCGCTGCGTTTATGGAACTGATTCAGATGTACCGGGATAAGCTGCACCGTCTCGCGTTCCGGATGCTGCACAACCAGCACGACTCCGAGGATATCGTGCAGGAAACGTTCATGCGGGTTTACTTGAATTTGAACCAGTACGACGAGAAGCAGAAGTTCTCGACCTGGATTTTTCGCATCGGCAAAAATTTGTGCATCGATTTGCTGCGCAAAAAGAAAGAAGTCCGCTCGCTCGATACCGGGTTTAACGACGATAAAGAAATCATTTTTTACGACAAGCTGACGAGCGACGAGATCGGGCCGGAAAACCGGGTGCTGCTGAACGAGTTTCAAGACCAGCTTCGCAAAGTGATCGACAAGCTGTCGGACAAATATAAAACGATCGTCACGCTCTATTATTTGAACGAGCTGACGCTCGAAGAGATCAGCGAAGTGCTCGGCCTGCCGGTCACGACGGTCAAAACGAGACTGTACCGCGGCCGGGAGCAGCTGCGCAAAAAATGGGGAATGACGCTCGCCGTCAGCGTGACGATGTTCGCCCTCGGCATGCTGTTCCAATTCGATTGGAACGGCGGCAGCCTGGCCCGGGCGTAACGATGCCGGGGCGGCCCGCCCCAAAGAAAACGAAAGCCTCGAATCCGGATCGGATCCGAGGCTTTCGTTTTTAAGATAGCGGACGTCGTTTGGCTGGAAATCGCGGTCCCAAAATAAAAGCTCCCGAAGGCTCTTACTTACAGCACCTTCGTCGTCCACGACTCGCAGTTCCAAACGTCGGTCGCGACGTCGCGGTAAAATTCCGGCTCGTGGGAAATGAGCAGGATCGTCCCCTTATACGCCTGAAGCGCCCGCTTCAGCTCGTCCTTCGCGTCGACGTCCAAATGGTTCGTCGGCTCGTCCAGCACGAGCAAGTTCGTCTCCTTGTTGATCAGTTTGCACAGACGCACCTTCGCTTTCTCGCCGCCGCTCAGCACCTCGATGCGGCTCTCGATATGCTTCGTCGTCAAGCCGCATTTGGCCAAAGCCGCGCGTACCTCGAACTGCGACATCGCGGGGAACTCGTTCCACACCTCGTCGATGCACGTACGGCCGTTGTCGCCCTTCATCTCCTGCTCGAAGTAGCCGATATGCAAATATTCGCCCTTCTCGACCGACCCGCCGAGCGGCGCGATTTCGCCGAGAATGCTGCGCATCAGCGTCGTTTTGCCGATTCCGTTCGCGCCGACGAGGGCAATCTTTTGCCCGCGCTCGACGCGCAGATCGAGCGGCTTCGACAGCGGCTCGTCGTAGCCGATGACGAGCCGTCGCGTTTCGACGACGAGCTTGCCCGACGCCCGCGCATCCTTAAAGCGGAATTCCGGCTTCGGCTTCTCTTTCGCCAGCTCGATAATGTCCATCTTGTCGAGCTTCTTTTGCCGCGACATCGCCATGTTGCGGGTCGACACGCGCGCCTTGTTGCGGGCGACGAAATCTTTCAGCTCGGCGATTTCCTGCTGCTGCTTTTTGTAGGCGGACTCGAGCTGCAGCTTCTTCGCCTCGTACTGCTGCTGAAACACGTTATAATCGCCGACGTACCGGGTCAGCTCCTGATTTTCCATATGATAGATCAGATTGATGACGCTGTTCAAAAACGGAATGTCGTGCGAAATGACGATAAACGCGTTCTCGTAATCGTTCAAATACCGTTTCAGCCATTCGATATGCTGCTCGTCCAAATAGTTGGTCGGCTCGTCCAGCAGCAAAATGTCCGGCTTCTCCAGCAGCAGCTTGGCGAGCAGCACCTTCGTGCGCTGGCCGCCGCTCAAATCGTGAACGTCCCGGTCGAGGCCGATCTCTTCGAGCCCCAGGCCGCGGGCGATTTCTTCGACCTTCGCGTCGATCATATAAAAATCGTGATTCGTCAGCGTATCTTGAATCGTTCCGACATCCTCGAGCATTTTCTCCAGCTGCTCCGGCGTCGCCTCGCCCATTTTCTCGTACAGGCCGTTCATTTCCGCTTCCAGCTCGAATAAATAGGCGAACGCCGTCTTGAGCGCGTCGCGGATCGTCATCCCTTTTTGCAGCACGGCGTGCTGATCCAAATACCCGACGCGCACCCGCTTCGCCCATTCGATCTTCCCTTGGTCCGGCTGCAGCTTGCCGGTCACGATGTTCATAAATGTCGATTTGCCTTCGCCGTTCGCTCCGATCAGTCCGATATGCTCGCCCTTCAGCAGCCGGAACGAGACGTCGTTGAAAATGGCCCGGTCGCCGAAGCCGTGGCTCAAATGTTTTACGGTTAATATGCTCATAGTGCACCCTTTTAACAGAAATGGTAGTCAGCCCGCGCTACTCACCTATTATAGTCCGCGCCGCGCCGCAAATACAATGGTTATGCCGGCCGGACGAGAGCCGCTTCTTGCGCGGGTCCGGTCCGTCATTGCGGCTCGTCATAACGGAGGTATGAAATGGCAGCCGTTTCCGGTTCATAAAACGTTCATATGGCGAGCGGTTTATTTTCGGCGGTTCTGCTGTACAATAGAAGGATAGTCGGACCATTACGAACGGAAAGGCGGGCGATTGCCGTGAACGCGCCGGTTGTAGTCCTTCTGATCGCCTTGATTGCGTTTGCCGGCATCGCGACGGTGTGGATCGGAAACTCGAAGCAAAATAAAGAGGGGAATCCGCAATACGATACGAGGACAGGGAAAAACACGCTTCGTTTGACGCTGTTTTACGCGGCTGCGACGCTGGTCGCCTGTTTGGCGCTTGTCTGGTACATCGTGCGGTAAGCAAGCGGGGGAGGAGCGTCGAAGCTCCGAACGCCGAATCGCGACGACGGAAGGCTGATGCAGGACAAAAAAACGGAGCTGCCGGGGCAGCTCCGTTTTTTTGCGCAATTTTTTTAGCCGGCTTTTCCCGATATAATGGCGTCAAGCTGCCGGGCGGTGTCGTACACCGCTTGATACGGGTTGGAGCCGTAAATGCCGATTTCGGCGGTCAGCGTATCCGTATAGCCGATTTCGTTCAAGGCGGCGACCACTTCCGGCCAGTTGACGTCGCCCGCCATGAGCGGGACGAAGCCGCCGTGGTTGCCGACGGACGTTTTGAAATCTTTGACGTGCACTTTGAAAATGCGGCTGCCGAGAATGCGGATCCATTGCTGCGGGAAGCCGTACAGCAAAATGTTGCCGACGTCGAAGTAGACGCCGACATTCGGCGAATTCAGCTCGTCGACGTACCGTTTCATTTCGAGCGGTGACAGCAAAAATTTGTTCCATACGTTCTCGACGGCGATTTTGACGCCGCGCTTCTCCGCCTCTGGAATAAGCTTCTCCAGCTCGCCGCGGCTGTTCTCGTAGCACGTGTCGTACGACGACGTCGCGTTGACGACGCCGGGCACGACGAGCGCCGTATCCGCTCCGATGCGCTCGCACAGCTCCAGCTGCTTCTTCACGACCGCGCGTCCCTGCTCGCGTACGGCCGGATCGGGCGAAGACAGCGGATTGCGGCCCATCAGCCCGGTCGAGACGCTGCGCAGCTTCAGGCCGTAATCGCCGGCGAGCTTCGCGATCGCATCGGCTTCGGCCGGGGTCGTTTCCATCGTGAAGCCGGCCGGCGCGCCTGCCGCGTACACGTTCAGCTCGACCGCGTCGAAGCCGGCGTCGCGGCTTATTTCGAACAGCTTCGGAAGCGGCGTTCCTTCCGGAAAGCACCACTGGTTGACGCTTTTCAGCATATTGGACTCGTTCCTCCCCGTTACGATGTCAGCCGGCGGCTACCGGATCCGCGACGAATTTCGTTTCGCCGAAGGCAAGCGTTGCCCCGAGCGTTTCGACCGCTTCCGCGAAGCTGCCGAGCACGAGCTCCTGCCGGCCGGTCCGGATCGCTTCGATAAAGGCGCGGTCCTGCTCGAGATAAAAGTCGGTTTCGCATTTTTCCGTCGTTTTTTGATCGGCGTCATGGATCGTCAGCGTATGGCCTTTAATCGCCAAGTAGTAGCCCGGTCCGAATATTTCCACGTCGCCGCGGCCGAAATGAGGCGATACGCTCGTGTTGGCGAACGAGCCGACCGCGCCGGAGCGCATCGTGAAGCTGACGACGCCGACGTCCGGAATCGTCGCTTGCGGGTCGATGCCGCGAATGGAGCGCTGGGCGTAAAACGATTGAACCTGGTCGAACTCGCCGGCCAAATAGCGGATCAAATCGACCTGATGCGTCGCCTGCTCGACGATTTGACCGCCGGACTTGTCCAGCTGGGCCCACCATTTCGCCGGCGGCAAGCCGCCGATCCGGTACGAAAGCACCATGTTCACCTGTTTGCCGGCGAGATACTGCTTCGCCTTCTGCACCGTTTCCAAATACCGCAAGCAGTAGCCGGAAGAATTGATGATGCCCGATGCGGCGATCATGCCGCCGATTCGCCGGGCCGTCTCCAGATCGAGTCCGACCGGCTTCTCCGCGAGCAGATGGATGCCTCGCGCCGCGATCTGCTCTTCGATGTTTCCTCTGGCGAACGGCGGCGTGCACAAAAAGACGGCATCCACCTTGCCCGAGTCGAGCAGCTCCCGCTCGCCGGCGAATACTTCGGGACCGTAGGCGTCGCGAATTTGGGCCGCGCGTTCGGCGTTGATGTCGTATACGGCCGTCAGCTCGACGCCGTCCAATTTCCGCAGCGTCTTGATATGATGCTCCGCCATGCCGCCGACGCCGATAAATCCGATTCTTACTTTGTCCATTTACGGCTCCTCCTCGTTTGCGGTAACGTTACACGAACAAGGATAGAGGATCGGCGCGGAATTGTATTTATCGAAATGGAAACGGAATTTACGCAAAAAAACACCCGTCGAGACGGGTGTCGCAAGCGGGTGCCGCCGGGTTGCCGCAAGAAGCGGCTGCCGCCGGAAACGGAGCGGTTTACGGACGGCCTTCGTAGCCGTGCATCGTCTTTTGCCGTTTGCGCCAAAGGGACGGGGAGGCGCCCTCGACGCTTTTGAACCATTGGGAAAACGAATGGAGCCGGTGGAAGCCGACCTGCTCGGCGATCTCGTTCAAATCTTTGTCCGTCGCGCTGAGCAGCCATTTCGCTTCCTGCATCCGGCATTGCTGCTGGTACTGCTTCGGACTGAGCCGGTATATTTTCTCGAACGTCCGGCGAAAGCCGGCGACCGTCAGGCCGGTCAGCTCGGCGAGGTCGGACATTTGGACGTTGTGGCTCAAATTTTCGCGCAGGAAATCGGCCGCTTTCGTAATCGTCATCGCCTGCAAATCCGTCTGGGCGTGCTCGTGCATGTACAGCAGCAGCAGCTCGGCCCAGACGGCGTGCGTGCGCTCCCGGTCTTTCAGCGGGGAGGCGAGCACGCGCAGCCATTCGCGAAACAGCTTCTCGAACCGGTCGCGGTCGATGCGCGACATCGCGTATATGCGCGGCTGGTCGTAGCCGCAGGCCAGCTTGTCGACGACCTCCTGCAGGTCGGTAGGCATCCCCTGCAAATGAAACACCCCGAAGCGGACCTTCGTGACGGCGGCGAACCGGTGCGAAATGCCGGGCGGAATGACGACCACGTGGCCGGTTTCGATGTACACCTTGCGCTCCGGCCATTCGAACAGACCGCGGCCCTCCAAAACGATTTCGATTTCAAGCGTCGTGTTTTGATGAAAGCCGACGTCGTACCAGTCTTCATTGAACGTGCCGATAAAGCTGCGTATATGGAACGCCGGTTGTTCCATGCGTCGAACCTCCCGATACGAAAGCTTCAGTGCGATCCGTTTTTTTGCTTCTCGATCCGCTCCGCCAAATCGTTCAAATACGTCCACCGCTCGAGCAGCCGTTCCAGCTCGGCTTCGAGCCCGCGGTGACGCTCGGTCAGGCGGAGCAGCTTCTCGTAGTCGCCGCCGGCCTCCGCGATCTCGTCGGAGACGCCGCGCAGCGCCCGCTCCGCTTCGGCGATCGTGTCGTCGATCTGCTCGAATTCCTTCTGCTCCTTGAACGAAAACTTGAGCGCTTTCTCCTTCGGCCTGCCGTCGCCCGGATCGCCGGCGGCAGCGGCGGGGGAAGCGGGGGCGGGCGTCGCCGGCTTGCCGGACGGGGCGGACGGCTGCAGCTCTTCGAGCCGCTCCCGGTATTCCGAGAACGTGCCGGCATGACGGGAAAACGTCCCGTCGCCTTCGGCGACGAGCAGCGTTTGGATCGTCCGGTCCAAAAAATAGCGGTCGTGCGAGACGATCAGGACGGCGCCCGGAAACCGCTCCAAATAGTCCTCGAGCACGGACAGCGTCTGGATGTCCAGGTCGTTTGTCGGCTCGTCGAGAAGCAGGACGTTCGGCGCTTCCATCAAAATGCGCAGCAAAAACAGTCTCCGCTTCTCGCCGCCGGACAAGTCGGCGATTTTCGTCCATTGCGCCGAAGGCGGGAACAAGAAACGCTCCAGCATTTGCGAGGCGCCGATCGTCTCGCCGTCCGACGTGCGGACTTGCTCCGCCGCTTCGCGTATATACTCGATCACCCGCTTCGTTTCGTCCAGCTCTTCGTTTTCCTGCGAAAACATGCCGATTCGGACCGTAGGCCCGATGTCGATCGTCCCGGAATCCGGCTGCAGCTTGCCGGCGATCAGCTTCAGCAGCGTCGATTTGCCGGCCCCGTTCGGGCCGACGATGCCGATCCGGTCGCCGGGCCGGACGATATGGCCGAACGAGCGGATGACCTCGCGGCCGTCGTACGCCTTCGAGACGCGATCCAGCTCGACCACTTTTTTGCCGAGCCGGGCGCTGGGCAGCGCGATGTCGATCGGCGGCGCGGCCGTCTCCGGGGCGTCTTGGCGCAGCTGCTCGAATCGTTCGATTCGCGCCTTCTGCTTCGTCGACCGCGCTTTGGCGCCCCTCCGAATCCAGGCCAGCTCGCGGCGCAACAGGTTTTGCCGCTTTTGCTCGGAAGCCTGCAGCCGGGCCATTCGCTCCGCCTTTTGCTCGAGAAAGACGTTGTAGCTGCCTTCGTAGCCGTACAGCTTCCCGCCCTCCAGCTCGACGATGCGGCTGCAAACCCGGTCGAGAAAATAGCGGTCGTGCGTTATGAGCAGCATCGCCGATTTCGACCTGGACAAATGCTGCTCCAGCCAATCGACCGTCGCCGTGTCGATATGGTTCGTCGGCTCGTCCAGGATAAGCAGATCGGCGGGCCGGATCAGCGCGCCGGCCAAGGCGACGCGCTTGCGCCTGCCGCCGGAAAGCGTGCCCATGCGCGCGGCGAAGTCGTCGATGCCGAGCTTGCCGAGGATGCGCTTCGCCTCGTGCTCGACGTGCCAGGCGTCCGCGGCGTCCATCCGCGCGGTCAGCCCGAGCAGCAGCTTCTGCAGCTCCGGGCCGCTTTCGCCCTTCTCGAGCCGGTCCATGGCGCTTTCGTATTCGCGCAGCAGCAACATGAGGGGGGAAGCTCCGGCGAAAAGCTGCCCGAGTACGGTCGCCTCGTCGTCGAACGGCGGATTTTGCGGCAAATATTCGATCGTAATGCCGTTGCGGACGGCGATCGTTCCTTCGTCGGGCGGCTCCGCGCCGGCGATCGTTTTCAGCAGCGTCGATTTGCCGGTGCCGTTGACGCCGATCAGGCCGATTTTTTCGCCTTCGCCGATCGAAAGCGAGACGTCCTCGAACAGGCGCTTCATGCCGAAGCTTTTGCTCAGTCGTTCCGCGGTCAATAGATTCATAAGTTCGGGTTCCTCGTCAAATATTGTAGTAAGCACAAGCATAGCATATTTCGCCGATTTAGACACTTGTTGGGGGAACGGGCGAAAATAGCGGGACGTTTTCCGGCCGTTTGGTTCGCTGCGGCCTTTTCCGGTTCCGAACGTCGTCTGTCGCGAGCTGCTCAGGCCGCGGCGATTTGGCGTATTGACGGGTCCGAGAGGCCGTGGTATCGTTAGCACCGGAAGACGGGCCCGGCTTGCCAGTCGGGACGAACATCGGATGGAGCTGACCGGCATGAACCGCTTGCATCAGTACGCGCCTCACGTTTACTACTTCTTTTTTTTCGCGGCGGCCGCTTCGTATTCGCCGTTTCTCGGCTATTGGTTCCGCGAGGTCGGCCTAACGAATCAGCAAATCGGGGCGCTGTACGCGATCGGCCCGCTCGTCGCCCTGTTCGTGCAGCCGGTGTGGGGGCTGCTGTGCGACAAGCACGGGATCGAGAAAGCGGTGCTTATGCTGTGCAGCCTCGCCGTACCGGCGATCGCGTTCGGCTATTCGACCGGCGGAGGCTTCGCCCTGTACGCGGCGACGGCGGTCGCGCTGGCCGTGTTCAACTCGCCGATGGTGCCGCTGTCCGACGCGATCGCGGTCGCGCACGCGCAGAAGCACCGGCAAACGTACGGCGCGGCGCGGGTTTGGGGCTCGATCGGCTTCGCCCTCACGGTTTCGCCGATCGGCATGCTGTACACGCATATCGGCATTCGGCATATGTTTGCATTTTATATGGCGTTCATGGTCGTCGTGTTCGCGATCACGCTCGTGCTCGAAAAAGGCGGCGTGCGCAAGTCGGCTTCGCTGCGCGACGTCGGCAAGCTGCTCCGCGACAAAAAGTTCGCGGCGTTTTTGCTGCTTGTGCTGCTGGTCGCCTGCGGAACGCAAAGCTTCAGCGTCTTTTTCTCCGTTTATCTCGGCTCGACGGGCGGCAACGTTTCGGAAAAAATCGGCTGGCTGACGGCCGTATCGGCCTTGTCCGAGCTGCCGTTTTTCATTTTCGCCGCGCGGCTGTCGGAACGGTTCGGCTATCGCGCGATGCTGGCGGTGGGCGCCTTTACGGCGGCGCTGCGGCTGTGCATCGTTTCGTTCGATCCGCCGCTGGCGGTGCTGCTTCTCAGCCAGCCGCTGCAGGGCGTTACGTTCGCGCTCTTTTACGCCGCCGGCGTCCAATGCGCGAACGACTTATGCCCGGACGGCTGGAAGACGACGGCGCAAACGCTGTTCAGCATGGTGTACACGAGCATGGCCGTGCTGATCGCGAGCAATTTCGGCGGCTGGCTGATCGATCATGCCGGGTTTCCGCTTCTGTTTCGGATCGCCGCGCTGCTCTGCTTCGTCGGAGGGGCCGGATTTGTCGCGATGCGGCAGCTCGGCCGGAACCGGCAACGTATCGGGGCGTGAACCGGAAACGGCGTCCGGCCGGCATAGTTGGAGAATAGGGCGATTCGCAACCGCGCCTGCATCATAGAAGGCTTCCTTGACGGCTTTGCCGTTTGGGAAGCTTTATTTTTTGACGATATCTCGGCGACCGGGCGGATCCGGGGCGATGGCCAACGAACTGCAGCATGCTTATCGGCGGAAAAACGAACGTTTTCCAGGCTAACGAATCGAGACATCGTTATCGAGCCGAAAATGGAAGAAAACGAGCCGATTTGCCGGAAATAACGACAATGGAGTTCGCTGCAATTTCAAACCCCCGTATTCGAATCCGATAACGATCGCTCGGTTCGTTAGCCGTATGTCCGAAAAACCATCTCCACATGCACGCCAAGGGAGCATCCGAACGCATCTCACGAAATGTTTATGTCATATAACATGACGCTAAACAAAATGTTCGTTCCGTTCATTCGGTTTTGTGTTATGATATATGACATAATTCGTGCGGAAAGGTGGAGGTTTGAATGTTGGTCGGTCTTCGCGTCGTCAAAACGGTCATTTCAATCGCGATCAGCATTGCGGTTGCCCGTCTTCTGCATTTGGAGCCGGATCATTTCGCCGGCATCATCTCGATGCTCGCCGTTCAGCCTTCGGTGTACCGGTCGCTGAAGCATACATTGTCGCATCTGGCCAGCGCTTTGTTCGCCGCGCTGCTCTCGATTTGCGCCGCGCTCGTCATCGGAGACTATTCGCTTGTCATTGCCGGCGTCGCCCTGCTCATTATGGCCGTTCACGTCAAGCTGCGACAAACGGCATCGCTCACGCTGGCCGTCATCGTGGCCGTCAATACGATCGGAACGTCCGACGAGTTGCACGGCAACGCCGCCTATCATCAGCTCATGCTCGTCATCATCGGCATGCTCGTCGGCACGGCCGTCAATATGATCCGCAAGCCGGTTCACCGGGAACGGGAGGAAGTGCTGCTCATGAAGTCGGAAAGCATGCTGCGCACGCTCCTTTACTACATCCAGCACGATTTGATGGTCGGCCGCATGACGCCGTACAGGCCGCAAATGCGCCTGCAAATCGAGGAGGTGCGGTCTTACATCGAGTCGGGGAAAGAAATATCCGCCCTGATCCGCGAAGACCGCTGGCTGAACCGGAAAGATCCGGTCGAGCCGGGGGAGCTGTTCCGCACGTATGAGACGATGATCGAGCGCGTGCGCGATTTGGCGAAGGCGCTGCAAAAAGCCGACCTCGCCAGTCCCGAACGGCAGCGTCTTATTCGCGCGATCGGGCTGACCGTCCGGCTGCAGGAGCGCGTCATGCGCGGCCGCAAAATTCATTCCGGCCTGATGCGTAAGGCGCTCCGGCCGGAGCTGCTGCATGCGGGGGAAGGGGAATCGCCGTACGTTTTGTTTCCGTATTATCAGGCGTACGAGGCGCTGTCGGAATACGTGGAGCAGTTTACGGGCATTAACCAGACGTTTCTGTTCGTCTCGTCCCGGTCGATCGTCGAAGGCAGAGAAGCGTTTTTTCGTTTGGAGGCGTAGCCGGATCCAGGGTGCCGGGCAATCCAGTCGATATGTCGAGGTTTTGGGAGGGGGCGGCGCGGCCCCCCGACGGAACATGCATCGCAGAATCGCGTTGCTGTGCGGATCCGTACGTCACGGACCGCCGATCGCCTTTTTGAGCTCCGCGTTGATCGCGCTCTCGTCGACGGGGCCGGACGGGGCGTCGCTCAGCTTGTAGCGGTCCTTAAGCGCAAGGATGCGGTAAACGCTCCGGTCGATGGCGTCCGCCGCGATTACGCCGGATTGCGCCGCTTGCTTCAGCGCGGCGAGCGTTTGTTTCGCCTTGGCGTAATCGTGGGCGACGAGCACGATATCGGCGCCGGCTTTCACCGATTGAACGGCCGCCTGCCCGAGATCGTAATGCTTCAAAATGGCGCCCATCGTCATATCGTCGGTAATGACGACGCCGTCGAAGCCCATCTCGTTCCGCAGCAGCTCCGTTATAATGTTGGACGACATCGACGAAGGGCGGTCGGGATCGAGCTGCGGCAGCAAAATGTGCGCGACCATCACCATGTCGGCTTTCGCGCGGATCGCTTCGGCGAACGGAACGAGCTCCAGCTTCCGCAGCTCGTCCGCCGTTTTGGCGACGACGGGCAGCTCGAGATGGGAGTCGACGGAGGTGTCGCCGTGTCCGGGAAAATGCTTCGCGACGGGAATGACCCGCTTGGCGCGCAGACCGGCCATTTCTTCGGCGGCGAACGAAGCGACGACCGACGCCTTCGAGCCGAACGACCGGCTGCCGATCACCGGGTTGTTCGGGTTGCTGTCGACGTCGAATACCGGCGCGAAATTGACGTTGAAGCCGAGCGCGCGGACCTGGTCGCCGATCGCTTCGCCGATCGCCCGCGCCTTTTTGCTGTCGCCGGATTTGGCGATATCCCGGCTCGCCGGGACGGAGACGAAGGAGCCCGGCATCCGGTTCACCCGGCCGCCCTCCTGATCGACGCTCAGCAGCAGCGGGGCCGGATTGGCGCGGTTCGCCTCCTTCAAGCCGTTCAGCAGCCGAACCGTCTGCGCCGTCGATTCGATGTTCGGCTTGTATAAAATAAAGCCGCCGACGTAATCGTTCGCGATCAAGCTTTTCGCTTGCTCGCCCGCTTCCGTTCCGTCGATACCGGCAATGACCATTTGCCCGAGCTTCTGGTCGAGCGTCATCGCATTCAACTTGGTCCGGATCGGATCTTCCGGCGCGGGAGCCGCCGTTTCCGGCCGCTGCCCCGTATCCGGCGACGCTTCGTTCGGCTTGGTCGAGCCGGCGCATCCGGCCGCAAGCAGCATCGCGAGCAGCAGCGGAGCGGCGATTCGGGTCGTCCTCATTCGGCTTCACTCCTTTTCGGATCGGTTCTACTATCGCAATATGCCCATACGAATCGGGCGCAATACTTATCGTAACATAGCGGGGAAAGACAAGCACGTCGCGTCCGTTCGCGTATTCGGCTCGGATATCTGGTAAAGGAGTCCGGCGTATCCTGAAGCCGATGCGGCGCCGATTTTTATTTTAGCGGACGTCGAGGCGTCGCTTTTCCTGGCGGCGCGCACGTGATAGAATGGAGTTATTCTCCAAAGTTTTGTTCTTAAAAGAAAAAATGCTCTATATCATCATGCGCTAGGAGAGACATCATGCCCAAAATCGTATACGTTCCGCTCGACGAAAGGCCGTGCAATTACCGCTACCCGCAATATTTGGCTTCCATGACCGACCTGACGCTGGAGGTGCCCGACATCGGCCTGCTCGGGCGCAAAAAGACGCCCGCCGATACCGGCGCCGTGCGCGACTGGCTGACCGGCGCCGCCGAAGGCGCGGACAGTCTGATCGTGTCGATCGACATGCTCGTGCACGGAGGCATCGTCCCGTCGCGGCTGCACCATACGTCGGAAGACGTCTGCAAAGAGCGTCTCGGCGTACTTGCCGAACTGAAGCGAAGCAATCCCCGCTTGCGCATATACGCGTTCAACCTGATTACCCGCGTGCCGGCGTATTCCAGCTCGGAGGAGGAGCCGGACTACTATGCGGATTACGGCAACGAAATTTATACGTACGGCTGGCTGACCGACAAGGCGGAGCAGGAGCGGCTGGACGAAGCGGAGACGGCGAAGCTGGCGTCCGTGACGGCGGCGATTCCGACGGAGGTGCTGTCCGACTTTTTAACCCGGCGCGGGACGAACGCGTTCGTCAACCGGGAGACGATGAAGCTGGTCCGCGACGGCGTGATCGATTTCCTGATCATCCCGCTGGACGACAATTCGAAGTACGGCTTCAGCCCGATGGAGCAGCGCAAGCTGTCGCTGCTCGCGGAGGAGCTCGATCTCGGCGACAAAATCATGATTTATCCGGGCGCGGACGAAATCGGCTGCACGCTGTTCGCGCGGGCGTTTTGCGAGGCGAAAGGCTACGTGCCGAAAGCGTTCGTCCGCTATTCCTCCGTTCACGGCCCGTTCGTCGTGCCGAAATACGAGGATCGCTCGCTCGGCGAAAGCATCAAGTCGCATTTGACGGCGGCCGGAGCGGTCGCTCACGACAATTCGTGCGGCACCGACTTCATCCTGATGACGAACTCGCCGCCCGTCGGCCAGAAGGAGATGGCCGAATGCTCGACGCCGTACGGGCAGCGGCACCGCTCCTATTTCTCGGAAACGAACACGAGGGAGTTCGTCCAGGCGATCCGCCATTACGTTCGCGAAGGGCATCTGGTCGCGTTGGCCGACGTCGCCGTCAGCAACGGCTCGGATCATCCGTTCATGAAGCTGGTCAGCCGAGCCGGCCTGCTGCACGACATCGCGGCGTACGCCGCGTGGAACACGTCGGGCAATACGATGGGCACCGTCGTCTCCCATGCGGTGATCGAATCGTATTATCGCGGGCGCGAGGGCGATTCGGCCGAGCGGCTGAACCGCAGCCGGGCGTACTACTATTTCCGCCTCATCGAGGATTGGGGCTACCAGGCGATCGTGCGCAAAGACGTCATCCATAACGAGCTGCCGAAGCTCGGAGCGAGCTATTACGAGCTGACCCACGTGCAGGACGAAGTGTACGCGGTCATCCGCGCGAAGCTCGAGCAATTTTTCGCCGAATACGTACAGGAGGGCTGTCCGGGGCGGGTTCGGATCGAGGACGTGCATTTGCCGTGGAGCCGCATGTTCGAGGTCGGGTTCGACGTCGCGCTGGAACAATAAGATTCAAGATCGTTCGTAGGTGCGGGAGAGCGAGCGATCAAATCGGGGAATTCGGGACGGTGCGCGCATCGCCCGGTTCCCTCTTTTTTTCTACAAATCAAACCTTTGCTTGATCATGTCGGCGACCGCCTCCGGGCTCAACGTCGAATTGTCGATGCGCATGTAACGGGCTCTCCGGATTTCTCCGTCCCGGGAGTTCAGCCGTTTTTGTTCCATCGACTGCTTCAAATCCCGTTCGGAAAACGCGAGATCCTGTTTCGTCGGCTTGTGCAGCAGTCTGTGCGGGCTTTTATTGCGTTCCAGCCTGATTTCCGGATCGGCCTCCAGCTCGACAAAATAAACGTCGCCGCCCTTGGACTCGAATATGCGGCATACTTCCTCGACATAATCCCAATCGGCCCGACTGTCAAACGACCAGACGTAGGTGAAAATCAAACCGTCCAGGTCGCTGTTCGCCACTTCCTCGAATATCGCGCGGCGGATCAGCATCACCAGCCGTTTCCCGGGCGCCGTGCCGTAGCTGAAAAACGGGGCGACCAGCTCGATGCTCATATGATTGTGGAACAGCTTCAAGCCGGTTCTTTTCGCCAGCTCCTGACCGACCGTCATCTTCCCGACGGCCTGCGGTCCGAACAGCAAAACGAATTTCATCGTACCGGTCCCTCCCCTTTGCTTCATCTTTTACATCTTGGAAACAGTTTACACGATCCGGGGCATCATGTATAACCAAATTGAGTGGAACGATCGAACGACGCGGAGGGGAAACGGATGAAACCGATCATTGCCGTAACGGCCAATTGCGAGGACGAGTATGCCGGACTTAAGCATGCGTATTCCGAATGGATTTTGAAGGCGGGGGGCATTCCCGTCATCGTGCCGTTCGGGCTGGGAGATGAGGAAGTCCGGACGCTGTGCGGAGCGACGCACGGCCTGCTGCTCAGCGGCGGGCCGGATATCGATCCGGACTATTACGGCGAACAGCCGCTGCCGCAGCTCGGGCGCATTACGCCCGAACGGGACCGGCAGGAGCTGCTCCTAATCCGCGAATATATGGCGGAGCAGAAGCCGATCTTCGCCATTTGCCGCGGGCTTCAAGTGCTTAACGTCGCCTTGGGCGGCAGCTTGTACCAAGACGTGTACTCGCAGTGCCGGGCGCTGAAGCACAGCCAGAATGCGCCGCGGAGCCATTTGTCCCACCGCGTCCGGGCCGAGGCGGACAGCAGGATCGGACGCATAGCCGGCGCGGCCGAATTCAAGACGAACAGCTTCCATCACCAGGCGGTCAAGGACGTCGCCCCGGGCATGCGCGTCACCGCCAAGGCGGAAGACGGCATCGTCGAAGCGATCGAATGCGAGTCCGCCCGCTTCGTCGTAGGCGTGCAGTGGCACCCCGAAGATACGGCCGGCGTCGACGACGTTTCGCGGAAGTTGTTCGAGCAATTTGTTGAGGCTTGTCGGGGGGAGCAGGCATAGTATAAGCCAGGATCCGATATTGCGGATCCTGGCTTTGTCTCAATTATATCCAAAGATAACGAGGCTCGTTCTCAGGTCTTCTGGAATGTGTTTTGTTGAGAACGTTCTTTAAAGTTTTTTGTTCCAGAGAAGTCAATGGTCCATGAGTAACAAGGGAAGAACGATTTTTTGTTTTCCGTACCGATGCCTGTAAGTCGGACGACCAAGTAATGGTTTGCATATAAACCCTCCTCAATTCGTTTCAAATAGATTACACTATTATTATACGTATTATAAGGTTAAAAATGGAAGGTGATATTTATTGATGCGAACATTTTATTTTTCAATAGGCATTATCTTTCTGTTAGCTCTGCAGCTGTGGTTCGGCTATCTTCATCTAAAGTACCCTTTCCTTGGTATATACGTTAACCAAACCGAAAGTAGTCAATGGGTAGTAAGATCGTTAGAGGATGAAGTAAAGGGATTGGATGTTCGGATTGGAGATATTATCGACAAAGTTAATGGCAATCACCCGGATCAACACATGACCATTACGAAGTGGAGAGCGGTTGAACAGGTTGATACTCTGGAGGTGATCCGGGACGGGCAGTCTATACAAGTAGGGTTAAAAGAAGTGAAAAATTCTTTGAAACGCGATGTTTTACCGATTTTGGCCGAGATTATATGTTTTTCGGTAGCGCTTCTACTCTACATAAAGGTTCGAAACTCCCGATCCGCTAAGATATTATCCATTCTGTTTCTTAATGTCGGAGTGACGTTTATGAGTTTAGCCGCCTCCGCAAGGGGGGATGGAATTGCAAAATTAATGCTAGGCATAGCTTTGCCGTGCATCGCCATTGCATTTCTGCACTTTTTGATAGCTTTTTTCAAAGAAAAGTGCGGGCTGCATTTAAAATTCAGAATGGTGTACGTCCTGTATGTATTGGTTGCCTATCAAGTGATAGTCTGGTTCTCATGGATCGGTCAACAAAATGTAAACAATAAACTATACCTAGTACTCTCTCAACTCTAATAGTATAGATTGGATGGATATGGTATATTAGTGCTAAAAAGAGGTATCCATAGATGCGTCCAATCCAAAACCCTGTTCGTTTAACGGTGGAAGAGCAAGAAAAGTT